>DASXKQ010000307.1:0-71747 GCA_036496745.1 Polyangiaceae bacterium
ACCACGCTCCGACGAGAACGGCGACCCATCCCAGGACCGTCATACCCACCTCCGTCGTCGGTGACGCGATATCGCGGACGGTGACCGGCTGGTGACCCTCGCCGCCCGTCCGCGCACCGTGACTATCGCAGTACGAGCCGTGACCATGGGCCGGATCCACCTGATCGGACGTACAACCTGAGACCGCTCACCGCGTCTCACCGTCCGTTCACCCCCGTAAAGACCTGGAATCACGACCGTTCGACCCGTCCTGCTTGGGCTGAACGGCTCAGGGTGAAGCCTCGGCGCCGTCGCTGCGCAGGGTGTCCCCGATGCGCTGAGCGACTGCCGCCGCCTCGTCCGTGTCCTGGTAGGGGTGACGCGGACCGAGGAAGAACCGGAGCCCGTCCTTCGGGCGGCGCGGGATGACGTGCAGGTGCAGGTGCGGCACCGACTGGCTCACCACGTTGTTGACGAGCACGAGCGAGCCGGGACAGTCCGTCGCGGTCTCGACGGCGCGCTCGAGCCGCTGCGCGAGCGGCTCGCCGCGAGCATCGAGCCCGACGGTCAGGTCGCCGATCGCGCAGCTCCGTCACTGGCGGCGGCGCGCGCCAAAAAGCGCGAGGTCGAGAGCGACTTGAAGCGTCGCCTCACGCAGATGCTCGGCCGCTACGCGGATCTCCTGCAAGGCCAATACTACACCGAGCGCGAAGGTCGCTATGTGCTGCCGGTGCGCTCGGACGCGCACTTGCCGGTCGAGGGCATCGTGCTCGGCTCGAGCTCGTCGGGCGGTACGCTGTTCGTCGAACCGCGCGAGCTGAGCGAGCTCGGCAATCGTTTGCGCCTGGCCGAGGCCGAAGCCGCGCGCGAGGAAGCGCGCGTGCTCGGCTTACTTTCGACGCAAGTGGGCGAGTTGGCCGATCCGTGTGAAGAGGCTTTTTTCGCGTGCATCGTCGCAGATCTGTGCCGCGCAGCGGCGCGCTGGGCCGCCGAAACGCACTCGGTCGTCGTCGAGCTCGACGCAGAACCCGTGCTCGATCTGAAGCGCTCACGTCACCCGCTACTCTTACTCGCCGAGGGCGAGGTAATCGCAAACGACATTCGCCTGCCCGAGCACGGCGCGCTGATCATCTCCGGACCAAACGCCGGTGGCAAAACGGTCGCGCTCAAGACGCTCGGCCTCGTGGCGTGGATGGCGCGCGCGGGCTTGCCGGTGCCCGTGGACGCCGAATCACGACTCGGATTTTTCGAGCCGGTGCTGTGCGACATCGGCGACGAGCAATCGATTGCGCGCTCGCTCTCCACGTTCAGCGCGCACGTGCAAAGCCTGGCCCGCATCGTGAGCGCCGCCGGCCCGAGCGCGCTCGTGCTGCTCGACGAAGTCGCCGCGGGCACGGATCCAGAAGAAGGCGCGGCGCTCGCAGCGGCGGTGCTCGAGGCGTTGGTCGAGCGCGGAGCCAGCGTCGCGGTCACCACGCACTACGAGCGGCTGAAGGAGCTCGCAGCCGAGCATCCGCGCTTCGAAAACGCCTCCGTCGGTTTCGACTTCGAGAGCATGGCCCCCACTTTTCGACTCCTGCTCGGCGCGGCCGGGGCCTCCAGCGCGCTGGCCGTCGCCGCACGGCACGGGCTTTCGGAACAGATTCTGCGGCGCGCGCACGCGCTCTTGCCCCAGCACGCCGTCGATCGCGAACACATGCTGCGCGAAATCGGCGGCGAACGCGCAGCGCTCGAGCGGCTACGCGCGGAGGCGGAGCTCGACCGCACTCGCCAGCGCGAACTCATCGCGGAGCTCGAGGCCGAGCGCCACGCATTTCGTCAGCAGGCCGCGCGCGAAGCCGATCGGGAGGTCGCCGAGCTGCGCGCCAGCGTACGCAGCGCGCGCAAAGAGCTCGAGACTATCCGCAAAGAACTGAGAAAGGGCGGCGAGAACCGCGCGGAGCTGCGCGAACTCGAACGCGGAGTGAGCCGCATCGCGGCCCAGGTCGCGATCGGCAGCCCGCTGGTCGCGCGCGACGACCCTCCGCCGCGAGCCGCTGACGGCCCAGAGCGGGCGATCGCGCTTCGGGTCGGACAAACGGTGCGACATCGCACGCTCGGCACCCAAGGTGAGCTGCTGGAACTCGTCGACACCGATACGGCGCGCGTGTTGCTCGGTCAGATGAAGCTCACCGTCAAAGTGAGCGAGCTCGTCGTACTCGGCGGCGGCAGCGCGAAATCATCTGTGAATACCAAGCGCAAGCCGCGCTCCGCAACATCGCCGAAACCTCTCGCTCAGGCGCACCGCTCGCAGGACAACACGCTCGATCTGCGCGGAGAACGCGCGGAAGCCGCTGAAACCCTGGTCGACGCTTTCATCGATCGCATGCTCGGCGGCGGCGAACCGGTCGGCTTCGTGCTCCACGGACACGGTACCGGGGCGCTCAAAGCATTGGTACGCGAACAGCTCGGAAGATCGAGCTATATCGAGCATTCACGCCCAGCGGAGCCCGGTGAAGGGGGCGACGCGTTCACGGTCTTCTGGCTTCGCGATTGACGCGGACAGCGCGTTTTTGCGCTAGCCTGCGCCCGTCCATGTCCGAGCCAACCGTCGCACCGGCGCCGCACGCGCCGGCGTCCCGCGCGAGCAGCCTCGCCCCGTCGAGCCCCAACAACCCAGCACCGGATGCGCACGGAGAGGGGCACCCCGACGATCGCATGATGAAGCTCGCGCTCGGAGCCCTGGGCGTCGTGTACGGCGACATCGGCACCAGCCCACTGTACTCCGTACGTGAATGTTTCCTCGGCGAACACGGGCTCGATACGAGCCACCCGAACATCCTCGGCGTGCTCTCGCTGATCTCGTGGTCGCTGATCATCATGGTCACGTTCAAGTACATCGCGTACGTGCTGCGCGCCGACAACAAGGGCGAGGGCGGCATTCTGGCGCTGATGGCGCTCTCGAGCTCCAGCCTGCGCCGCTCGAGTAAATACTTGATCCTGATCTTCTTGGGCGTGTTCGGCTCCGCGCTTTTGTACGGCGACGGCATGATCACCCCGGCCATTTCCGTGCTGTCTGCGGTCGAGGGCATCGAGGTCGCCGCGCCCAGCATGGAGCGCTGGGTCGTGCCGCTCACGATCGCCATTTTGATCGGCCTGTTCATGGCGCAAAAGCGCGGCACCGGCGGCATCGGCGCGATCTTCGGCCCCGTCACGCTGGTCTGGTTCGGCACGATCGGCGCGCTCGGCGTGAGCCACATCGTTCACTACCCGCATGTGCTGATGGCGATCAGCCCGAGCTACGGCGTCAAGTTTCTGATAACGCACGGTCGACCCGGCCTGCTCGTGCTGGGCGGCGTGTTCCTGGCCGTGACCGGCGGCGAGGCGCTCTACGCGGACCTCGGGCATTTCGGGCGCAAACCGATCCGTTTAGCCTGGTTCTCGGTCGTGTTCCCGGCGCTCTTGCTCAACTATTTCGGCCAAGGCGCGCTCTTGATGCGCCGTCCCGAGGCGATCGAAAATCCGTTTTTTCGCATGGTGCCCGCTTGGGGCCTCTATCCGATGGTCGCGCTCTCCACGGCGGCCACGGTGATCGCTTCCCAGGCGTTGATCTCCGGCGTGTACTCGCTGACGAGCCAAGCGACCATGCTCGGCTTTCTGCCGCGCTTCGCGATCCGCCACACCTCCGCTCACGAGCGCGGGCAGATCTACATCCCAAGCGTCAACTACGCACTGATGCTCGCGGCCATCGGCCTCGTGCTGGGCTTCAAGTCGTCGAGTGCCCTCGCCGCCGCGTACGGCATCGCGGTCACGCTCACGATGGTGATCACGACCATCTTGGCGTTCTTCCTGGTGCGCTACGGCTGGGGCTGGCCGTATTGGAAGGCCATCCCGCTCAGCCTCTTGTTCTTCGTGCCGGAGATGTTCTTCGTGGGCGCCAACACGGCGAAGATCGAGCACGGCGGCTGGTTTCCGCTGGTGATCGGCGCGGCTATCTTCACGCTGATGGTGACCTGGAAACGCGGACGCGAGATCCTATCCGAGCGCTTCCGCGAACAGATGCTGCCGCTGTCGGATTTCTACGACGTGATCGCGGTCGAGATGCCCGCGCGCGTGCCCGGCACGGCCGTGTTCATGACCAGCGTGCGAGACGGCACGCCGCCCGCGCTCTTGCACAACTTCTTGCACAATCGCGTGCTGCATCAGCACATCGTGCTGCTCACGATCATGACGGCGGACGCCGCGCGCGTGGCGGAATCCGAGCGCTTCAAGCTCGAAACGCTGGAGCACGGCTTCTGTCGCATCGTCGCGCACTACGGCTTCATGGAACAGCCGGACGCGCCGAAGCTCCTGATCGACGCCGGGTTGATCCACACCGTCGAGCACACGACGTTCTTCCTCGGTCGCGAGAACCTGATCGCGACGAATCACCCCGGCATGGCGCCGTGGCGAGTGGGCATTTTCGCGTTCATGTCGCGCAATGCCCAACCCGCCACCAAGTTCTTCCGCATCCCGTCCGATCGCGTGATGGAGATCGGCGCGCAGATAGAGCTCTAGAGCAAGATGATCAGGCCCACGTGAGAGCGAGACACACTGTGCTTGCTGGCCACACAAGCGAGGCGCTCGGGCGTTCGATCGCCCGCAAATCGCGGGGCCTATTGGCCAGCAACCATGGCACGAGGCTTGCTCGTGCAGGCGCGGTGTTGAGCGGACTCGCGCGACGCCCCAAGGACCGCATGTGCTCGATTCGTCGCCTGCTGGCTCTCATCATGTTCACGCTCTTGTCCGGCATGCTCGAGGGCTGCAGCCTCGGCAGCCACGACTGCGAGGACGGAGAGCAGCAGTGCGTGGGCTCGCAAGGCGGCTATCGCATCTGCTCGGGCGGCGAAGGGTACACGTCCTGGGACGACAAGACCTGTCCCGGCGTCGCTCCTCGATGCGAGACCGATACAGGGAATCAGATTCGTTGCGTCGACACGGCGACACCGCCCGCCTGCTCTGCCTCACTGACCTGGCCCGCAGGCGTCGCCCTCGGCCGCCTGGTGGACGTCGATGGCGACGGCATCCCCGACAATCTGTCGGTCGACGGCGGGAGCAACACGGTATCGATCGCACTCGGCGACGCGGCCGGCGGCTTTCGTACACCTACCTCGATTCCGCTACGCATCGCCGGCCAGCTGCTCGACGCGCTGCCCGCGCGACTCGACGGTGACGCGGTGCCCGATCTCGTCGTCGCGTCCACGGACCCGGACGAGCTCTATGTGTTTCATGGCGCTGGCGGCCTGAGCTACGAGTTTGCGGCGCGCTATTTCATCACGCCGGCTCCCGCGCTGCTCGCCGCAGCCGATTTCGACGGCGACGGGCTCGACGAAGTGCTCGCCGTCGTTCAGTTCGACGCGGTCCACATCCTATCGTCGCTGGGCGAGTCCAGCCTCGTGGATCACGCTTTCGGGCACTCGTACGACGGCCCGGAGTCCGCGGCGGTCGCCAACTTCGACGACGCGCTGCCGCGGGACGTCGCGATCTTTCACAGCGGCGTGTGCGACACGTTCATCGCAGGCACCGACGGCACGCACACGCAAACGGCGACGCTCAGCGGCGAGCTCACCGGCGATTTCGACCACGACGGCCGCAGCGACGTGGCCGGCACGGGCTTCGTTTCCGGCACGGCCCTGCGCGTGACCTTCGCGGGCAGCGACGGCAGCCTCGCCCGTGCGGTGGAGGTGCCGCTACCCTACGACGGGACGCTCGGCGTCGGCGATTTCAACGGCGATCAGGTCGACGACATCGTCGCGGTCGCGGCCAACGACCAAGACGGCGCGCAGGTGGCTACGGTGCTCAGCCAGGGCAACGGCAGCTTCGCGAGCCCCGTGATCACGTCGCTGCCGCTCCGCGGATCGGACGTGCAGCGGGTCACGGCGCTCGACTTCGATCGCGACGGCCGCAGCGATCTCGTGATCCAAACCAACGATGGCACCACGCACGTGTTCAGGAGCGCGTGCTTGCCGTGATCCGCGTCGGCTATCGCGCGCTCCGCAGGGTGTTCCCTGCCAGCACCGTCCTCAGCGTAGTGATCGGCTGCGGCAACGCCGGCACCGCCACGCCTGGCGGCGCTCCTGGCGTGCCGACCGCAGACACCGTGAGCTCGATTCCCGCCAATGCTGCGCCCATCGTGCGTCCCGAGGATCTCGACGGCTCCGTCTCGGGCGTGCGTGCCCCTGGTCCGAGCTGGGCCGGAACGGTGGCGATGACGAGCGTGTCGGCGGCCAGCTGGCACAGCTGTGGCGTGACCACCAGCAATACTCTGCTGTGCTGGGGACGCGGAACGACCCCGCCGTCCGATCCGTCCGCGTGCCAAGCGTCGGGCGATTGCGGTCAGGCGCTTGCACCCGCCGGTGCGTTCTCAGCCGTTTCGGCCGGCAGCAATCACAGCTGCGCGCTGCGGCTCGACGGCACGATCGCCTGCTTTGGCGCCGGCACCACCGATCAGAACTGCGTCAACGACGAATGCGGTCAGTCTCTGCCACCGAGCGGAAACTTCGTGGCGGTGTCGGTAGGCGGCAACCACTCGTGCGCGCTCGGCAGCGACAGCCGGGTCGTGTGCTGGGGCGCAGGCCGGCGCGCCGACGCGTGCACGATCGGTCAATGCGGCCAGGCTTTGCCGCCGGACGGCACGTTCAAACAAGTGACGGCTGGCTACCAGCACACCTGCGGATTGCTAGTCGACGGCACCGTCCAATGCTGGGGGGACAATCTCGTGAACGAGCTCGCCGCGCCCGCCGGTACGTTCACCAAGATCGAATCGGGCGGCTCGCTGACGACGTGCGGGTTGCGATCCGACGGCACGCTCGAGTGCTGGGGCGACCAGGACTTCTCGCCGCCACCTCTGCCCGGCGTATTTTCCGACTTCGCCGTGTCGACCAACTTCGGCTGCGGCATCGACGCGGCGACTGGCATCGTCGTGTGCTGGGGGCAGCAAAGCGGTTACGCCACGAATCCACCACTCGATCCGTTTCGCGAGATCTCGCTCGGAGATGCGCACGGCTGCGGCGTGCGCGCTGACGACGGCGTGGAATGCTGGGGGGACGATCTCGGCGGTCGCGCCGAACCTCCCTGAGCTACTTGAAGTTCTCCGGCGTGCAGCCGCGATTGCGACAGCCCTCGATGTCGACGCCTTCGAGCTTGTGCTGCGTCTTCGCCCAGCAGCCGTCGGCGCTCGCATCGAGCGTGGTCTCGTACATGCGGGAACCCGGCGCCGCGTTGTTGAACACACCGGTGATTAGGTTCGGAGCCGCGTCGAAGCGCAGGCGCGCATGGAAACGATAGAAACTGCGCAGGCTGTCCGCGGGCTCGTAGCGCTCGGCCGGCGCGTCAAAGTAGAGCTTTAGTTTGACCGAGCAGCCGTCGCTCTCGACCAAAGCCTTGGAAAACTCGTGGCCATGAACTTTGGCGTGGAACGGCGCAACTTGATTCCAGGCCAGCGCCAGGGCCGGCAGTGCCAGGAGCCCAATCAACGTGATCACGGTCGTCCTTCGTCGCATGGCTCCGGAGCATGCCCCGGCGGCTTTGGAAGACAAACACCCGAAAACCACCGTTGCCCGGACGGATGGCTGGAAATGTCTGTCGCCAACTCGGTGATTCCTGATTGATATCCGATACCTTGAGCCGCCCTCCGTCGCGTGCTAGTAGCCGCGGCCGCGCTGCGCTAGAGCAGCCGCGCGAAGCCGAGCCGCTTCGCAGTCCTCACTCTACAGGAGCCAGTATCTTGCAACGCCGACTCGGTGCCTTCCTCGCGACGCTCTTTGCCTGCCTGCTCGGGTCGGCATTCCTCCTGACTCCTGCGCTGGCGCGCGCCGCAGAGCCGCACGGCGGCGAGGCGGATCTGATTCTGCCGGACCTCGCGACCGTGCAGGTGCTCGGCATGAGTGGGCGCTCGCTGTTGATGCTCGGTCTGATCGTGGTGGCCCTCGGTCTCGCGTTCGGCATCGTTGCGCTGTTTCAGGTCAAGAACCTGCCCGCGCATAAATCGATGACCGACGTCTCGCAGATCATCTGGGAGACTTGCAAAACGTACCTGATCACGCAGGGCAAGTTCCTGATGGCGCTCGAGGTACTGATCGGCGCGATCATCGTGCTTTATTTCGGCTTCTTGCAGCACATGGATACCGCGAAGGTGCTGATCATCCTGGCCTTCAGCGTGGTCGGCATTCTGGGCAGCTACGGCGTCGCCTGGTTCGGCATTCGCATCAATACCTACGCCAACTCGCGCACGGCCTTCGCCAGCTTGCGCGGCGTTCCGCACGCCGTGTACGCGATTCCGCTGCGCGCCGGCATGAGCATCGGCATGCTGCTGATCAGCGTCGAGCTGATGCTGATGCTGTTCATCTTGCTGTTCGTGCCCGGCGACTACGCGGGCTCTTGCTTCATTGGCTTCGCGATCGGCGAGTCGCTGGGCGCCTCCGCCCTGCGCATCGCCGGCGGCATCTTCACCAAGATCGCCGATATCGGCTCGGATCTGATGAAGATCGTGTTCAAGGTCAAGGAGGACGACGCGCGCAACCCAGGTGTGATCGCCGATTGCACGGGCGACAACGCAGGCGACTCCGTCGGCCCGAGCGCGGACGGCTTCGAGACGTACGGCGTGACCGGCGTCGCGCTGATTTCCTTCATCCTGCTCGCCGTTCACGACCCGGCAATCCAAGTACAACTCCTGGTCTGGATCTTCGCCATGCGCATCACGATGATCGTGACCAGCGCGGCCTCGTACCTCGGCAACGAGGTGCTGCAGAAGAGCCTGATCGGCGACAAGAAGAAGGTGAACTTCGAGCACCCGCTGACCTGGCTGGTCTGGCTCACTTCCTTCCTGTCCGTCGCGGTCACGTTCTTCGTGTCGCACCTGCTCATCCCGGACCTCGGCAACGGCTCACTCTGGTGGGTGCTGTCGATGATCATCAGCTGCGGCACCCTGGCCGGCGCGATCATCCCCGAGCTGATCAAGGTGTTCACCTCGACGGAGTCGGCGCACGTGGCGGAGGTCGTCACCTCGTCGCGCGAGGGCGGTCCGTCGCTCAACATCTTGTCCGGCCTCACCGCCGGCAACTACAGCGCCTTCTGGATGGGCATCGTCGTCACGGCGCTGATGGGCCTCGCCTACTTCTTCAGCGGCATGGACGGCGATCAGGGGCTCGCGTCGCTGATGCAAGCTCCCGCGGTGTTCGCGTTCGGCCTGGTCGCCTTCGGCTTCCTCGGTATGGGCCCGGTCACGATCGCGGTCGATTCCTACGGTCCGGTGACGGACAACGCGCAGTCGGTGTTCGAGCTCTCGCAGATCACGGAGATCGAGGGCGTGGCCGCTGAAATCGAGAAAGCGCACGGCTTCAAGCTGGACTTCGAGCGCGCCAAGGAGCTGCTCGAAGAGAACGACGGCGCGGGCAACACCTTCAAAGCCACCGCCAAGCCCGTGCTAATCGGCACGGCAGTCGTCGGCGCCACGACCATGATCTTCTCGATCGTCGTGATTTTGACCAACGGTCTGCACGACAACCTCGAAAAGCTCAGCATCTTGCACGCTCCCTTCTTGCTCGGTTTGATCTCGGGCGGCGGTGTGATCTTCTGGTTCACGGGCGCGTCCACGCAGGCGGTCGTCGCCGGCGCGTATCAGGCAGTCGAGTTCATCAAGAAGAACATGAAGCTCGGCGACGACGTGCAAAAGGCGTCGATCGAGGACAGCAAGAAGGTCGTCGAGATCTGCACCAAGTACGCGCAGCGCGGCATGGTCAACATCTTCATGACCATCTTCTGCGCCACGCTGGCGTTCGCTTGCGTCGATTCCTTCTTCTTCATCGGCTACCTGATCTCGCTCGCGCTGTTCGGCCTGTTCCAAGCTTTGTTCTTGGCCAACGCCGGCGGCGCCTGGGACAACGCCAAGAAAATCGTCGAGGTCGAGCTCAAGGAGAAGGGCTCGGAGCTGCACGCAGCGGCCATCGTGGGCGATACCGTGGGCGATCCCTTCAAGGACACCTCCTCGGTGGCCATGAACCCGATCATCAAGTTCACCACGCTCTTCGGCCTACTCGCGGTCGAGCTCGCCATTCAGCTCGAGCGCGGCACGGCGACCGTGCTCGCAGTCGTCTTCGGCGCGGGCATGCTGTTCTTCGTCTGGCGCTCGTTCTACGGCATGCGCATCACGAGCAACACCGAGCCGGGCACCGAACGTTCACACGCCGCGGCCGCGCCGTCCGCCGAGTAGGACAACCGCCGTAAATCGGGCACAATGGCGGAGTGCAATCGCCCCGCCGCGGTCCCTTCTGGCTCGCGCTACTCGTTTGCCTGAACGAGTGCAAAGGCGCGCCCCCCGAACCCGAAGCGCACGCGACCTCCGCGCCGCCTGCGCCAGCGATGGCCGCCGCGCTCCGCGCAGCCGCGCCCGCGTCGAGCGCCGTGGCCGCGAGCGCCGTTGCCCCGGTGCTCGGCGGCGGAAAGCGCTCGAGCAAGATCAAGCACGTCTTCGTGATCCCGCTCGAGAATCACGACGCGGCACAAGTCTATAGCCCCGAAAACGCGCCGTACATCCACGGCTTGCTCGACAAATACGCGCACGCCGAGAACTTCGACGACCAGCTGCCGCACGAGATCCCGAGCGAGCCGCACTACGTCTGGATGGAAGCCGGCACGAACCGTTTTTCCGACAACACCTTCAGCGACGACTCGGCCCCCTCGGCCTCGAACAGCACGGGCAGCACGCAGCATCTGGTCACACAGCTCAAGCAAGCCGGCCTCGATTGGACGGCCTACCAAGAAGGCCTGAACGAGCGAACGGGCGCGTGTCCCATTCGTTACTTCGAGTTCTACGCGCCCAAGCACAATCCGTTCGTGTTTTTTCGTGATGTCTCTGGAGATCCGCCGTCTCCGGACAACGCGTACTGCGTCGCGCATCACAAGCCGTACAGCGCGTTGGCAGCCGACCTCGCCGCAGACAAGCTCTCGCCGTACGTCTTCATCACGCCCAACCAGTGCCACGACATGCACGGTCAGCGCGGTTGCCCTGGGCAAGACCTCGTTCGCGCTGGAGACGACTGGCTCCGGACCGCGCTACCGCCGCTGATCGCCTATGCGGACCAACAAAGCTCCGTGATCTTTCTGGTTTGGGACGAAGGCGACAGCTCGGACAAACTCCCGTTCTTGGCGCTCGGTCCGATGATCAAGCCGCACTATGCGGCCCAGGCGCACTACACGCACAGCGCGCTGCTCAAATCGGTGGAGCTCATGCTTGGCGTTCCGGTGCTGGCCACGGTAGCGGCGTCACCGGATCTCGGCGAGCTGTTCAAGCCGGGCTCGTTTCCATGAAAGTCGAGTTTCTGCTCGATCCGAACATCACGCATTTGAACCACGGTGCATTCGGCGCCTGCCCGCGCGAAGTGCTCGAAAGGCAAAGCGAGCTGCGCGCTCAGCTCGAGAGCAATCCGCTCCAGTTTTTCATCCGCGAGCTCGAGGGGATGCTCGACGAAACGCGCAACGCGCTCGCGCCGTTCCTGGGCGCGCAGGCCGAAGATCTGGTGTTCGTGCGCAACGCCACGGAAGGCGTGAACACCGTGCTGGCATCGCTGCCGCTCGGCGTGGGCGATGAAGTACTGTTCACCGACCACGTGTACGCCGCGTGCCGTAACGCCGCCCAATATTGGGCAGCGCGACGCTCGGCCATTGCTCGACCAGTACCAATCCCGTTTCCCGTTCGCTCGAGCGACGAGATCGTGAACGCGGTGCTCGCTCGCGTCACGGCCAAGACCAAGCTCGTCCTCTTGGACCACGTGACGAGCCCGACGGGCCTGGTCATGCCGATCGAGCGCCTTGTTCGCGGGCTCTCCGCGCGCGGCATCGACACGCTCGTCGACGGCGCGCACGCGCCCGGCATGCTGCCGCTCTCGCTCGCACAGCTCGGCGCGAGCTACTACACGGGTAATTTCCACAAATGGTGCTTCACGCCGAAAGGCGCGGCATTCTTGTGGGTCCCGCGCGAGCGCCAAGCCCAGATTCGCCCGCTGGTGATCAGCCACGGCGCCTCCGCGACGCGCACGGATCGCTCGCGATTCCTGCTCGAGTTCGACTGGATGGGCTCATCGGATCCGAGCGCCATCTTGTCCATTCCGAGCGCGCTGCGTGTGCTCGAGAACGCCGTGCCGGGCGGAGCAGCGGGCTTGCGCGCGCGCAATCACTCGCTGGTGCTGGCCGCCCGCGACATGCTGTGCGAAGCGCTCGGCAGCGAGCCGCCCTGCCCGAACGAGATGCTCGGCTCGCTCGCGGCCGTTCTGCTACCCGAGCGAACACCCAAAGTCCCCACGCCCGAAGCGCTCTACACGGCCCTGCGCGAACGTCACCGGATCGAAACCTTCGTCGTGGCTTGGCCGGGGCGCGCGTCGGGTTTCGTGCGCGTGGCAGCGCAGCTCTACAATTCGCTCGAGCAGTATCAGCGGCTGGCAAGCGCGCTCAAGAGCGAGCTTGGGCTGGCCTGAACGCGCGCCTGCATGGGCAAGTCGCGCTCCCCGGGGCGCAGGGGCAGTCTGAGCATTCATCACATTTCTTGTGAAGTTCCTGCCGAAAACTCTCGCGACCTTGGCAGCTTGTTAGAACAGCATGCGCCGGGTCCGCCGGCTCTCCCTGGGTAATGGCCTCTGTTCCACGCCGTGATCTGCCGCTCCCAGCCTGAGGCGCCGCCTTGCGGGGCATTCGCCACTGCACCCCAGGAATGCTGCTGGTTGAGCTTGAGATGTGGCCAATGCTCAGAGGGGCAGTCGCCCCGCAAAGCGACGCGTCTGTCTCGGAGCACCAGATCACGGAAACGGAAGGCCCGCCCCGCCCAAGTACAGGAGCCGGCGAGACCGGCGCCTGCTCTCCCACGCGTCGCGGTAGTCGCAAGGCATGCAACAAGCAGACTCCAAATCCAGTCCGTGTCGCTCAAGCACTAGTCGACCGAGTTGAAGGAGCGCCTATTTATCGTCGGGTTTCTTGCGCGGTGCCCGCGATGCGCGCGGCGGAGCGGCCTTCGACGCGCGCGCGGGAGGGGCCTTCGACGCACGCGAGGGAGCGGCCTTCGACGCGCGCGGTCGCGCGGACTTCGCCTTGGCGGCGCCGGACACGGGCGGCAGCGAAGCGCGCACCGACGCCAAATCCGGCAGCGGCTCGCCTCGCAGCCCGGCCAGCAGGGTCTGCGCGAAAAACGGACCGAGCTGCTCGTGCTTGAAGTACACGTACGCGCGCTGCCAGCTCTGCGCGGCCACGCGTTCCGCCCAGTCCGTGATCATCTTCACGTCGTAGTCGAGTCGGCGCAGACGCAAATACCCAAACGGCGCGGTCACCACCAGCGGCGGAGATTTCTCGAGCTCGTCCAGATCTCCGGCGCACAGCGCGACACGGGCGTCCGAGAGCGCCGTGTACACGTCGTCGGCAAACCAAGATGGATGCCGGAATTCCAGCACGGAGTGGCGGGCGCTCGGCAGCGTGCCGAGAAATTCGAGCAAGAGCCCCAGGTCTTTCTTCACGAACGGGGGCAGCTGAAACAAGATCGCGCCGAGCTTGTCCGTCAGCGCTTCGGCCACCGAGAACAGGTGAGCCACCGCGTCGCCGACGCCGGCGAGCTTTTGCAAGTGGGTGATGGTCCGCGAGGCCTTGAGCGTGAAGCAAAAGTTCGGGGGCACTTGCGCGCCCCAACCGGTCAGCAGCTCGGGCTTGGGCATCCGGTAAAAGGTGTTGTTGATCTCGACGCTCGGTAACCGCTCGGCGTAGTAGGCGAGCATCGACGAATCGGGCAGCTCGCGCGGGTAGAAGAGGCCGCGCCACTCCGGGTAGCTGAAGCCGGACGTGCCTGCCAAAACCTCCATGCCGGAGAGTTTAGTGTGCCGGGCCGCGGGGCCCCAAGCCCCGCAAAATGGTGATCTGCCCAGTCAGGCCGACGCTCGACGACGGTCCGCTCGAGGCTCCTCAAATCGAGCGCTAATCACTTGTTCAAGCTCGTTTGGCGTGCACCCGGACAGCCGGCGGAATTTGCACCTGGCTTCACCGTCCTAGCGAGCTGGACGCGCAGCGCGGATACATGCGACGCTTCGGTCAACCTACACAGGGCTTAAGACGTGAGTTCAGCGGGCAGCACCGGCCTCGAACCCGGATTGGTCATCAGCTCTCGATATCGAGTCGACGAACGACTCGCGAATGAGCTCACGCCGCACGCCTATCGTGCCACCGACACGCAGAGCAGCGAACGCGTGCTCGTACTCGTGGTCGAAGCTCCGGCGTACAAAGCGATCACCAAGGCCAAGGGCCTCAACCACGCCCACGTGGCCAAGGTGCTCGAGCTGTGCGAGCTCGACGGCAAGCACCTGATCGTCTGTGAAGAAGTGCCCGGGGAGACGCTGAGCGAGCGCCTCGCGGCAATCGGGAAAAAGGCGCCGGTAGACGCCGTGCGCTCGGCGCTGCGCGTCGCGGACGCCCTGGCGACGTTGCACGAAGCCGGCGCCGCACACGGCCTGGTCCACCCGGACAACATCGTGCTCGAGCCCGAGGGTCGTGAAGGGCCGGTGCTCGCGCTCGGACCGATCCCGAGCGATCTTGCCTATCGCCAACCGGAGTGGGAGCCGGGTGATTCGCCCTCCGAGCCCGATGATAGCTGGGGTGTTGCGGCGCTACTTCACGTCATGCTGCTCGGCGAGGCTCCCCCACGCGGCGGTTACGAGCTCGAGTCGGCGATCGGCGAAACCGGCGTCGACGGCGCGCTCAAAGCCGCGCTCTTCCATGCACTTGCCAAGGATCGCGGGGTGCGAAGCCACGATCTGCGGCCGCTCAAGCGAGAACTGGCGCGTTGGTTCGTCGAACACGCCGGCGAGGACATTCCCGACCATCCGCACAACTCGACGACGCCGCCACCCTTGCCGGTGCTACCCGTGAGTCTCGCGCCGACTTCGGCGAGGCGCTCGATGGCCACCAGTCCGTCGCCGAAAAAGCCGTCGCGGATCCTGGTCTTGGCCGTAGCGGGTATCTCGGCTGGGTTGATCGGCGGTTGGGTATTTTCGGCGATGCGTCACCCCAAAGTCAAAGTCGTCGAAGTCCCCAAGGCGGCGCCACCTGAAGAGAGCGCCAAGGCGATCGACATGCCGGAGGTGCCGGTTACGGGTGAAAGCCAATCCGCCGGCAGCGACAAAGTGGGCTCGTGCGTGGCGGGCTATATGCCCAAAGGGACCTTCGACAAGGCGCCGGCCATGAGCTGGGTTTGCGACAACGCCGATCCGCGCGACGGCGCGGGCAAGCTGCGCGGCGCGGTGATCAACGGCGGCAAGGGCAACACCACGGACGCCATGAAGATCTTCGCTCGCTTGGGCTGGTACGACATGGCCGCCTACGCGATGGTCCGCGCCGGTTGCTGCGAGAACCCGAAGCCGCTCACCTTGCCGCCACCCAGCGCGAGCTGCACGCCGATGGACGAAGCCCTACGCGATCTCGGCAGCACACTCGCCGCGACCAAGCCGTACGAAGACGCGCTCAAAAAATACACGGCGGCCATTCACTGCGAGCTCAACGCCAATCAAGGGGCGAAGTTCGGACGCACCCAGCGGCCCGCGGGCGGTGAAGACACCGCGTTCGGCGAGCTCGTGCACAGCGTGCAGCAGTAGTCGGCAGCGCGCCGCACCGCGAGCTCCCGCCGATGGCCGAGCTGCTGTTGCTGTTGCTGGGGGCATTCCTGAACGGCTTCGTGCCCTATCTGATCGTGCGCTTCGATGAAGCGCGCCTTTCGCCCGAGCGCCTGGAGCGCGCCTGGAATCCGGCCAGCTTTTGGGTGGCGATCGTCGTGTTCGGGCCGTTCTCGATTCCGGTGCATTTCGTGCGCACGCGCCGCTCGCTGCTCGGACTCGCACTCGGGTTGATCTGTGGAGCAGCGGCCCTGCTCCTCGCGTTCGGTGTCGTCGAGACGCTCGGCTGGCTGCTCGGCGTCGAGGCCTGACGCAGCCGCGCAGAGCGCGACATTTGCCCACCCGCGGCGTCTAGCTCAGTAGGCGCTCGTGCTTGCGCCGCTTTGAATAGGAGCCCAGGATGCGCGAGTTTCATGTGGGGATCTGTCTTTTTGCTACGATGGTTTTGGCGTGTCAGGGCGCGGCGCCGCCCATCCCGGGCGACCAGACCATGAGCGGCGGCAGCGCCGGCACCTCGCCACAACCAGGCGGCGCCGGCGGAGCCTCGGGCGCGAGCGGCGGGGCCGGTCAGGCAGGCGCTGGCGCCGCGGGCGCCCCAGCCGGTGGCGACGCCGGTTCCGGCGCGGGCGGCAGCGTCGCGGGTTCGCCTGGCGCAGGCGGCAACAGCGCCGGCGCACCCGGCGCTGGCGGTAGCGTCGCCGGCTCATCCGGCGCGGGCGGCAGCACCGCGGGCGCGGGCGGCACTGGCGGCACGCCGCAAGTCGGCTGCACCAGCCCACTCATGATCGACGATCTCGAAGATCAAGACACGGCCATTTGTCCCAATCCCGCCCGCAAGGGCGGCTGGTTCATCTACAGCGACGTCGGCGTCACGCAGCCCCCGGCCGGCACCAACCTCAAACCCGTCCCCATCAGCGATCGCGCCGGGAGCTCGTGGGCCATGAGCCTCTCGGGCAGCGGACTCGATGGTGCGGGACACGCCGCGCTGCTCGGCGTCTCGGTCAACGGCAGTGGGGCTTACAATGCCGCGCAGTTCTCCGGGCTGACATTTTGGGCCAAGAGCACGAACGGCGCGAGCCTGACGCTGCGGACCACGTTCTCGACGCTCGCGACGCAAGCTCCGTCGGGCGGCGGAACCTGCGTGGCCACGAGCACGCTGACCTGTGGCGACGACTACTACGTAACGACGGCGCTCTCGCCCGCCTGGCAGCAATTCAACGTCTTCTTCGGCAACGGTACGGGGCTTCATCAGGCCGGTTGGGGCGTGCCCGAGTATCTGGATCTCGCCCACCTGCTCGTCATCGATTTCGTCTTTTTGTCCGACGACAACGGAAACAAGGGCAGCTTCGGCTTCGAGATCGACGACGTGTCGTTCTACTGAGGCAAACCTTCCGTACAGCGGGCCGAAATCGCGGCGTATTGCCGCAAATCCCCGCATTTTCTCCGGAATAACCGGCCGAGGGCGATTGTCTCCGGCGCGGCGGTCGCGCTATAGCGGCCCGACTTCGAGGAAATGCCATGCAGGATGTCCGCGCCCTGAACGAAATCGTCGCCAAGGAGAGCGCCTTCGTCGACGAGCTGCTCGCCGAAATCGGCAAAGTCATCGTCGGTCAGTCGTACATGATCGAGCGCATTCTGGTCGGTCTGCTCACCGGCGGCCACGTGCTGCTCGAGGGCGTGCCCGGCCTGGCCAAGACGCTCACCGTACGCACCATCTGTGAAGCCATCTCGGCCAAGTTCGCGCGCGTGCAGTTCACGCCGGATCTGTTGCCCGCGGACTTGATCGGCACCGTGATCTACGATCAAAAGACCGGCCAGTTCAGCTCCAAGCTCGGCCCCATCTTCGCGAACCTCGTGCTGGCCGACGAGATCAACCGCGCGCCCGCCAAAGTGCAGAGCGCGTTGCTCGAGGCCATGCAAGAGCGGCAAGTCACGATCGGCGACAAGAGCTACCCGCTGCCGGATCCGTTCGTGGTGATGGCCACCCAAAACCCGATCGAGCAAGAAGGCACGTATCCGTTACCGGAAGCGCAAATCGATCGCTTCATGCTGATGGTCAAGGTCGGCTACCCATCACGGGACGAAGAGCGGCAAGTGATGGACCGCATGACGAGCGTGGTGAGCGCGCACGCCGGCTCCAAAACCTCACCGGAAAAGCTGCTCGAAGCGCGCAAAGTCGTGCGCGACGTGTACATGGACGATCGCGTCAAGGACTACATCGTCGACGTCGTATTCGCCACGCGCGAGCCACAGAAAAAGGGCATGAAGGATCTGGCGCCGCTGATCGAATACGGCGCGAGTCCCCGCGCCAGCATCGCGCTCAACCTCGCCGCGCGCGCCCACGCCTTCCTGCGCCACCGCGGCTACGTCACGCCCGAGGACGTCAAGGCGATTGGCCCCGACGTGCTGCGTCACCGCGTAGTCCTAAGTTACGAAGCCGAAGCCGAGGAAGTCACCGCCGAAGACATCGTCCGACGCGTGTTCGAGGTAGTTGAAGTTCCATGACCTCCCTCTCCCTCTCTCTCTAGACCTTTTCGCGAAGGCTGCTTCGAAACCGAGTCGACGTGAGGGATCTTGGAAGACCAGATCACGATCCGCCAAAGAGACACGGCCCCCCATGAGAGCCGGCGACCGCGCTTCGTGGTACCCGACGGGGTGAACCGGCGCCCGCTTTCTTTCAGCCAGCGTGTGTCGAGCAGCAGTTTGCGAAGGTTCCAGGCGAGGCACATCGATCACATGGGCGGAGCGATCACTGGATCCAAGGGTCCGACTTTAGGGACTCTCAAATGATTCCAAAGGAACTCCTAAAAGCACTCCGCAAGATCGAGATCACCACGAACCGGCTCGCGACGGAGCAGCTCGCCGGCAGCTACACGTCCGTGTTCAAGGGACGCGGCCTCGCGTTTCGCGAGGTGCGCGAGTATTTGCCGGGCGACGACGTGCGCACGATCGATTGGAACGTGAGCGCGCGCATGGATTCGACCTACGTCAAGGTCTTCGTCGAAGAGCGGGAAATGACGATGATGCTGGTCGTCGATCTGTCGGCGAGTCAGCGCTTTGGGACGCGCGTCGCCAACAAGTCGCGGCTGGCGGCCGAGGTCGCGGCCCTGTGCGCGTTCAGCGCGATCAAGAACAACGATCGCGTCGGTCTGATTCTGACGACCGATCAGATCGAGAAGCTCGTGCCACCGAAGAAGGGGCAAAAGCACGTGATGCGCGTGGTGCGCGAGATCCTCGGTCGCACGCCCGAGCACACCGGCACCGATCTCAAGGTCGCGCTCGAAACGCTGTATTCCGTGTCGCGGCGGCGCAGCGTCGCCTTCGTGCTGAGCGATTTTTTCACGACCGACTACGACCGCGCGCTCTCGCTCGCCGCGGCGCGCCACGACGTGATCCCGGTCATGCTGGTCGACCCGCGCGACGACGAACTGCCGGACGTCGGCCTGTCGAGCTTCGAGGATCTCGAGACCGGCGAGAGCGTGATCGTCGACACCTCGAGCCCAGCCGTGCGCGCCCACTACGGCAAGCGCATGCGCGCGCAGCGCGCCGAGCAGATCAAGTTGTTCGTCAAGCTCGGCCTCGATCACTGCATCGTGCGCACCGACAAGCCGTACATCAAGCCGCTGCGCGATCTGTTCGCGCGGCGCGCGCGGAGAGCGTACCGATGAGAGCGGTACGCGCCAGCGCGCTCGCGCTCTTCGCGCTTGCACTCGGCGCGAGCGTCGCCGTCGCGCAAACTCCCCCGCGCGCGCCTACCGCCCGAGCGCCCGCGGCGCGCGCCTCTACCACGCCGCTGCCACCTGCGTCTGCTGCGCTAGCCAGCGCGCCGGCGACGGCTCCCACGCCGGCCACCAGCGCCGCGGCTCCCGTCACGTCGGGCAGCGCCCCGAGCGCGCCCGCAGTCAGCGACAGCTGCATCGAGCGCATTCCCGAAGGCAAAGCGCGGCCCAAAATGCACGAGCAGCTGCCCACGCGCGGCGTGAGCGGCCACGCGCTCACGCTCGAAGTCGTGCTCAATCACGGCAAGGGCGAGTCGGTGCTCCCGATGGGCGTCAAGGTCATCACCGACAGCCCTGAGCTCAAAGCGCTCGAGCGCGCCGAGTTCATCTTGCCCGACCCCGCGGGCCTCGCGGGACCCAAAATCACGCGCGTCGAGCACGGCGACGTCGCGGAAACCACGGTGCAGATTTCGGTCGTGCCCTTGCCGCCCAAACCCGGACGACAGCTGCTCACGCTGCCGCCCTTGCCGATCGCGCTCTCGCGCGCGAGCGGCGAGGTCTTGACTCTGTGCACGCAGCCGCACGAAGTCACGGTCGAAGATCCGATCGCGAATACGCCCAACGCCAAACCCAAGCGCAATCCCACCGGTCGTCGTCAGCGCGAGATCTGGACGCTCGCCAAGCAAGTCGTTTCGATCGGCTCGCTCGCGCTCGCGATCGGTGCGCTGGCGGCCTGGCTGATCGGCTTGTGGCTCAAGCGCCCGAAGAAGCTGCCGCCGCCGCCGCCACCGCGCCCGCCCTGGGAAGTCGCGCGCGAAGCGCTATACGACGTGCGTCACGCCGGCTTGACGCGAGAAGGCCGTTTTTCCGAGCATTTCGACCGAGTCTCGGACGTGATTCGCCGCTACCTGGGCGATCGCTACGGCTTCGACGGCCTCGAGAGCACGACGCGTGAGGCGATCTCGTACCTGCGCGAAGTCTCGCCGTACATCGCGGAGCTCGGTCCGATCGAGACGTTCTTGCGCGACGCGGATCTCGTCAAGTTTGCGCAGCTGACGCCGAGTGAAAGCGAATGCCTGGATCTGCTCGAGCGCGCGGACGAGATCGTGACGCGCACGATACCCACGGAGCCGCTCGCCGCGACGCTCGCCGCGGAGCCTGTCGAAGCCGCCCCTGACGCGCCCGAGCCACCTCCTGGAGACGCGCCGTGAGCACTCCGCTCATCACCCCGAACGAGCCGCTCGACTTCGAGCCTGCCCCAGCGCGCGCTGCACCCAAGCCGCCCGTGCGCGCGAATTCTCCTCTCTCGAGCGCGAAGTTCCGCCGCGCGCTGCGCGGCATCTTGCTCGTCGCGTTTTCGCTGACCGCCATCTTGGTCGGCTTTGCCTATCCGATGCTGGCGCGTGGCGACGAGATCCTGCACGCCCACTGGCAAAGTCCCTGGTTTTTGCTGGGGCTCCTGCCGCTTCCGCTGGTCTTTTATCGCGCAACGCTGGGCGAGGATCGACGCATGCCGCGCCTCAAGCTCGGCACGCTCATGCCACTTTCCGTGGGCCCGACCGGCGTGCGCGTCTGGCTCCGCGATCTGCCCGGGGTTCTCCGCACGGTCGGCTTCGCGCTCAGCGTGCTCGCGCTCGCCCGCCCGGTGAACACGCTCCGCCCGCAATCGGCCAATGAGGAGGGCATCGACATCATCGTGGTGCTCGACATGTCGGGCTCGATGCAAGCCGCTCTCGACAATTTGCCGGCCGATCTGCAGACCTACGTGCCGGCGAAACCACGCGGTGTGCGCCCCACGCGCATCGACGCCGCCAAAGCCGTGATCCGTGACTTCATCGCGCGCCGCAAGACCGACCGCATCGGTGTGGTCGTATTCGGCTCGAGCGCCTACGTACTCTCGCCGCCGACGCTCGACTACCACCTGCTCGACATGATGGTCGCGCAGATGGACATGAAGATGCTCGAGTCGAACGGGACGGCAATCGGCGACGCGGTCGGCGTCGCGGCAGCGCGCCTCCGGCGCAGCCACGCGCGCAGCAAGGCCATCATCCTGCTCACGGACGGCGACTCCAATACCGGTAAAATTGCCCCGGAATACTCGGCACATTTAGCCAACTCGGTCGGCGCGCGCCTATACACGATTCAGATCGGCCAGGGTGACGCGGCCGAGGTGCAAGACGGCTTCGACATGTTCGGACAGCCGCACTACGTCGTGCAAAACTTCCCCGTCAATCCCAAGCTCTTGAAGGAGCTCGCGACCAACACCGGCGGCAGCATGTACGTCGCAACCGACGCCAAGGGCCTGCAAGCGAGCTTCCACGACGTGCTCGACAAACTCGAGAAGACGAAGTTCGACGCCAACATCGCCAGCTTCGAAGACATGTTCGCGTTCCTGCTCCTGCCCGGCGTCCTCTTGCTCGCCTGCGACGCGGCATTGCGCGCGCTCGTGCTCAGGAGGTTTCCATGAAATTCGCCGTCCCGCTCTGGCTCTTCGGCACCGCGCTCGCGGCGCTCGTGGCTTGCGTGCTCGTGGCCGGCGGCATTTTGGCGACGCGTCGGCTGCGTCGTTTCGGCGACGAGGGGCTCGTGCGTGAGCTGGTCACTTTCAACCCGAGCGGACGTCGCGCGCTGAAAGGCGTGCTCACGGTGCTGGCCGTCGCGCTCGCGTTCGTCGCGCTCGCGCAACCGCAATACGGTCGCGGCACTCGCCTGATCCCCGCCACCAACTTGGACGTGGTGATCGTGCTCGACTACTCGAAGAGCATGTACGCGAAGGACATCGCTCCATCGCGCACGCTGCGCGCCAAGGCCGAAGTCGGCCGCCTGATTCAGTCCCTACCGGGCGCGCGCTTTGGCGCGGTCGCCTTCGCGGGCCAGTCGATTTCCTTCCCGCTCACCAGCGACGGCGCCGCGATCTCGCAATTTTTGCGGCAAATGACGCCGAACGACATGCCCGTCGGCGGCACCGCGATCGCCCGCGCGCTGGAAGAGGGGCGCGAGCTGTTGGACCGCGATCCGACGTCGCAAAAACACAAGCGCGTGATGCTGCTCGTCACCGACGGCGAGGATCTCGAGGGCGATCCGCTGGTGGTCGCCGAATCCGCCAAGCAAAGCGACATCACCATCGACGTCGTGCAGATCGGCGGACGCACGCCCGAACCGATTCCGGACATCGATGAAAACGGCATCGCGCACGGCATGCGCATGGACGAGCAAGGCAAGCCGGTGATGACCTCGCTCTCCGCCGAGGGAGAAGAGCAGCTCACGAAAATCGCCAGCACCACCGGTGGCGTGGTCGTGCGCAGCGAGCGTGGTGAGACGGGCATCAACGAGATCTCACGGCGGCTCGGGCGCATGGTGACCGAAGAGCTCTCGGAAAAGGTGGAGACGGTATACGCGGACGTCTACGCCTATCCGCTCGCGCTCGCGCTCCTGCTCGTGCTGCTCGAGACCTTCGTGAACGAAGCCCACAAACGCGGCAAGCCGAGCGCGCCGCCCGCGCCGCGCCGTATCAAGAAGCGCCGCGTCGGCAAACCGCGTCCACGCGCCGCCGCGCTGACGGCGAGTGCGCTCCTAGCCTTCTGCGCGGCGCCCCTGCTCGTCTCGGCTTGTTCCAAGGCGGACTCGCTGTTCGAGCGCAACGCGCCGGCTGTCGACGAAGCGATCCACGCGATCGACGGCGGCGACGCGGGTTCCGCGGTCGAGCTGCTCGAGTCCTATTTGTCGACCGGCAAATGCGAAAACGGCGACATCGGCACGCCCGACCCGGTGCACTCCAAGCCGAACGCCAGCTTCGATCTAGGACTCGGGCTGTTTCAGCTCGCGGAGCGCTTCGGTCATCGCTTTGGAGAAGAGGAACCGCTCGGCGACGCGGGCAGCACGCCGCAAGAGGACGCCGAGCTCGGCCGGCGCAGCCAGGAGGTCGACTGCGCGTTGCGCATCGTCAAGGTCGTGTCCGGCGATGCCGTACAACCGGCGGATCTGCGCGCGCGCGCATTCTACCTGGAGGGCAACCTCGAATTTTTACGACGAGACTACGAGGCCGCCGTCAAGAGCTACGACGCCGTGTTGCATCTGATCCCGGGTTTGCCTCCGGACGCGGGCGACAGCATCGGCAGCGACGCGGCGTACAATCGGGCCATCGCGCTACGGCGAATCGAAGACAAGCATCGCGATGCCGGCAAGCCCGACGCGGGCCCACAAGACGGCGGCTCGCCCGACGGCGGCTCGGGCGACGGCGGCAGTCAGCCGAACCCTGACGGCGGTCAAAAGAAGGATCAGGACGACCAAAACAAGCAGCCCGACGCCGGCGGACAGGACGCCGGCCAAGACAGCGGCGCGCCCAAGCCCCAGCCGCAAGATCAAGCCGACGCCGGCCCGAAGCCGGAACCCCCGAAGCCCCAAACCAACCAAGACGACCGCATCCTCGATCAGTTGGAACAAGCGCCCACGCTGCAAGAGCACGCCGCCAAGAACCACGCTCATCATCGCCCGACGATGGAGGACAAATGAGCATCGCTCGCTATCGTCTCGGCGCCCTCGTCGCGGCAAGCGCCGTCTTGATGACGATTCAGGCGCAGGCCCAATACAGCTCGCACACGGTCGTGAACGCGCGCCGCGTGGAAGTGGGCCAGACATTTTTGGTGAAGTTTACCGCGATGTCGAACGGCGGCCGCGCCACCGTGACCGACGCGAAGCTCACGCTGCCCGCCAGCATGCACGCCTCGAGCCCGAGCCACAGCTCCGAGACCACCATGGATCTCACGTCCGGCACCATGAACCAGGGACTGAGCTTCACCTGGCAAGTGACCGCGTCGAGCCCCGGCAAATTCAAGGTCGGTCCCCCCGTGATGACCATCTCCGGCACGCGCGTGCAAGGTGACGCGCAACTGGTAGAGGTGGTACCGGCGGGAACGGGCGGACCCGCCGGAACCGGTGGACCAAGTCCCTTCGATCCGTTCACGTTCATGAACCAATTCGGCGGCGGTGGCCTCCTACCGCCGGGCTTCTTTCAAGAGCCGCAGGACCAACAGGCCGCGCCGGAGGTCGACACCTCGCCGGAGGACATGCGCGTTCAGCAAGCGCCCGACCCGCTGGCGTTCTTGCACGCGACTCTGACACCCAAGCGCGCGGTCGTCGGCGAGCAGCTCTCGCTGCGCATCTACGCCTATGGCTCGCGCGGACTGTTCAAGCCGGCGAGCAGCACCGAGCCGATGCACGCGGATTTTCTCTCGTACAACGTGGAGGATCCTGACGGTGGGCGCTTTCATCCGCTCAACATCGCCGGCACGCGTTTCCTCGGCGCAAAAATCCGAGAACTCGCGCTCTTTCCGCTGCACGCGGGCACGCTGCAAGCGGGCGCCATGAAGATGGGCTTCGCCGGCGATGGCTACCCGAACAAGACCACGCAAGGACTCGTGCGCGAGAGCAATCTCGCGGAAGTCATCGTGAGTGAGCCGCCGCTGCAGGGCAGACCGCCCGGGTACAAGCTCGGAGACGTCGGGGACTACACACTCAACGCGGCCGTCGATCCCAGGCAAGTCCTGGCGGGCGACGCGGTGTCGGTCGTCGCCACCTTGTCGGGCATCGGCAACGTGCCATTCAAGCTCATCACGCCGGAGAAGACAGGCGTCGAATGGCTCGAACCGTCCGTCAACGAGCACGTCGAGGCCAAGGAGAGCATCGTGCAGGGCTCGCGCGTGTTCACGTACGTGGTGCGCATCAACCAGCCCGGCTCGATCGACCTCGGCGAGCTCACCTTGCCGTTTTACGATCCCAAGCGGCATGTCTACCAGATCGCGCGCGCGGCGCTCGGCACCATCACCGTCACGCCGAATCCGAACCTCTCGAAACATCCGGCGGACGAACCCGTCGACCGACTGGCCTCCGTGCTCCGTCTGCGCAAGGTACTCGGCGCCGACGCCAGCGCGCAGAAGCCCCTCGGCGACCGCAAGGGCTTCTGGTTATTTTTGTTGGGTGCGCCGCTCGGCGTCATCTTGAGCGGCGGCGGTCTGTCGCTGCTCGGCACGCTGCGCGAACGACTGCGCGCCCGCGGGCAGTCGCTGTCTGCGCAGATCGAACTTTCGCTCGCTGAGGCTGAAGGCGCGGCGAGCAAGGACGCGGCCGACATCGTGGCCGCGCTCGAGCGCGCGCTGTTTGGCGCGATCGAGCTCAAGCTCGGCTTGAAAGCGCGGGCCGTCCTGAAGAGCGAGCTCGGAACAACGCTCGCGCGACGCGGCTTACCCGAAGATCTCGCGCGCGACGCGAGTCGCCTGCTCGAGGATTGCGACGCGCTGCGCTTCATCGGTGCGCCAAGCGGAGTACAGGCCGAAGAGCTCGTCACACGATCCCGAAGGTTGATTGCCGATCTGCGCGGCGCCAAGGTCGCGCCGCCGGAGTAGGAGCGAGAGTGCGGTGTTTTATGCAGCTGGCCGTGCTGAGCGCCGCGCTGGGCATCGCCCTCACCCTGGCCGCCCAGGTCTCGCAGGATTCACGCGGGCTCTTCGAGCAAGCCGTGGCCGCGCTCGAGCACGGCGCCACCACCGAAGCGATCGATCGCTTCGAACTTTTGGCAGATCGCGGCTTCGTGCACCCGGACGCCAGCTTCGATCGCGCGGCGGCGTACGTCGAACGCGCGCGCGGCGCGCAGGCCCGGCCCGGCGATCTGGGGCGCGCCGCCGCAGCGCTCGCGGAAGTGCTCGAGCTCCGGCCCGACGATCGCGAGGCCGAGCTCGGACTCGACAAGATTCGAGCCGAGATCTCGCGCCGCCACGTGCGCGAGGGCGTTGCGCCCGTGATGGCGCGGCCGTCGCTCGCGCGCGCCGCGTGCTCGTTACTCGACGAAAATACCTGGGCGGGCTTTGCGGCGCTCGGCTCGCTCTTGCTCGCGGCCGGTCTCTTCACGCGGCGCTTCTTGAAGGCAACCAACAGCGGCGTGGTCGGCGGTGTCGCGATCGGCGTCGGCGCGGCCTTGCTCGCCACCTGCGCCGCGCTCACCGCGGGCGCCCGGCACTTTCGCCTGAGCTCCGAGCCCGCCGTCGTGATCGTGGAAGAAGGGCGCTTACTCGATGAAGCGGGTAAGCCGCTCGCCAAAGGCCGCGGCAGCGACGCCGTGAGCGTCCCGGAGGGCGCCTCCGTGTACGTCCTCGAGCGGAGACCCAATCTGGATCGAGTGGAATGGGGCGGGGTCGAAGGCTGGCTCACGCCCGGTGAACTGCGCGTGCTCGCGACGCGTGCGTCACTCTAGGTTGGGTTGGCCTTGCGCAGAAAGGCATCATGAGCCCATGATCGAGCGTGCGCTCGTCGTTTAGGTTCGTAGCGTTCCTGTGCGCGGCTGGCTGTTCGCGGCCGCCGCCCGCAACGCCGGCAAGCTCAGTCACCGCGGCCATGGGCACGCGCGCTCCGAGCGCAGCTGCCTCGGGAACGAGCAGCGCAACCGCAGGGAACTCCGTTCCCCCACGGCCCGCCAGCGTGGCAACGCCGTGCGGCGCCCTCGGCTGTTTGTCATTTGCGTCCGCGGGCGCGGCATTCGAGCACGTGCTCGCGCTGCACCCGAGAGTGCTCGCCGTCGGTGAGACGCACGCACAGGACGACGCGCCGCGCGTCCCCTCGAGCACGCGGCGTTTTGCCGAGCAGCTTCTGCCGCACCTCGCCGGCAAGGTCAAGGACATGGTGATCGAGCTCGTGATCGCCAACGGCAAGTGCGGCAACGCCGAAAAAAAGACCGCTGAGAAGCAAGCTCCGATCACCGAACATCAGGCGCCGCAAGATCAGAATCAGTTCGTCGTGCTCGGTAAGGTCGCCAAGCGCATGGGCATCGAGCCGCAAGCGCTCACGCCGACCTGTGAGGAGTTCGAGTCCATCGCCAACGCCGGTGAGACGGACATCGCGCGCATGCTGCAAATGGTCGCCGACGTGACCGAACGCGAGCTCGCGGCGCTGCTCGACAAACCGGAGAACCAGGAGCAAATCGTGCTTTCGTACGGCGGCGCGCTGCACAACGATCTCGTCCCTCGCCCCGGCCAAGAAGCGTGGTCATTCGGGCCTCGGCTCGCCGCCCTCACGGGCTCACGCTACGTGGAGCTCGATTTGATCGTGCCCGAGTTCATCAAGGACACCGAAACCTGGCGGGCCCTACCATGGTATGCCGCGTACCAATCAGCGGAGCCAAGCTCGGACACCTTGCTCTACAATCCGAACCCGAATTCGTTCGTGCTGATCTTTCCGCGGCAGCTGGCCGTCCCCTGAGCATGTTCTCCCTGGAAAATTCGATTCAGCCCTATGCGTGGGGTTCGCATCGCGCAATTGCGGAGCTGCAAGGTCGCCGCGCGCCGACACCCGAGCCAGAAGCCGAGCTCTGGCTCGGCGCGCATCCGAGTGCGCCCTCGCATGCCCTGCCGAGCAAACAATCGCTGCTCAAGTTGATCGAAGAGCGGCCAAATGAACTGTTGAGCGCAGCGGTGACACAGCGCTTCGGGCCGCACTTGCCGTTCTTGCTCAAGGTGCTCGCGGCCGAAACACCGCTCTCGCTGCAAGCTCATCCGAGCCTCGCCCAGGCGCGCGCCGGTTTTGCGGCCGAGCAGGCCGCCGGCATTCCGCTCGGCGCGGCGCAGCGCAATTACAAGGACGACAACCACAAGCCGGAGCTGCTCTGCGCGCTCACGCCGTTCCACGCGCTCTGCGGCTTTCGCGCGGCGCGCGAGACGCTCGAGCTGTTCGGCGCGCTCGAGAGCCCGCTGCTCGAGCAAGCCCTGCGGCCACTCGCGGCCGAACCCAATCCGAGCGGGCTCCGAGCCGTCTTTTCGCAGCTGATGACGGCCGATCCCGCGCGCCGTAGCACGCTCAGCCAGGAAACCGTGGAGCGCGCGCGCGCCGCGCTCGGCCGATCCTCGAAGTACGAGGCCGAGCTCGGCTGGACACTGCGCCTCGCGGCGCTCTATCCGGGCGATGTCGGCGTAACGAGCGCGCTCTTGCTCAATCTGGTCGAGCTCACGCCGGGTCAAGCCATCTACTTGCCGGCCGGCAACCTGCACGCTTACCTCGCTGGGACCGGGATCGAGATCATGGCCAACTCCGACAACGTACTGCGCGGCGGTCTCACGCCCAAGCACGTCGACGTCCCGGAGTTGCTCAAGGTGCTCGATTTCGCAGACGGTCCCGTGCCGGTCCTGACGGGCAGCGCCCGCGGCGCGGCGCGGGCGTATGAGACGCCGGCGCCGGAGTTCGAGCTGTCGCGCATCGAACTCAGCGCGGAACCGTACGCGCTCGACGAGCACGTCGGCCCCGAGATCCTCCTGTGCACGAGCGGGTCCTGCGCGGTCGAGAGCGGTCCGCACTCGTTGTCACTCGCGCGCGGACAGAGCGCGTTCGTGTCAGCCGCGGACAGCGCGCCCACGCTGCGCGGGCCGGGCACGGCCTTTCGCGCTCGCGTGGGCTCCTTCGCTCATTGAGCGGCGGGCTCGCTGCTGCCCTCTGCCTCCGTCGCCTCCGGCACGGGGCAGCGCTCACCGGTGTGACCGGGTTCGCCAGCAGGGATCCGGCACGGGTGCACTTCCACGCGGCGCGCGCGCGGCTTGTACGTCACCTTGCGTTTCTCTTCTTTGCTCTGCCCGTTCGGAAACGTGATGATGCGCTTGGTGATCACCGACCAGCCGATCATGCCGCCCTCGCGCGTCTTCTCGCGATCGGCGTCCAGGCTACGATTCGGAATGTATTCGAGCGGTGGTTGCACGATATTTTGCCGCTCCGAGATCTGCGCGCGCACCTTGCGCCCGCCGTTGTCGCCGTAGAGCTTCACGGTGATCGTCGTGTCCGTGTACGCGGTTTGAATCAAAACGCCCGCGTCGCTGTCGTTCTTGAACACGATGTCGGGATGCGGGTAGGAGAGCGTGGCGTCGTAGCCCATCGGGTAGCGCGTGAACCAATACGTGTGCGGCTGACGCTCGATGATGTCGTAGCCGCCGTAAAATAGCGCATTGAAAATCGTGGTCGCGAACTGGCTCACACCGCCGCCAATGGTGTCGACCATGTCGCCGTCTTCGATGCTCGGCGCGGGCACGAAGCCGCCCTTGACCGAGCGCGGGCCGAGCTTCTGATTGATCGAGAACGTCTCGCCGGGGCGTACCAAGGTGCCCGTGAGCAAGTCGGCGATGTGATGAATGTTCTGCACGCGCGGTTGACAGCAAACGTGATGCGTCGAAAACGAGCTCACGAGTCCGCGGATGCCGAGCGCGAGGGCGGCCTCCGTGCTGAGCGCCGGCTCCGCGCCGACGGTCACGGGCAGCACGGCGCGCCGCTCGCTGCTCGCCGCCGCGCTGCACACGGATTCCGCCACGCGCGCCGCGTCCAGTACAGCGGCCGCATGTCCGGGCACGACATGCACGTGATCCTGGTCGTCGATCTGGAAGCGCGCGTCCTGTGCGGCGCGTTCGATCGCCGCCTTGTGCGGCGCGATCAATTTGTCGAGCGCGTCCGGGTCGCAGACAACGGAGAGCTGGTCCTCCGAAGCGGCGCGAGCTCTCAGGATCGCGGCTATTTCCGCGGAATTCAGGGTAATGTGCGCGTCGCTGTCGGCGGCCGTGAGCTCGAGCGCGCCGTTCGCGAGCTGCCGGGCCAAGCGCACGATGCGATCGACTTCCGCGCGCTGGACGCGCGGTGTTTCCACGCGCGTCGCCAGCGTCACTTCCTTCACACCGCCGAGCCAGGCGTCGCGCAACGCGGCTGCGAGCCCGCTCTGCTCGAGCACGTGGCCGGCGCGCGGATACTCGGCTTCGATCTGAGCGTCCGCCACGCGCAGTCCACCAGCGAACGGTGGATCGGCGATCAGCGTCTGCGACAAGTCGCGCATCCGCTCGGCGACTCGCTCGGGATCCAAATGCGCCACGAACGGAACGACCGCAGGTCGAAACCAACGTCGCATGACGCCGAGCCAGTTCGTCACGGTCGCGCCTTCGCGACCGCAGCTGAGCGCGCGCGTCACGCTCGCCGGTGCATCGATCGCAAATCCGACTTCTTGCGCGCTCACGGCAGCGCGCGCGCTGCCGACTTCGAGCGTGAGCGCGCGCGACGACGTACTCTGGGCAAATTCCAGGATCTTGTCGCGTGCTTGCTCCGGGCCGAGCCGCGACAAATCGACCATACCCACATGCACTCCAGGTAGAACACGTCCGGCGCAGCGCGCCAGTTCCACGCCCGCGGCGAGCACGATCGCGAATAGAACGACGAGCGGCAGAACGAGCGCGATTTTGCGCACAAGGCGTCGCTTCACACCCTCGTCATTGCTGGTGAAAGTTCGCGCCTTCTCGACGGATTGTTCGGGCTCGTGCACGGGATGATCGTAAGCCTGGTTTGTTTTTTGAAATTCGAGCTTTTCACAGGCAGGGCGCGCCATGCTACATCTCTCGTATCGTGTGGGTTCGTCGTTCGGCCATTCGTCCTGTCCCGCCATACGCGACGGTCGCGTCCCACTCGCTCGAAGCCGTCCGCGAAAACCTGGCGGACGACGACGAAGAAGCCCGCTCGCAGCTCGACGAGTCGTTCGAGCGCTTCGAGCGCGCGCAGCCTGCCCTGGCCGCCCATGTGGCGGAGGCCCTCGGCAAACCGCTCGACGAAACCGCGCTCGCGCTGGGCTATTTTTTGGCCTTGACGGTGTGGCTCGCGTTCGAACGCGCGCACGGCTCCTACCTGGATGAAGTGAAGGAAGAAGAGCTGCAGGCCACCGACGAGCTGCTCACGCTGGACGAAGAGCTGCGCCGCGCCGACCCGGCCGAGGCGCTCGACAGCGACGACGTGGTCGCCATGGAGCAGCCGCATATTCTGTCTTACATCCACGAACACATCGACGCGACGCTCGACGCGCACGCCGAGGAAATCGACGTGGACGACGTGCACGCCGTCTATCGCATCGTGCTGGTCGAGATCCTCGCGCTGTCCTATGCCGTGCGCCGCCCGGACGGTTATCCGGTGGCGAAGACCGAGCTCCAGGCGTAGCTCGTCGCGCGCGCCATGCGACGTTACTTGACCGCGAAGCAATAGATGCGTCCGGCCCCACCGCGGGGCGCGGTGTCCGCGCAGCTCTGGTTCGCGTGCGCCGAGTTCCAGGACGAGTACGGCGGGCTCCCGTTCTTGTTCGGGCCGAGCCCGTCGCTGTGCCCGACTTGAGCCGCGCTGTTCGCGCTGCTGCCCGTCCAATCCCCGCACGTCATGTCCGCCATCACGTTGCCGTTCGCATCCGAACCCGTCAGCACGTCGTGCTCGAGCGGTGCCGGTGAGCCGGCCCATTGTCCGTTGATCTTCCGTCCTCGCTCGTCGAGAAAGACCTCCGGATCGCCCGTGCGCGCGTGAAGCGCCTTCAAATCCTGGGCGACGAGCACACCTTTTTGGTTGTACCAGGGCCCCTGCCCGATGCGGTCGCGGGCGTTGACGGGCTTGTTCCCGCTGGCAACGTCGTGCGCGACGCTCAGATAAGCGTGCCAGGTCGAGCTGCCCGCGCCGACCGCGCTGGCGAGCCTCTGACATCGCGCATCTGCCCCGCTCAAGCCTCCGAGATCGGCGTTCGGGTTGGTCTGGCTGCTGACGAAGAAGCTCATGGCTCCCTTGTCGGCTCCCGCGACAGGGCTCGTGTCACCGATCGCGCCGCCCGAAGATGGCGCGCTCAACGGCGCAGCCGCGACGTTCGGGCTCGCAGCACCGCTGTCGCGGTCCTTGTTACACCCCAACAGGGGCAGGGAAAGAACGAGCAGCACGCCAGCCATAGACATCACGCGCATGGGTTACCTCCGAGCTCGCTCCCGAAGGCTCGAGCAGTACGGATTTTCGGTGGGGGTGGGGCAGCATTGTCGCGGCGCGGCTCGTCGAGCCTGGCCCTAAAAAATGGTGCGCTGATCTGCGTGGCCATTCATGCGCGCAAGGTGACCGCGCGAAAAATCCGGGCTCTTTCTGCGCGCCGCCGAGATTCCGCCGAGTCCTCGTCCAAGGTGGTGCGTCTGCTCCGGACGGTGCAATTCTCAACGGTGGCTCGACTGCATTTTCTTGTGAAATTCTCAGCGAAAACCCTGGCGACCTTCGCGATTTGTCGAGGCGCACGCGCCGGGCACGCCGGTTCTCGTTGGGGTCGTGACCGCAGTTCCACGCCGTGATCGGCTGCTCCCAGCCTGGGGCGTTGCGGGGGCATTCGCCCACCCCTTCGGGTATGTCGAAGCGCCACCGGCACCCCAAGAAGTTGAGGTTGAGATGTGGCTAGCGCTCAAAGGGCAAAAGCCCGTGCCCGGCGCTTCCTTGACGCTTGCTCGAGTGGTGTGCCGGAGTATATACTTCTCTATATGAAGCAGATCTTGATCGAGCTCGACGACCGCCTTTCGCGCGATCTCGAACGAGTCGCGCCAGCGAGAGAACGAGTCCGCGCCGAGTTCGTACGACGCGCCATTCGCGTGGCGATCGACATCGCGCTCGATCGCGCGACTGGGCGCGCGTACGCCCGAACTCCGCTGGCACGCGCTTCGACCACGGCTGATTTGGCCGGTTGGGACAGCGCGAATTTGCTCAAGCGAACGGCCAGTAAGCGCACCAAGCGGAGCCATGAGCGGAAGCGCGCAGCGTGAGCCAGCTCGGCCCGCTCAATTCGAGATTTGGTGGGTATCACTCCCTGAGCCCGTAGGGCGCCGACCGGTTCTGCTGCTCAGTAGAACCTCGGCCTTCTCGTATCTGACGCGCGCGCTCGCGGTGGAGGTCACCACCACCGTCCGACATATTCCGCAAGAAGTGACACTCGGACGCAAGGAGGGCTTGGCGCGGCGCTGCGTGGCGAACCTCGACTCCCTGCGCACCATTCCGCTCGAGAGCTTGCATGCTCGGGCTGGCAAGCTGGCCGCAAATAGGCAAGTCCACGTGAAGCGAGCGCTCGGTCACGCTCTCCATTGGCCGGAACTCACCGAGCTTTGAGTCTGCGCGTGACCCGCGCAGCGCGGCCCGGCACCGCTACAAGACTCTGTGCACGCGAGCTGCCGTGAGGCAGCCCCTACAGAAACCCTCAGCCTTCTTTGCGGGCCGCGGCGGACGAGAGACGTTCGCCGATGATGCGACGGAGCGCGACGAGGTCGTAGCGCGCCGGACGATCGTCGGATTGGTTGGCGACGTCTTGCGCGATGCCGTCGACGATTTGGCGCGGCTTGTCGGGGACCTTGAGCGCGTCGCCCAGTTGCTTGAGGGCGGCTTGCTCGCTCTCCGTGACGATGCCGTCGAGGCGCGTGATCCAGGAGGCAACGCCGTATACGAACAGCCGATCCTCCTTGGACAGGTTTTTGCGATCGATCACGCCGATGTCGACGGGGTTCTTGGTTGCTTCTTCGATCTCGGCGATGGCTTCGAGCTCGAGACCCTCTTCCAACGCGGTGCGCACGATGGCGTCCGCCTCTTCTTGGTCGAGCTTGCCGTCGGCCCAGCCGACTGCCGCAAGGGCAATGTACACGTCACGACCTAGGCCGGGTTTCTGCTCCGTCATCGCTAAAGCCTCCGAAGCCTTGCTCATATCACAACTCATGAAAAACTGCTTTGGGTCTTGGCCACAATCCTGTACTTCGCGGCTCTTCGGGACCTCACTTCCTGCGTTGAAGAGGTGCGGGAGCTGCCGGCGGAGGTGCGCACGGTGCGCGAGTTCATGGCGTACATCCAGCGCGCGCGGCCGGAGCTCGCGGGGCGCATGGCGTCGGTGCGTGTCGCGCTCGACGAGACCTTCGCCGACGCCGGCGACTCGCTCGACGGCGTACGGGTGATCGCGTTGATCCCGCCGGTGTCGGGGGGCTGAGGACGCAAAGCAAAAATGCTAGCCTCCGGCTGCCGTGACCTTCGCTTTCCGAATCGGCGCTGACGAGAACGGCCTGGGCGCGCGGCTCGGGCCGATGATCGTCACCGCGGTGCTCGCGCGAGTGGACGAGCGAGGCACGCGCACGCTGTCGCGCAAGTTGCCGCGCGCCATTCGTGCGGATCTCGACGATTCGAAGCGCTTGATGACGCACACCGACGTCGCGCTCGGCGAGGCGTGGGCGCGCGTGCTGACAGACGAGCGTGCGGCCAGCCCCGCCGCGCTCTTCGAGCAGCTCTCGCTCGAAGGGTCCGCGGAGTTGCAAAAGCCTTGCCCGAAACGCACGCACGGCCAATGTTGGACCGAGAGTCGCGACGACCCGTTTCAAGCCGACGCTGAGCTGCTGGCCCGCATCCGCGGCCACCGCGCGGCCCTCGCCGAACGTGGAATCGAGCTGATCGCCGTGCGTACGAGCGCCATTTGCACGGGTCAGCTCAACACCTTCAAGGCGCGCGGCAAGAATCGCTTCGTCGCCGATCTGCACGCGATGGAGGCGCTGATTCTCGCTCTGCGCGCCCGCGCGGGCAGCGACGTGCAGGCCGTGTGCGGCAAGGTCGGCGGCATGGGCGAGTATTCCAAGTTCTTCGGCCCGCTCTCGGGGCGCTTGCACGCCATTATCGAGCAAGGTCAGCCGCGCAGCGCGTATCGCTTTCCGGGCATCGGGGAGGTCCATTTCGTGCGTGACGCGGACGCGAGCGACAAACTCGTGAGCCTCGCTTCGATCGTCGGGAAATACGTGCGTGAGCTGTTCATGTCGCGCATCGGGCGCCACTACCCGAGCGACGGACCGCGGCCGAGCGGCTACCACGACCCGGTCACCGAGCGCTTCGTCGCAGAGAGCGCGCTCGTGCGCGACGCACGCGGCATTTCGGCCTCATGCTTCGAGCGCGAGCCCGTCGCACGAGCCGCCGAGCTTCTGGCAGAAGCCTGAAATGGCGGACGGCGGTTCGCGCATTCTGTCCGGTCCGGTTAGGCTCGAGGTCCTGCGTTTTGGACTGCCGCTCTCGTTCGGCATGGGCATTCAAACCGCTTTCAATCTCGTCGACGCATACGTGATTTCAAAGCTGGATGCGGGCGTCGCCGGGCCCGCCCTCGGCGCGATCGGCATTTGCGACCAACTCGCCGCGCTCGGCACGATCGTGAGCTACGGCATCAGCGTGGCCAGCGCGACGCTCTTGAGCCGGCGCGCCGGCGCCAAGGACGACCAGGGCGTGAAGCGCGTGGCGTTCCAGTCCATGTTGATCGTCGCCGCGCTGAGCGCGCTGATCGGCGCCGCGGGCGCGTTCGGCGCCGGCTTTCTGATCCACGACGTCGTCGGCGCCAAGGGCCGCGTAGCCGAACTCGCCGTGCCGTATCTGCGCGCCATGCTCGGCGGCTCCTTCACGATCTTTTTTCTGTTGCACTTGACCAGCGTGCAGCGTGCGCTGGGCAGCAGCAAGACGCCGATCGCGCTGCTCTTGCTCTCGAATTTGCTCAATTTCTTGCTCGCGGTGGTCCTCGTATACGGACCCGGACGAGCGCCGCCCGTGTTCGCCTGGGCGCCGGCGATTGCGCGCGCGTGTCACGCGCCTCGCCTCGGCTTGATGGGCGCCGCCTGGGCCACGCTGCTCGCGCGCGCGATCGTGCTCGTGCCGCTAGTCGCCATCTTGGTCGCGCGCTTCGATCTATTTCCCAAAGCCGTGCGCAAAGTCGAGAGCCGGCTCATCCGCGAGATCCTGCACCTCGGCTGGCCGTCGAGCGCGCAGCTCGTGCTGCGCCTGTTGGCGATGCTGCTCACGCACTCGGTCGTCGCGCGCGCCTTCACCACCGCCCAAGACCAAAGCGCGACCACCGCGCTCGGCATCGTCTTTCGCCTGGAAACGATGGCGCTGTTCGTCGGACTCGGCTGGGGCGGCGCGGCGCAAACCTTCGTCGGCCAAAACCTCGGCGCCAACAAGCGCGCGCGCGCCAAGCTGAGCGGTTGGTACGCCTCGCTCTACAACGCATTGATGATGGGCGCGCTCGCCGCAGGCTACATCATCTGGGGTCGGCCCCTAGTTGCCCTGTTCGACTCCGATCCGGCCGTGGTCACGCCCGCGCTCAGCTACCTTCACTGGGTTGGACTGAGCTACGTCGGCCTCGGCATCGGCGTCGTGCTCGGTTCCGCCGTGCAAGGCGCCGGCAATACGCTGCGCGCGTTCCTACTCGACGCCGCAGTCGTGCTCGGCTTGCAGCTCCCAGCCAGCCTACTCGTGCTCGCGGCCTCGCACGCTAGCTACGTCGCAATCTGGCAGGTGGTCGCGCTCACGTACGTCGCCTTCGCGCTGGTGCACGTGGCCAACTATCGCTGGGGGCGATTTTTGGGGGTGGCGCGTGGGCATTAGCTGGTAGGGGCCCGAACAATTGCCTTGAAAATTGAAAGTTAAACTGGCAAATTTCAAGGTATGGTGAGCCTCCGGCGTCCGGCAGAAGTCGAGCGAATCAGCCGACTTTTGCGACAATCGCCGGTAGTAGCCCTGCTCGGCGCTCGCCAAGTCGGCAAAACCACCCTTGCGCGCGAAGTCGCGCGCCGCTTTCACGGCGGTCCCGTTCACTTCTTCGACCTGGAGAACTCGCGCCATGTTACCGAACTCGAAAACCCGCTGCTGGCCTTGGAGCCCCTGCGTGGCCTGGTGGTGCTCGACGAAATCCAGCTTCGTCCGGAGCTGTTCCCCACGCTGCGCGTGCTGGCCGATCGAGCTCGCACACCTGCGCGGTTCCTGGTACTCGGCAGCGCCAGCCCAGAGCTCTTACGGCAGGGGGCCGAAACCTTGGCCGGGCGCATCGCGTTTCACGAGCTCGGCGGCTTCGATCTCGCCGAGGTCGGCGTCAAGAAGCTCGATCGCCTGTGGTCTCGGGGTGGCTTCCCGCGCTCATATCTGGCGCGTACGGAGGCCGCAAGCGTCGACTGGCGCCGCGACTTCATCCGTACCTTCCTCGAGCGCGATCTGCCCAGGCTCGGCGTCTCGATCCCGCCGCGCACCCTCGAGCGCTTTTGGACGATGCTCGCTCACTATCACGGACAACTTTGGAACGGCTCGGAGCTCGCGGGCTCGCTCGGCACCTCGCACACGACCATTCGCTCGTACCTCGATCTGCTGACGGGCGCCTACGTCGTCGACCAACTCAAACCCTGGTCGGAAAACGTCGGCAAGCGCGTCGTGAAATCGCCCAAGATCTACCTCACGGATACCGGCCTCCTGCACACGCTGCTCGGCATCGACAGCCCGCGAGCCCTACTCCAGCATCCAAAGCTCGGCGCGAGCTGGGAGGGCTTTTTGATCGCGCAAATCACCAAGAAGCTCGGCGCTCGCCCGGACGAGCGCTTCTTTTGGGCGACTCACGCCGGCGCCGAGCTCGACCTACTGCTGGTCCGAGGCGAACGCCGTCGCGCCTTCGAGATCAAACGCACGGACACCCCGCGCATTACCGCTTCCATGCGCAGCGCCATCGAGACCCTCCGCCTCGAACGGCTCGACGTCGTGCACGCCGGTCCGAAGAGCTTCGCCCTGGCCTCGAACGTGCGGGCCATCGCGGCGAGTGATTTGGAGAGCATTGGTTGGCGGTGAGCTCAGGCGCGGCGCGGAGATTTGAACGAGCCTCAGGGCCAGAGGGGTCACGACGCTTGTCGCTCTAGCCTTTGTCGTGGCCAGCTTCTGAACAACGACGTCGCTTTTCCGGCTGATCTCGCGAACACGGTCGCGAGCGACACGCCCAGCTGCTAGCTTGCCGCGTGGGTGTTCCATGATCGACTCGGCGTTTGCTGACGTTGTGCAAGAAGCCGAGCGACGGATCGGGACGACGCTGAAGGGCAAGTGGCATATCGAGAGGCTCGTCGGTGTTGGAGGGATGGCGTCTGTCTATGCCGCGACGCACCGAAACAACAAGCGCGTCGCGATCAAGATGTTGCACCCATCCTTGTCCCTGCTGCGCACGGTTCGCGAGCGCTTTCAACGCGAGGGCTATGTGGCAAACTCAGTAGGGCATCCCGGCGCCGTCTCGGTCGACGACGATGACGTGAGCGATGACGGCTGCGCATTTCTCGTGATGGAGCTGCTCGAGGGGGAAACGCTTGGCGCTAGAGCAGAGCGGAAGGGCGGACGGCTACACCCGGAACAAGTGCTCGCGTGTATGGACCAAGTTTTGGACACGCTGATCGCTGCTCACGCAAAGGGGATCGTTCACCGAGACTTGAAGCCGGACAACCTGTTCCTGACACGCGCTCATGACGTCAAGGTTCTGGATTTTGGTATTGCGCGCCTGCGTGAATTTGGCGTCTCCGCCCTGCAAACTCAAACCGGTGCCGCCATGGGTAGCCCGGCTTTCATGCCGCCGGAGCAAGCACTAGGTCATTGGGAAAACGTCGACGAACGGAGCGACTTGTGGGCAGTCGGGGCCACGATGTTCACGTTGCTTACCGGTAGCCACGTGCATGAGGCGTCTACCGGCAACGAACTCCTGATTTTTGCGGCAACGAAACCGGCGGCTCCCGTCGCGTCACGAGCGCCAGATGTACCTACACCGATCTCCGAGATCCTGGATCGCGCGCTTGCCTTCGACAAAGAGGCACGTTGGCAGGACGCGACGTCGATGCGGCGCGCCGTACGGAAGGCTTTGATCAAACTCGACGCGTCCGAAAGCTCCACGGAACGGGCCCACGAAACTATTGGCCCCGTCGACGCCTCGGCAGAGATCGCGCAGGATCCCACGTCGTCGCAAGACGTGCCAGCTCCCGTGCCGTCCGAGGACTCTCAAGAGACCGCGGTCGGCGCGACCCCATCGCAAGCTCTCCCTTCTTCTGTCCTACACTCGGTTCCTCCGACCTGGAGCGACGAAACCTCCCTCCCGCTTCTGCGCAAAGACCAACAGAGCACCACGTCACCGGGCACACGACGCGTGGGTAGACCGATACCACCGCGGGCTTGGGCCGTCGTTGTTGCTATCGGCTCCGTAGTCCTCTCTGTCTTGATCGGAGTCCTGTTTCGCTCTTCCCGCATCGATGGAGAGACGCAGCGCGCGGCGTCGATTCCACCGCCCACGCTGGCGCCCATGCTCGAGCCCGCACGACTTGCACCGATCCCGGAGGTCACGCCGCTCAGACCGGCGGATCAACCCGGAGTCGTGTCGGTGGAGGCCTTACCCATCGCTACATCGCCGGTGCAGTTGTCTGCAGCGGCGTCCATCACCACTCGCGCCGTTCATGCTTCGCCCACGAGCCAGCCATCCGCTGCACCTACGCCAGAGCCGATTTTCCTCGAGGAGACGCCACCTGATCCGCCGGCTGTGGCCGCACCGTCTGCCGCGAGCCCGATACCAGCGGCCGCTTTCCCAAGCGCGCCCAATCTGCCAGCCGCCACGCCCGCACCCGTGGCACCCAACGCGCTACCCGTGGCGCCCAGGCAAGGTGCATCCGGCTCCCAGAGATCACCCGGAGTAGCCACGGGTTTCTGATCTTAGTCTCCTAGGCCGCGCGTACCTCCACGCGACCCACAACGTCAGGTAACGCTCGCACGCTTCTTGCGCAGCCCTGAAGTCTGCGTCGTCCCCTCGACGATAACCTTACGCGCGCTCAAGCCGCCTCCCCCACCCTCCTCATCCCACGCAAGCTCTCGTTCACCGCCGGATCGAAATGCACGTCCATCTGCGGATAGGCGATGACGACGCTGTTCTGCTTGAACGCTGCAAAAATGGCTTCGCGCAGGCGGGAGCCCAAGATCCGGTGGTTCCACGGATCGCGCATCCAAACCGAGACCTCGTATTCGAGCGCTGACGGCCCGAACGAGAGCAAGAGGACACGACCCTCTCTGCCGGGCTCGCGCAGTGAATGGGCCCGCGCCGCTTCTTCGAGTAAGCGGCGCACGAGCGCGAGGTCGGACTGGTAGGAGACTCCGACGGATACGCGCACGCGGAAGATGTTGTCTTCCAGCGTGAAATTTTTGACGTTGGCTTGCACGAGCGAAGAGTTCGGCACGATCACGTCTTCTTCGTCGAGCGTGCGCACGATCGTGGCGCGGATGCTCATCTGCTGCACTTTCACGATTTGGCCGCCGATTTCGATCACGTCGCCCGGCTTGATCGTGCGTTCGATCAACAGGATCACGCCGGACACGAAGTTCTGTGCGATGTTCTGCATCGCGAAGCCGAAACCCACGGCGAACACGGCGCCGGCCGTGAACAGCGCGTCGAGGTGGATGCCCGCGTTGCGCGCGGCGATCGCCACGCCGGTGAACATGATGCCGTAGTGCACGAGCCGTTCGGTCGCGCCGAATTCGCCGCCCGACGCCGCCATGCCCCCGCGCCGCAAAAATCCGCGAAGCATCGCGCGCAGCCCGCGCGAGACCGCGTAGCTGAGGAGCACGGTGACCACCACGGTCACGATCATCGACAGCGTGATCGAGGTCGCGCCGATTCTGAACAGCTCCGCCGTCATGACCGAACTCGACCGAAACACATCTTGTGAGCCCATTTGTTAGACGCCTCCGCCCGCGAGTGTACTCGGCCGGCTTTGCGAGCCTCGACAAAACGGCTCGATTCGGCCGTGTCCCCGCGGATTTCCGAGGAGCCGAGCGCCCTGTTATGCTCGCCGTCGTGTCAGAACATTTCGATTTGGTCGTGATCGGCGCGGGGCCTGCCGGTGAAAAAGCGGCGGCCCAAGCGGCGTACTTCAAAAAAAAGGTGGCGATCGTCGAGTGCGAGCCGGAGCCGGGCGGCGCGGCCGTGCACACCGGCACCCTGCCGAGCAAGACGCTGCGCGAAACCGCGCTCTACCTGTCGGGCTACCACGCGCGCGATCTGTACGGCGTGGCCGTCGAGCTCGATCGCAACGCGACCTTGCCCAAGCTGATGTCACGCAAGAACGCGATCGCCGCGGCGGAGTCGCGCGCGTTCCGCAACAACCTCGAGCGCCACGGCGTGAAATACTTGTACGGACACGGCCGGATCGACGACGCGCACACCGTCTCGATCACGCAGCAGAGCGGCGACCTGCTGCGCGTGGGGGCCGATTTCATTTTGATCAGCACGGGCTCGAAGCCGCACCGCCCGCCGGACATCGATTTTGCCGATGATTGGATCCACGACAGCGACGAGATCCTCACCATTCACAACATGCCGCACTCGATGACGATCCTGGGCGGCGGCGTGATCGGCTGCGAATACGCCTGCATGTTCGCCGCGCTCGGCGTACCGATCACGCTGGTCGACGCGCGCTCGGAGATCTTGCCGTTCTTGGATTTCGAAATCATTGCGCGGCTGAAGGCGGCCATGCAGCGGCTCGGCATTCGCATGGTGCAGGGCCAGCGCTGGACGAGCGTCAAGCGTACCGCTGCCGGCGTAGTCGCGACGCTCGCCGACGGCACGCCGATCGAGAACGAGCAACTCTTGTTCGCCGCCGGGCGCACCGGCGTGGCGACCGACATCGGGCTCGACAAGGTCGGCCTCGCGCCGGACTCGCGTGGCTACATCCCGGTCGACAAACACTTTTGCACGAAGGTGCCGCACATTCTGGCCGCGGGCGACGTGATCGGCTTCCCCGCGCTCGCGTCCGTATCGATGGAACAAGGGCGCGTCGCGGTCTGCCACGCCTTCGGCTTCGGTTACAAGCAGGCCGTGGCCGACACGATGCCCTACGGCATCTACACGATCCCGGAAGTGAGCTCGTACGGCGAAACGGAAGAGACCTGCAAAGAAAAGAAGATCGCGTACGTCGCCGGCCGCGCGCTCTACGCCAACAACGCGCGCGGCAAAATTACCGGCGATCTCGAAGGCATCACCAAGCTCGTCGTCGACAAACAAACGCGAAAGCTGATCGGTGTGCACGTGATCGGCGAGCGCGCGACCGAGCTCGTGCACGTGGGGCAAACCGCGATTCACCTCGGCGCGACCGTCGACCTGTTCATCGAGATGGTCTTCAACTACCCGACCCTCGCCGACTCCTACAAATACGCCGCCTACGACTGCCTAGCCGGCCTCGCCAAATAAGAAGGACCCAGCGCGTTGATCTCTAAAGGCCGTGGCCGGTGCCGATGATTTTTTTCCAGGCTTCGGTGACGTCCCAGTTGGGTTTGACGTGCGGCGGGTGGTGGCAGGTGCCGGCGCACAGGGACTGCTCGGGGAAGCCGAGCTTGGCTTCGCGCGGGGTCGCGACGTGCTTCGAGCCCGCGCCATGGCACGTCTCGCATTGCACGTCTTTCAGGTTCTCCACGTGCGTCACATTGGTGCCGCCTGGCTTGTCGTAGCCGGTCACGTGGCAGCCGACGCAGTCGAGGTTGAACTCTTTATTCTGGCTCGAGAGGGTGACGTACGCGTGCGCGTGCTGCGTGGAATCCCAAAAGCGCCGCTCGCTCGTGTGGCACTTGGTGCACGCCTCGATGCCGGCGTAGCTCGCCTCACCCGCGGCAGCGGGCACGGGCAGCTTGTCCTTGAACGCGTCGCGATTGTGCTCGTTGACGCGCTTGTAGTAGCCGTCGATCAGCGCGTGGGCCGTCGGCTCCGAGCCGAGGTTGTCCCGCACGTCGACCAGGCGGTACTGGAAAAAACTGCTCTGCACGGGCGTGCGCGGTTTTTCCAGGGCTTTCAGCTGGCCGCGCAGGTTGTCGAGATCCCGAGCGCGCGCGCGCACGTCCGGATCTTGCTCTTTGCCGCTCTGCTTGGCCGCAGCGAGAAGTGTCTCGAGCTCGTGGATGCGCGCGCCGAGACTTTCACGCTCCGCCTCGCCCGCCAGGTTCGAGCCGTCGGCGAAATCGAACCCGTCCCCGCGCACGAAAAAATCCACGATCGCCACCGCTTGCAAGTGATTCGGCGCTTCCACGACCAGCGTCTTGCCGACGAGCTCGGGCGGCGTCGGCAGATCGTTCGTTTCTCCCTGATCGAACGGCTTTCCAATCACCAGCAGCTGGAAACCGGGCACTTTGTCGGTGAGGCGCAGCGCGTCGCCGCGCGGCATCGCGGCGAGCAGTACGCGCACGCGCGCGCCGGCCGCGTCGAGCTGAGCCTTCGCGCTGGTCACGGCGTCCACGTCGCGGGCGCCGAGTGACGTCACGCCGGCCGGCAATTTGCCGTGCAGCGACGGCTCGCTCACTCCCGCGACCCCGACCTTGTAGCCGCCCACGTCGAACGTGCGGATCGGTAGCGTGTTCGCCGGACCGCTCAAATTCGCAGCGAGCGGCGTCGCACCGGCCACGCCGGCGAGCGCCGCGAACGTGTCGCTGCCCGCCGCCCAGTCGTTCGCGCCGGGCGCCCAGGCGCGCAGGCCGGCCACGCCGAGCGCGCGTGACAGTGCGTCCGCCTTCCACGACTCTTGCGTGCGCCGATCATCGACGAGCTCGGTGTTCATGAAAAACAGCGGCCCCGCGCCGAGCATCAAGCTCGCGCGCGCGTCGTCATTCTGACTTTTCACGAACGCGGCCAGGTGGTCGACCCCGCCGAGCATGTCCTTAACGCATCCGCACGGCTCGAGCGCGCCGGCCGCCGAGGACACCAGGTACAGCCGGATGGTCGGGCTCTTGGGCGGCACGCTCGCCGCTTCCGGGCTGCACTTGCAGCCGCCGCTGAGCAAAGCCGCCACGAACGAGAGCGCACGGGCAGTGCGTCCCAGCGTTTTCTGCGCGTTGATCATCGGCGCCCTTTATTACTACAGCTGTCTCGCATCGAGGCTGTTTTGGCATTTCTGTGACGCCTTGCGAGCTCGCGCGGCGCCGCGAGCGCGCTCTCGGTGAGCCTCGCGCGAGCCTTTCCGGCCCCCTCCCCAAAACGATCGTTACTGATCGTTCTGAAATGCGCTCTAATGAAAGGGTTGGCAGCCGACCAGACCGGGGCCGGAGCCCCACAGCCGTTCGGTCCGTTCATCCTGGAACGGCGCATCGCCGTCGGCGGTAGCGCGGAGGTGTTCCTCGCGCGGCCCAAGCTCGGTTCGAACCCGGCGCCGCGCCTGGTCGTCAAGAAGCTCTTGCGCGCGGCGCGCGAAGGCGGTGACTTCGACGCGCTCGAGCGAGAAGCCGAGCTCCACCGCGCCGTCACACATCCCAACGTGGTCAGCGTGTTCGGCGCCGGCATGGTCGGCGACGAATCTTACCTGGCCATGGAGTACGTGGACGGCGTCGACCTGTACCGGCTGCTCCGTCGCGCCGACGCCGAGCAGCGACGGTTTCCGCCCGGATTGGCGGCGTTCATCGCGCGCGAGGTGGCGAACGCGCTGGAGGCCGTCCACGCCGCCAAAGACAGCGACGGCAACGCGCTCCACATCGTGCACCGCGACGTCACGCCCTCCAACATCTACCTGTCGCTCGACGGCCACGTGAAGCTCGGCGACTTCGGCATCGCGCGCTTCGAGCAACGCGTGAAGCCCGCGCAGCCGAGCGTCGGTTTGAAGGGCAAGTTCGGCTACCTCGCGCCCGAGCAGGTCGCCGGGGAACCGTTCGATCACCGCGCGGACCTGTTCGCGCTGACCGCCGTATTCGGCGAGATGCTGATCGGTGAGCGCATCTTTCCGGGCAGCGGGCAGCTTGCAGTTCTACTCGCCATCCGCGACGTGAACATCGAGCCGCTGCGGCGCATGGCCGGCACTCTGCCGCCGGGCACGCTCGCGCTGTGCGAGCGCGGGCTCGCGCGCGATCCAGACGCGCGCTTCGAAAATGCCGCGGCTTTCGCGCAAGCGCTGGTCCCGTTCGAGCGCCCGTCACGGGAAGAGCTCGTCAAAACGCTGGCCGAGTGGGTCAGCTGGGCGCGCGATTCACGCCAGCTGGCGCGCCAGATCGAAGGGCAAATCCGCGACTCGGTGCAGCGGATGCGCGCGGTGCGCGCGGCCAGCAGTGGGTCGATGGCCGCCGTCCACACCGACGGTGGGGACACCGAATTGCCGCCACCGTCGCTCAATCTGTCCAGCGTGCGCCGCAAGGACGGCCAGATCCTACTGGGCGTGCCGTTCGCCAAGCTGATCGAGATGATTGCCACCGGTGAGTTGCACGCTGAAGAAGAAGTGTCGCTGATGGGCGCCGAGTTTCGCCCCATCCAAGAGGTGCACGAGCTGTCGCGGCACTTGTTGCCCTCCACCACCGCGACCACCAGCCGGCTATTCGAGCCCGGCATCCCCGACTACCAAGCGCTTCTGCGCGACACATCCATGCTGGAGGTGCTGGCCTACATGCGCCAGCGCGGCGAGAGCGGCGCCCTGTTCGTGGAGCGCAGCGCGGGCGCCGGCCTCGGCAGCCGCAAAGAGATCTACCTCGACAAGGGCCGACTCGCGCACGTGGCGTCGTCCGAACGCGAAGAGCTGCTCGGTGAGTACCTGGTGCGCCGCGGCCGCCTCACGCGCGAGCAGCTCGATACCGCGCTCGGCTCGCTCTCGGGCTACGGCGGCCGCCTGGGCGACACGCTGATCGCGATCGGCATGGTGGACGCGGTCGACGTCTTTCGCGCGATTCGCGATCAAGGACGGGATCGCGTGGCCTCGCTCTGCGCGTGGAACGAGGGCCTGGTCACATTTTACCGCGGGACCGCGCCCGCGCGCGTCCAGTTTCCGCTCGATCTCGATCTCGCCAGCCCGATGATGGCCGGCGCGATCGTGCGCGGCAAGGGCGAGCCGCGCCAGCTCCTGCCCAATGCGGGCAAGGTACTCGCGGCCGGTCCCCGCGCGGACGCCGTCAAGCACCCACGCGAGCGCGGCTCGGCGCCGGCGTCGCTCTTGTTCGTGCCGACGTTGGTCGGCGAGCAACTCGGCGTCGACGCGGCCATCGAGCGCGTCGTAGCGTATCGCTCGAGCCACGAGGCGCGTCCCATCGGCGCAAAAGAAGCAGCGGCCGCGCTGATCGCCACGGAATATCTGGGCTGGATCGTCTGGAGCGACGCGCCGAGCTGACGCACACGCTCGAAGTTCTTTCCGAGCGGAGCGCGTCACGTCGCCAAATCGATCGAGTTAGCTCAATCGATTCGCACGCGTTGCCCTGGAGTTATCGTTCTGGACGCGCCGTGCGACCATCGCGTCCGGTAGGAGAGCAGGCGCCGGTTCACCCCTTCGGGTGCCACGAAACGCGGTCGCCCGGCTCTTGTGACTGCGCTCCGCCTCGCTTCCGCTCCGTGATCTCTTGATCGCGCGACTTGCTCTTTCGTGGGCGCTTAGCCCGTCACATCTTCTGAAATACGCGCACGTAGTCGATCACGTACTCGAGCGGAAACATCGTACTGGTCAGGCTGCCGCCGTTGTCGCCGCCGAGCGCGAGATTCAAGAGCATGTACGCGGGCTGCTTGAACGGGCTCTGACCGTCGGGGTTGAGCAGGTCGGAAAGGTTGGCCGTGTTGATCAGCGCGTCGTCCAAGTAGAGGTCGATCTTTTGGTCGTCCCAATCCATGCGCCAAACGTGGAACTCGCTACCCCAGCTCGGGTCGTTGAAAGACGAGATCGGTTTGGCCACGGAGTCCCACTTGGCCACGTAAGCCGTGCTCGTGCCGCACGCCATGTTCGCGTGCACGGAGTTGCCGTAGTACTCCATCATGTCGATCTCGCCGTTCGACGGCCATTGGCCGCTGTTGCCGAGCGCCCACCACGCGGGCCACGCGCCGGTCACCGCCGGGATCTTGCCGCGCATCTCGAAGCGCCCATATTGCCAGCTGTGCTTGCCGCTCGTGAGCAAGCTCGACGAAGAATACTGCGCGTATTGATCCTTCGTCTTCCAATCCGTGCTGCCCGCTTTGTAGTTGGTGTTCAGCACTTGCTCTTTGCGGCCCTCGATCGTCAAAAAGCCGCCCTGTACCGTGGCGTTAGCCTGCTGGTAAAACTGCGCCTCGTTGTTGCGCACGAGCCCGTGCTCGTAGCCCCAATTGGCGGGGTTCGGCGCGCCGTCCACGTCGAACTCGTCCGACCAAACGAGCGTGTAGCCGGGCGGTACGGTGATGCCGCCACTGCCGCCACTGCCGCCACTACCCGCAGAGCCGCTCGCGCCGCCGCTACCGCTCGCGCTGCCGCTCGCGCCGCCGCTGCCACTCGCGCCGCCAGTCGCGGACCCCGAAGCACCGCCGTTCTGCGCGCCGCCGTTGCTCGAGCCCGCCGCGCCGCCGTTGCTGGAGCCAGCAGCTCCACCATTCGGAACGCCCGCGTTGCCCGAACCCGCCGCGCCGCCATTCGCCGCGCCGCCGTTCGTCGCTCCCGAACCGCCACTGCTCACGGCCCCCGCCGAGCCGCTGCTCGACGAACCCGAGACGCCCGCGGAACCGCTCGCTACGCCTGCACTGCCTGCGGAGCTCAACGCGCCGCCGCTCGACGATCCGGATGCGCCGTCCGCGGGCGCGCCCGCGCCGGTCTGCGCGCCGCTAGCCGAGCAACCGCACAGGGCTCCGAGTGAAATCAAAACACCGATAGTCGTTCGCGGTGATGCCATCTTGCCTCTCGCTCGCCGCGCGAATCAAGAACCACTCTGCCGACGACGCTGCGTCGCAACATACCATGTAATCACGCACCCAGTTGCTGTTGCAGCACGACTTCAGGATTGTAGGGCGCCAAGACCCTTGGCGCGCCCGTCAAGCTCGGCTTTTGGCTAGGCTTCGGGAGCACCGGGCGGAGCGCGACGCTTCGAAGCAAAACGACGCCAAAACTCAAGATCGGCGGGCGTCCTCTCGACGGACACGACCAACCAAACAATCACTGCTTCGGAACGAACGGCAAGACCGTCTTCAGATCCTCGTCGTTGAAGCGCAGCTGTCCGCCAACGAAGTAGTCGCGACGCGCGCCGCTCAGGATGTCGTCGACGCCCGCGAGCATCCACAGACGATTGATGAACTCGTAGCCGAGTGAGATGCGCCAGCGCGGCAGGACGACCGCGCCGAAGCCGAACAGGTCTTGCCGGAGCTCGAAGCGGTTGTCGAGCAAGGAGGTGTCGAGGCCGACGCCGCCGGTCGACTCTTTGAGACCGAACCGTCCGGTGAACGCGCCGAACTTCTGCGCGAATTGCAGTGAGAAGAGCAAGGAGTTGGTAGTGATGGTGCGAAGCTCGCGGTAGTGCGCGGGTTCGTTGGTGTTGGACGTGTCCACCACGGTTTGTTGGTATTGCGTGAGGCCGCGCGGATCGTTGACGACCTCGATCAGGTAGTATTTGTCCTCGCGCGGCTGCAGCCTGAGCTCGATGTAGCTCTTCACCGTGCTCGACAAGAACTGATAGTCGGTGCGCAGAGTCACGATCGTCTGCAGGCGCGAAATGCCGCCCACGAAGTCGTGGACGCCCTCGGCCACGCCCTCCACCTCGTTGATCAGCTTGTCGTCTTTGCTCAAGCGACCGAGCGTGCCCTCACCGCGGTCGAGCCGGCCACTGACGTCGTCCAGGTTCTTCAAGGTGCTTTCCAGGCTGTCGCTGGCGCGGTTCACCTTGTCGATGATCTTGCGCACATCACCTTCGGTGCCGGGCTTGCCCGCCTGAGACTGCGCCATCAGCTCACGCACGTCGTTGGTCGTAACGCGCACGTTCTCCAGGATGCGCTGGATCTCCGGTTGGCCATTGGCGGTGATGCGCTCGACGCCGCTCAGAATGTTCTTCACGTTCTCGCGGTTTTCGCGCACGGTCTCGTTCAGCGCCTGCGTCACCTCTGCCAGGTTCTGCAAAGTCGCCTTGATGTCTTCTTTGCCCTGGTTGGTGCCGAGGGTGGCGGCGAGCGCCTCGGACACTTGCTTCACGTCTTTGGCGATGTCGGAAACCTGCCGCATGATCTCGTCGGGCGAGATGGCGCCGGTTGCCGTGTTGATGCGATCGCCGTCTTTCAGCTCCCGTTTGCCTTTGGTACCGGGCGCGATCGCCAAGTAGTATTCACCGAGCAGGCTCGAGGAATTTTTGGAAACCGTGCCGTCTTCGTACAAGGTCACGTCGGGGTTGATGCGAATGTCGATGCGCGCCTTGTCCTGGTCGAGGCGCACGTCCTCGATGGTGCCGACCGGAATGCCCGCGACGCGCACCTGGGAGTGCTTGGCGACGCCGCTCGCGTCGGTCATCAGCGCGTACACCGTGTAGCCACCGTGGCTGCCGCTGGATTTGTTGACAAAACGATAGATGAAGAGGCCCGCCGCGAGCGTCACCAGCGCAAACACACCGACTTTTGCCGTGGTCGTGACGCGCGCGCTCATCTAAGCTCACCATAGCTCGGAACCTGCACGCTTGTCTCGTGGTCGGCCCTCTTCAAGCCTCGCGCAAGCCCTGGCGCTACCCACGGCGTTTGCGCTCGCTGCGCTCGCTTGTGAGCCCAAGGCCGGCGTCTCCGAGCCAGCCAGCGCGGACCGCGCAAGCGCCGCAAGCGCCACTCAACCCGGCGAGCAAGGGGCCAGCGATTTTGCGAGCGAGACGCGCTCCCCCGAACCCGGCGCGGACGACGCACCACTCTCGCGCGAGCTCGACGCCGCTTGCAAAAGCCCCGATCGCGGCATCGCGCGCGCCGCGCAGCGCTTGGCCGGGCTCAAAGCAATAGGGCAGAGCTCACTCGATGCCGGCGAGGTGAGCCTCGCCCTGCGCGCCGCCGGAGCACCCTATGTCTGGCCACACGCTTGGACACTCGAGGGAAAGCCGAACGCGCTCGGCAACGCGGCACAGCTGATGACGACGTGGCAAGCGTCCTTCGCCGACGGAGGCGAGCGACGCTGCGGCGTCGGCAGCGCCGAACACGAAGACGGCAGCGTCACGCTCGCGGTGGTGGCGATTGATGCGTTGGCGGATCTACAGCCGCTGCCCACCCGCGCGCGCATCGGCGCGTGGCTGGACGTCAACGCGACCTTGCTCGTGAGCGTGAGCGAAGCCAAAGTCGTCGTGCTCGGGCCACGCGGCGCCCCGCACCCGGTTCCGACCTCGCTCGATGGTCCGCATGTCCGCGCTCGGTTTCACGCCGATCGCGCGGGCGCGTGGCTCGTGCAAGTACTCGCGTCCGTGGCCGGTGGACCGCGACCCGTGCTGGAGGCTGCCGTGTACGTGGGGGTCGAGCCACCGAAAAGCCTGGAGGAGTCGCCGGCCCCCGGCGAATTAGCGACAGACTCGCGCGAACCGGCAGCGTCTCTCTTTGAGATGGTCAACCGCGCGCGCGCGGGCGAAGGGCTGCGCCCCCTCGTGCTGAACGCGACGCTCACGCATTTGGCAACCGAGCACGCGAACGCGATGCGCGCCGCTCGGCACACCGCGCACGATACCGGTGACGGCGATCTCAACGCGCGACTCGCGCGCGCGGGGCTACAGCTATCCGCGGGGGAAAACGTGGCACACGCCGCGAGCACCGCGCTCGCGCACCGCGTGCTCTGGGCGAGCCCGTCGCATCGACAGAACTTGCTCAACGCGAGCTTCGACAGCATTGGAATCGGCGTTGCGCTCGACGAAGACGGCTCGGCTTGGGTTTGCGAGGAATTTGCCGTACTCCGTTGAGGCCGGAATACCGGCCGACCGGTTTTCGAGGTCTCTGGATCGCTTGCTTTTCAACGGCGATGCGCGCGGGTTAGCGTTCAGGCCGTGTTCTGCTGGAGTCAGCATCCCTTGCCTTCGAGACCGCGTCGCAACGGGTCGGCAAAAACCTTAGGCGCGTGCTGTCTGTTGGCGCTCGGAGCGATCACCTTCGCGCCCCGGACCGCCCAAGCGCAGTCCGGCGCCTTCTACCTGGATCGAGCTCAGCTTTCCGGAGCGCCAGATGACGGCTTCATGGTGTGGCGCCCGTACATGCATGAAAAGACGCGCTTCTACGGCAGCGCGGCACTCGGCTATTCGCACGCACCGCTGCGCGCCGACGTCGTCACCGACGACCCGACCGTGAAGAGCAAGATCGATGACCCAGTCGAGGGTCAATTCATCATGTACCTCGGTGTCGGCACGGAAATCACGAACCGCGTCTCCATCAATCTGATGATGCCGATCACGCTGCTGCAGATCACGGGAGCCGATCCGCAAGGTCAGGGTGTCGGCACGGGTGGGCTCGGCGACAGTAATGTGGCGTTGAACGATTTCCGTCTCGATCTGCGCGTGCATACTTGGGAAACCGACAATCATTTGTTGCGCATCGGTGGCGGTGGCGCATTTTGGATCCCGACCGGCAATCAAACGGCGTTCACCTCCGACGGTGCCGCTTCGAGTTACATCTACGGCTCGGCCGAGTTCGACTTCGGCAAGTTCTTTTTGAGCGGCAACATCGGTCCGCAAATTCGACCAGAACTCAGTATCGGCGGTCCGAAGGGCGCGCTGTTCATCGCCTCCGAGTTGCGCTGGGCGGGCGGGTTGTACATGCCGATGCGCGACGGAAAGGTGCGGCTCGGCGGCGAACTATGGGGCACCACCGGCATCGAGGAGTCCGCCGGACATGCCACGTTTTTCCGGGGGCACAACACCGACCTCGAATGGCTCGCGCAGATCCGCTACGCGCTCGACGACGCCAATCGCTGGTACACGCAGGGCGGCTTCGGGACGCGCCTGACCAACGGCTACGGCTCACCCGATTTTCGTATGCTGTTCAGCATCGGCACCTTCTGGGAGCTCGCCGACCTCCAGCCCAAGTCACCGCCGAGGAAGATCCACATCGTGCCGGACGTGAGCGATTACGATCGCGACAGCGACGGCGACGGCATCCCGGACGCGATCGACAAGTGTCCGACCGTGAAGGAAGACGGAAAACCACCCGCCCCTGCGGATGGCTGCCCAGCAGCGTCTGATCGTGACGGCGACGGTATTCCCGACGCGATCGATCAATGCCCCGACAAGCCGGAAGACAAAGACGGCGTGCAAGACGAGGACGGCTGTCCGGAAGACGACGCCGACAACGACGGTATTCCCGATACGCAAGACAAGTGCCCGACCCAGCCCGGGCCGCGCTCGTCGATCGCCGAAAAGAACGGCTGCCCGAGCCTCATCAAGGAAGGCGACGGGGAAGTCCAGCTCTTGCAAGCGATCCAATTCGAGACCGGCAAGACGGTGATCAAGCCCGCGAGCTACCCGATCCTCGACGAGGTCGTCGGCCTGATGAAGGCGCGCGCCTCGATGCGGATCGCCGTACACGGTCACACCGATAGCCGCGGCGCGGTCGACATGAACATAACGCTCAGCAAGGGCCGCGCGGCCTCCGTCATGAAGTACCTGGTCGACCACGGCGTCGCGGCGAGCCGCCTGCAGTCTGACGGCTTCGGTCCGAACAAGCCGATCGCAGACAACAACACCGAAGAAGGCCGCGCGAAGAATCGCCGCGTCGAGTTCAAGATCCTGAGCGGCGAATAGGCTCGGGCACTTCTGTCGTTGCGTTGCAAATCTGCCACGCCACGGAAATCGCCAGCTCCAAATCGTTGCGCGCATTCGCGCTCCGGTCGCGAGTCGAACGCGGCTCTGCGCACACTGGCACGAGCGATGCACCTCCTCGAGCGCATGCAGGTCGCGGCGGCGCACTGAAGGCAGGCAATTCGAAAGCATGGCTACCCATACACACGCGAAGCGTTCGAGCAATGGACGTCCTGCGGCGAACGCCACGGCGCCCACCAAACAGCGTGCAGCAAACAACGACCACCCTCCGCCGACGCGCGCTCGAACCGTGCCCATGCTCGTCCTCGCGGGCATCGGCCTGGCCGGAGCCCTGGCGCTCACGGTCGCATTGGTGAGGCGCCCTCGGCGCAAAGCGCGCTGGCTGCCGGGCAGATTGCGTTCGCTGCCGCGCGTCGAAGAGCGATCTTTCCTCGGCGAAGCTACTCGTCAGCTCGGTCTCACCTTGGTGGGCGTACTCGCTCGACGCTTGGCGCAGAGCGTGCCTTTGCCCGCGTCTCAGGTCGACGCGCCGAGCTCGGTAGCGGCGACGCAGTGATCCCGGACGAAAACTTTTTTCGACTGGCAAGCAAGACAAGGAGAATCATCATGAAACTCTCAAAGGTGATGTGGACGATCGGCTCAGCGATCGGCGCCCAGCAAGCGATCAAGGCAATTCAGCGACTGGAGATGGACGACGTGCTGGGTTTGATCGGCGTGGAGCGTCGACGGTCCGCGCTGTCTCAGGTGTTGCCGGCAATCGGCCTCGTGGCAGTGGGCGCCGCGGTCGGCGCAGGCGCTGCGCTCCTGTTCGCCCCGAGCGGAGGCAAGGAACTGCGCACTCGCCTGTCCGAACGCCTCGATGAAGCGCGCGACAAGCTGACCGACAAACTGCAAGACGTCGCGCGCGAGATGCCCTCGCTATCCAACTCGAACCAAGCAAACTCCCACGGCTGAGGCTAGACGCAAAAAAGCCCGGCTCGCCGCAAGGCGGTGCCGGGCTTTGCGCTCACTTGCTGTGTGGCGGCATCTTGGCTTCCTTGAAAACCACGTGCTGCCGGACGACCGGATCGAACTTCTTGAGCTCGAGCTTGTTGGTCTGCGTGCGCTTGTTCTTCTTCGTGTAGTACGTGTAACCGGTACCGGCCGAAGAGACGAGTCGGATGTTCTCGCGCATGGGGAGCGGGGAGGTACCACGCTGGCTTTTGGCTCGCAAGCCCTCGCCCGCGCGAAAAGGCCACATCCACCCGGAAAAAGCGAGAATCTTCTCGTTCTTCTTGACTGACCGTGAGGTCCGTGGCTGACTCCCGCCCCCGCAAAGGCCCTGCCCATGAAGCGCACCTACCAGCCCCACAATACGAGCCGCCTGCGCACGCACGGCTTCCGCAAGCGCATGAGCACCAAAGGCGGGCGCAAGGTTCTCTCGAACCGCCGCCGCAAGGGTCGCTGGCGTCTCGCGGTTACTGCCGCTGAGAAGTGAGCCCGCGGGCAGCCCCCGAGGGCCGCTTGCCACGCCAGGCGCGCGTTCGGAAGCGCCCTGATTTTCTGGCCATCCAGTCCGGTGGCCGGCGTATCACGACCGCTCATTTCGTGTTTGCGATGAAGCTCTCGCCCGAGCCTGGGGTCTCTGCGCGGCTGGGTATCACCGCGTCTCGCAAGATCGGCAACGCGGTCGTGCGCAACCGCGCTAAGCGCTTGATCCGTGAAGCTTTTCGCGCGACCCGAGTACTCTGGCCAGCGGGGCTCGACGTGGTCGTGCTCGTGCGGCGCTCGCTCTCGGCACTGAACCTCGACGCCGTGGTTGCCGAGTGGCAGGCTGCCGCGAGTCAGCTCGCTCGAGCGACGCGCGCCCTGTCTGGCCCCCTTTCCAAGTAGGGCAGGCGGCTTCAAACTCGAGCCGGCGGAGCTCGATGGTCGCAAGACTCCTGATTTTCCTGATTCGCGTCTACCAAATGACGCTATCTAAGCTCCTCGGGCGCGTCTGTCGCTTCGAGCCGTCTTGCTCCCATTACGCCGCCGAGTGCCTGCTTTTGCACGGCGCGGCGCGGGGCAGCTGGCTCGCCGTTCGGCGCGTTGCCCGCTGTCACCCGTTCCATCCCGGCGGCTACGACCCCCCACCCGCCCCACGATCTGCGAGAAGCCGATCGCCCTTGGCTCCGGCCATGCTACAGGGCGAACCAGCTGCTCCCGTGGCCTCTGGGCCCCCCAAATAAAAGACCGACAGGTTCATGGATCGCGCCCGCCTCAGTCGTCTGTTTTTGATCGTCATCGGTGCGATCTTGCTCTACCGATTCGGTCCCAAGCTGTTCGGCGGCGGCGGCGGCGGCGGCAAGACGGCGCTGCAAGAGCTCAGGCCAGAAGGAGACGTGATCCTCTCCCAGGGCGCGCGGCCTCCCGAGCAGACCTGCAATATCTGGACGAACGAGTTTCGCGCGGAGCTCACCACGCGCGGCGGCACCTTGAAGCACTTCGAGCTCTTGAAGGCGAAGTACCAGTCGAAGGGCAAGCCGATCGATCTTTCGACCACGCCGGACCAAGAGCTGCGGCGCCAACTACGCTTCGATTTCCGTAACCTGCCGGCGCTACCGCCGGGCGCGGAGTGGAACGTCGACGGCGATTCCTTTGACTGGGTGCTCAAGAGCACGAACGGTAAGTCGTGCGAGTTCAGCTACCGCGACGCCAAGGTCGAGCTCAATAAGACGATCGCCACGACGGGGCGACCGTACGAGCTACGAGCCACCGCGACGATCAAGAACATCGCCGACAAGCCGCTGTTCCACGCGCTCACCGTTCACAGCGACGCCTGGCGCACCACGGAAGAAGTGAAGAGCCGCATGATGCGCGTCAGCGCGCTCGTCACGCACGTCGAGTGCGTGCTCGATGACGGCAAGGCGCAGCGTCTGCAACAATCGGATTTCGACCCCGGCAAGTTCAGCAACGCCGAGCACTTTCCGCGCAATTCGCTCGATCCCGGCGATTGGTACCTGGTGCCGGGCGAGACGGCGTTTGCCGGCGTTTCAAACGCCTATTTCTCACACGCGATCGCTCCGGACGGCGGCCCTGCCAAGCCCGTTTGCGAGCTGCAGATCGAGGAGCGCTGGGACAACACCGCGTTCCCCGACAAAGCCGACGATCCGAAGGGCGGCGCGATGTACCGCGCGCGCCTCGCTTACCCGGGTGTGCTGCTGGCGCCGGACAAGAGCGCGACGTACTCCGTGCTGAGCTACATCGGCCCCAAGGAGCGCAGCGTGCTCGCCGAAGCGGGCGGCGGCAAGCATCGCTTCAGTGAGCTGATCGACCTCGGATTTTTTTCGATCATCGCCAAGGTGCTGGTCGCGTTCCTCTTGCGCGTCCACTCGGTCATTCCGAACTGGGGCGTCGCGATCATCATTTTGACGGTGACCGCGCGCACGCTGCTCTTCCCGCTCACCTTGCCGGGCATCCGCGGCGCCATCAAGATGCGCGAGCTCAAGCCCGAGATCGACGCGCTGAACGAGCGCTTCAAGGACGACGCGCAGGCCAAGGGCCTCGCGCAGATGGAACTCTGGCGGAAGCACAAGGTGAACCCGCTCAAGGGTTGCTTGCCGCAGATGGCGTCGATGCCGGTGTGGTTTGCGCTCTACACCACGCTGCAGACCGCGGTGGAGCTCTACCACATTCCGTTTTTGTGGTTCCCCGATCTGTCCGCGGCCGATCCCTACTACGTCTTGCCGTTCGTGATCGGCGCGACCTCTTACATGCAGCAACGCATGATGCCGCAGCAAGGTGACCCGGCTCAGCAGACGATGATGAAGCTGATGCCGCTGATGTTCACGGTCTTCATGCTGTTTTTGCCGTCCGGGCTCGGCGTGTACATGTTCACGAACGGCTTGCTCGGCATCCTGCAGCAGCAGGGCGTGGAGTGGCACGCACGGCGCACGCTGAAGAGCGGCGGTGGCGCGGGCAGCGGCGGCATCAAGGTAAAAGTGATTGGAGAGTCCCCGATAGCCAAAGACGGCAAGGGCGAGCCCTCGAAAGCCAAAGACGGCAAGGGCCCGGCTCCGGCAAAACTCGCCGGCGGCGAAGGGTCTCTCCTCGGTAAAGGAAAGGCAGAGTCATGAGCGAGAACGAAGATCTCAACGACGAAGCTTGGGATGAGAGCAGCGAAAGCGAAGGCGAAGACGACCAAGACGATCTCGAGGCCGCAGACGGCGCCTCGGCATCCGGAGGCCAACGCGCGGAAGACGACGACTATCAGCCCACCGACGATCGCGCGAAGCTCGCGTTGAAATTCGTGGAAGACGTGATCCGGGAAATGGAGATGGAGTGCCGCGTGCACCTGCGCCGTCCACAGGAGGGCAACGCCGACGACGAGATCAACATCGAGATCTCGGGGCGCGACGCCGGGCGCATCATCGGCAAGAAGGGCCAGGTCTTGCAGGCGTTGCAGTTCCTAGCGCATCGCATCATCAATCGGCCGGGCGTCGAGCGGCGTCACATTCTGGTCGACGCCGAGGGCTATCGCAGTCGACGCGACAACTCGCTCGCCAGCATGGCGCGCAAGCTCGGTCGCCAAGCCGTGGAAGAAGGCAAGATCATCACGTTCGAGCCGATGAATCCGCGCGATCGTCGAGTGGTGCACCTCGCGCTCGCCAAGTTCGAGGGCGTCATCACACGCAGCGACGGCGAGGGCGACGATCGCCGCGTGCAGATCATTCCGGTGCGCCGCCAGGGAGCGGCCAACGCCAGCTGAGCCTATTTCGCCCCAACGACGGGCCCAAAGGACGAAAATCTCCCCGGCTGGCGGCCAGCCTAGCCGGGGATTAAATATTGCGGCACGGATCGACGTCGGACGTTGAGAACACTCCCGCTTCGAAAGGCTTGCTGATGACTTTGCGTAAAACGCTACTTCTTATTGGTTCGTGCGCGGCGCTCGTGGCAACCGCTGGCTGCGGTCCAAAGGCCGTGCGCGGCGAGGACGTCGCCGGCCTCGACGAGCAAGCGATGAGCACCGGGCTCGATCGACGCGATTTGCAGAAGATGTTGCAGGAGAACATGCAGGCGCTGCAAAGCTCCCCCGTGATTCAAAAGTGGCAGCAGGAAAAAGAGCCGACTGTTTCCGTGATGCCGATGCGCAACGAAACCACGGAGCACATCGACAGCCAACTGGAGGCGCTGATCAGCGACATCGAGACCACGCTGGTCAACGCCGGTCACGTCAAGGTCATCAGCCTCGAATCACAGCCGGCATTGATGCAGCAAGCTCGCCAGCAGTACCAAGACGGCTTCGACCCGAGCAAGATTGCCGCCTGGGGCCGGCAGATCGGCACGCGCTACATCGTGACGGGCAAGGTGTTCAGCTCGGACGAACGCCAGAGCGATCAGCGGCGCGTGCAGTACTTCATGTTCATGCAGGTGCTCGAGGTCGAGACCGGGGCTATCTTGTTTCAGCACAAGGTTGGGGTTACCAAGGCGTTGATTTAGGGGAATGCTTGGTTCTACCTGAGGCGATGGAGCTTTGTCGGGTGATCAAAGCGTGCATCCTCCGAAAAGCCCTGCGACATTGAGCCAGATCGGAGACAGTGAGCGGTGAGCTCGTCAGCATCCTCGACGGCCGCGCTCGCGTTGAGCGTGCTGCTCTGCGCGTGCGCGGGGCATTCGGAGCGCACGCTTTTGGCGCGCAATGCGCTCGACGCGGGCGATCCGCGCGGGGCGCTCAAGGCGCTCGACAAGGAGCTCGACGTGGACAGTGAGCGCGATCTGCCGAAGAAGACGGGCGGAGACAACGCGCTGCTCTTGCTCGACCGCGCGATGGTGCTGCAGGCGCTCGACAAGTACGAGCTCGCCAGCCGAGACCTTGAGGTCTCGGACAAGCAAATCGAGATTTTGGATTTCTCGCGCAACGCGGTGGCGGACATCGGCAAATACCTGTTCTCGGACGATACCGGCCCATACAAGGCGCCCGCGTACGAGAAGCTGATGATTAACACCGAGAACATGATGAACTACCTCGCGCGCGCTGATTTGAACGGCGCGCGTGTAGAAGCGCGGCGCCTGGCCGTGATGGAGAAGTTCATCAACGACAAGGACGACCCCGGGCGCGGCCTGCTCGGTCCGGGCAGTTATCTGGCCGGCTTCACCTTCGAAAAGAGTGGCAACGCCGACGAGGCCTTGCGCCACTACGACGAAGCGCTCTCGTACGGCAGCTACACGTCGCTCAAGGAGCCGATCGAGCGTCTGTCGCGCGTCGCGAGCTTTCGCAGTCCGCGCTTTCACGCGCTGCTCGGCGAGAGCGACAAGCCCACCGACGGCAAGCCCGCCGCCATGGTCACCGCGCCGGTGCCCGACGCGGACGGCGAACTCTTGGTGATCGTCAATTTCGGACGCGTGCCGGCGAAAGTTGCCAAGCGCGTCCCGATCGGTCTCGCGCTCACCTACGCAAGCACATTCATGAGCCCCGCGGATCAAGCGCAAGCCAACCAGCTCGCGCTGCAAGGGCTCGTCACTTGGGTCAACTACCCCGAGCTCGGCCACGCGCATGGGGCGTGGGGCCAGCCGAGCTTCATGCTGGACGGACATTGGGGCGGCCTCGAGGGCATCTTGGCTGTCGATCAAGAGACGAGGCGCGCGTGGGACGACGCCAAGGGCGCGATCGTCGCGTCCGCGATCACGCGCATGATTTCGCGCGTCGTGGCGGGTCAGGTCGTCAAAAAAGCGGCCGGCGGCGACGTGCTCGGCACGCTGCTCAGCCTCGGTACACAAGCAACGCTCACCGCGGTCGACACGCCGGACACGCGCAACTGGGCGACGCTCCCTGCGCGCATCGCCTTCGGTCGCGTGCGGCTGCCGCCTGGGCGTCACACCGTGGTGCTCGGCGCCCGCGGCTTCGAGAAAAAGCAGACGGTAGACATCGCGCCCGGCGGCTGGGCGGTCGTCAATTTGACGGCGCTCAACTAGCTCGCTACCCCTCGAACACCACGCTGAACTTACGCCCCTTGATGCGGCCCGCGCTCAAGCTTTGCTGCGCGTCGCGGCTCACCGCCGCGGTCACCGCGACGTACGAGAAGTGATCGTGGATCTCGATTTTGCCGATGTCGGTTGCGTTCAGGCCGCCGGCTTCGCCCGTCAACGCGCCCAGGATGTCGCCGGGGCGGAGTTTCTCTTTGCGACCGCCGGAGATGCGCAGGGTGGCCATTTTGGCGCCTTGCGTGAGCGCGCCTTCCTGAGCGGCTCGCGCGCCGCGCGCGACGGGCTCTCGCACACAGACTTCCAGCTGTTCGCCGATGTATCGCTGAATCGCCTCGAGTTTGCCTTGTTCGCGCGGCGTGCGGAGCGACACCGACAGCCCCTGTTTACCGGCGCGGCCCGTGCGGCCGATGCGATGCACGTAGATCTCCGGCTTCGACGGCAGGTCGAAGTTCACGACCAGATCGAGGTTTTCGAGATCGATGCCGCGCGCCGCAACGTCGGTCGCGATCAGCACGCGCGTGCTGCCATTGCGAAACTTCGCGAGCACGCGATCGCGATCATATTGCTCCAGATCGCCGTGCAAGCTGTCAGCGCTCACGCCGGCCTCACTCAAGACGCGAGCGATTTCGGCGACCGTGAGCTTGAGGTTGGCGAACACGAGCGCTGATTCGTGCGGGAAATGCGCGAGTAGCCAGCTCAGGGCGCCGAGCTTTTGTTCGGCTTCGCTGACCATCACCAGCTTGCGGATATCGGGCTTTTCCTCCGGCTCCGAGTCGAGATTCACGAACACCGGCTCGCGCAGATGCTTCTGCCCCAACGCCTCGATCGAGGTCGGATAGGTGGCTGAGAAGAACGCAGTTTGGCGCGCTGCGGGCAGCGCCTTGAGGATCTTCTCCATGTCCTCATGGAAACCCATCTCGAGCATGCGATCCGCCTCGTCCAGCACGACGGTCGCCACGCGGTGTACTTTGAGCGTCCGCCGGCGCAGATGATCGAGCACGCGCCCGGGCGTTCCGACGGCCACGTGCACGCCCCTCTCGAGCGCGCCCGCCTGACGTCCGAACGGCTCGCCGCCGGCAAGCACCAACACTGAAAGGCCGGGCAGCCTGCGGCCGAGCCGGCGCATTTCGCGCGCCACTTGCGCGCTGAGCTCGCGCGTCGGGCAAAGCACGAGCGCCCCGACTTCACGCGGTTCGGGTTTGAGGCGCTCCAGAATCGGTAGCACGAAGGCCGCGGTCTTCCCGCTGCCGGTCCGCGAGCGACCGACCAAATCCCGCCCAGCCAATAGGACGGGGATGGCTTCGGCTTGAATCGGCGTCAGCTTGTCGAAACCGAGCTCGGCCAGCACCGCGAGCAGCGGCGCGGACAGCGCGAGGGCAAAAAAATCGGTTTCCATGCGCGCGCAGCATAGCTAGATCGGCGGCAGAAGCTGCCCCGAGCCGCGAGAAAAACGGGCGAAGTCGAGCGCCCAGCGCATCTTTTCCGACTCACCACTCGTGGTGATCGCATGAGCAAAGTGAAGGGAACCGGAACCGAGAAGTCCCCGTGGTCACTCAAGACGCCCCCCGGAACGTCCGAGTTCCTGGCTTGGCGCGACGAAGCCGCGGATCCGCCCGCGCTGGTCGTCCAGGTCGGCAAGACCCAGCTCCGCTATCACTTGCGCTGCATCGACGACCTCCGCGCTCTCTTGAAGAAGCACGCCGACTGGATGCTGCTCGGCAGCGCCGACGAGCAAAAACCCGCCGCCGATGGCACCGTCGAGGCCTGGGCTCGCTCCAGCAAAAATCCCGTCAAGGGCTGGTACGGACTGAAGAAAGGTCTCCGCGGCCGCTTCGGCATGTACGTGCCGCCCGTACTCGAAGCGCTCGGCCTCGCGGAGGTCGAACACAACGCGAAGAACAACCGGATGCGGGCCAACTAGACGCGACGCGCGACCGTGCGCCGCGACCGTCAGCTCGCACGAAGGAGCGGTAATACCGGGCCGTCCGGGTGAGCGGGGTTCGGAATCACGTCGCCGCTGCTCGGCACGACCACCAGATCCATCATCTCCAGCTGAACAGCACCGAGCAACGGGGTCGTACCCTTGGGTAGTACGTAGGCTTCGCCGCTGACGTACCGTCCCAAGACCTCGATCCAAAGCCCACCCACGCACGGTACGACGAGCGAGCGCCCATCGGCGACACGCACGCGCTGCTCGTGCGTGACAGGCACACCGAGACCCAGAGCAATGTCTTCTGGGATCGCCATGGCGATCGCGCCCGTGTCAGCCAGCGCCTCGAACTCCGCCGAGCGAATCTGGTCCTCCCGAATGAGTCCAGCCTTCGCATTTTGAATGTCGACAAAGTTGACGAGTCTGACTTTGACCATAGTGAGTCCCATGCCCGGACTATCGGGCGAGTGGACGCGCAGTTGCTAGGGTAGCAGATTTTGATGAACAGGGGGCGCGCGCCATGCGCGCCTGGCGGCCTCACTTCATCACATATCCGTTGCCGTCGAAGCGATACGCGCGGCGCTCCGAGCTGCCCCAGGGCAAGAGCAACGGCTCGAGGCCGCCCGCCGTGGTTGTGTCGGCCGGGAACGGGTAGCTTTTTTCAGTCCAGCCGATCGCGCGGGAGGGACGTAGTTCGATGTCGAGGCCGCGCTTGCCGGGCTCGAACGCGACGGCGCCCAGGATCTGATCGCTGCCGATCGCGCGGCTCGTTTCAGCCGCGAAGATGCGCGTGATGCCTTCGTCCTTGATGCCGTAGATCATGAGGGCGCGGCGCTCGACCGTGTCGCCGCCAAGCGCCTTGCTGGCTTTCGCGTGGAGCACCGCGCGCACGATGATCTCGGCCTTGCCGTCGCCGGTGAGATCGCGCGCCGTCACGTCGAGGATGTCTTTCGGATCGGCCACGCCGACGGTGATGAACGCGTAGCTCAGGCCTTTGCGAAAGCCTTTGCCGAACACGACGATGTCCTTGCCGTGAATCAACACGCGCTCCGGGCCGCTGTCGCCCGCCACGTCCGTCACGAAATCGAACGAGGGTTTGCTGGGACCGACTCCGCGATCTTTGCGGTAGAGCGCGTACACGCGATCCAGCATTTCATCCGCGCTGGGCGGACGCGGCGCGGGGGGCTGTGCGGGACCGTCGCTCGCGGCGGCATGCGCCTTGTGCTTCTTCTTTTTCTTGTCGCTCTTGGCGACCTTGCCGTCGCTGGCGGAGACCTTGGGCGTACCGCGCTGCGTGGCACCCGAAGGGGTGAAGCCCGTCTCGTCGGTCTTCTCGAGGCCCTTGCCCTTCCATTGAAAGGTGCGGCTGCCGATGCTCTCCCAGGGCAAGAGCGTCGCTCCCATGTCGCTCGGCTGAGTTTCGGAAAAAGTGGCGGGCTCGAAGCCGTCGCTGTCGCCTTGCGCGATCACGATCGAGCCGTTCTTGACCGACACCTTGTTGGCGATCTTGCCGTCCGCGGTCTTGATGCCCACTTCGTGCGCGAAGACCTGAAAGGGCGTGCCGTCCGTGCCGACTTTGGTGACGGTGATCACCTCGCGATAGTGATCGGCCGCGCCGATCCGCTTTTGTACGACGATCTCGTCGTGGCCGTCGCCGTCGAAATCCATCAGCTCGAGACGCGTGACCATGCTCGGATCACTCACGCCGAGCTCGCCGACGTAGAACTCCTTACCTTCCCGGTAGTGCGAACCCAAAATGACCAGGTTCTTGCCGAAAACGGCGACGCGCTCGTACATGCTGTCGCCCGCGACGTTGCCGTAGGCTTCCCGCGAGGCGTTGCTCGACACGCCGTTCGGGCGCAAGAGCGAGCTCTCCAGGCCGTCCTCGGCGTCCATCAAGAGCGGCGGCAGCGCGCGGCCGGAGCGCGCGGCGCTCGTGCCGATCACGGCCGTGATCGAGCCGGGCGCGTCCGCGTCGGTGTACGTCACCGCCGCGTGCAGACCGACGCGCACGCGCGCGGCCTCCGGAAATGTCGACCAGGGGATCAGGGCTTCGACCTCGAGACCATTGCCCTTTTCATTCGGGGATTCGACGATCTTTGCCCCGCTCACGCTGCTACCCCTGAGCTTGACCGCGCCCGGGACTTTGCCGGGGTTACCGGGAAAGAGATCCACGTCATACGTCGAGAAATCACGGCCCTTTGGGAAGGCGATGATCAGCGTGGCGTGATCCTCACCGCTGCCCGCGGCCGAGCTGCGCACGATGCGCTTGTCGGTGATCTTGAGCACGACGTACAGGTTGCTCTCGTCGTAGCCGATGGTGGCGGCGGCGCGCGGATCGCTGCCAGCGGTGCCCTGCAGAGTCTCCCCGAGCTCGACCATCTTGTTCGGCCACTCGCGAAGATCGCCGTCGATGCGGATCTTCTCGCCCTCCATGGGCTCGGCGGAAATCATGCGCCCCGCAGCCGAGGCACGCGCGCTCGCGAGGACCAACAATGCCCCAAGCAAGCAGCCGGCCACGCCGGGCCCGCGCGCACTCAGCGTCCGCTCGGCACTCGTATCTCTCGCTTCACGCATCTGAATCTTCACCACCGACTTGAAAGATCCGCAATTCGAACACGACGAGTTTCCTTAACGGTCAGGAGAGCCCGGGTGCACGACGTTCGCTTCGCGGTGCTTGGCTGGGACATGAGACACCGCGCAGGCCCGCGGAGTTCCCGAGATCTACGACGCGCAGGCGCAGCTTGCCAAGCGATCCGTTGCGGCGGCTATTCTCTGCTTGGCCTGCTTGCAGTGGCTGCCGTCGGCGGTGTCGAGTCGGCAGATGGCGTCCCCCGCGCGCTTCATGGAAGCGAAGGCTTTGCAGGGGATTTCGCAGCTCGTGTCCTTGCGAGATTCCTCCTTGGCCTTCGGCTGCGACGGCGCTCGGTCCGACCTGGACTCCGCGTCGACCTCGGGCGCCGGCTTCATCGGCGACACGGACGACGGTGTGCTCGGCGCTGCCGACGGCGCGGGCGCGTCGGCAGCGGGCGCCTTCGCGTCCCCCGGCGCTGACTCGTCTCGGTTCGAGTTCGACGCAACGCCGCTCTCGAGCTCGCTGGCGAAGCGCTCGAACGCCGCGCTCGCCTGATCGAGCGTTTGGTATTGCTCTTCTTGGTAGCCGTGCGCGGAGTCCGGTTGGAGCGCGGCACCATTGGCGCCGCCGCAACCGGCCAGCGCAACGGGCAAGCTCAACAGCGCGGCTCGCGCAGCTCTCATTTCTTCACTTGCAGCTGCGCCTGTTCTTCGGCTTCGAGCTCGGCGAGTGCGTGCGCGAGCTCGTCTTGCTCGGCGGCATCGAGCGGAGCTTGCGTCGCTTCGACGCGCAGCGCTTGCTGGGCCGGCGCAGGCTCGGGCGGGAGCAGGCCCATTTTTCGCTTCAATGAAGTCAGATCCTCTTCCGCGCCCTTGCTGACCTCGAGCTCTCGGAATTTGTGCGCGAGCGTATCACCGCTGGCTTCTTCATTGAGCTCGGCGTGCGCCTCGGCTTCCGCTTCCATCTGCTCGATGCGGCCCGCCATGCGGTCGAAGCTCTCGAACGCGCTCGCGTTCTTGAGGCCGGTCATCGTCTCTTGAATGGCCTTTTGCGCCTCCGCCCGCTTCTTGCGCGCGATGAGCAGGTTCTTCTTGCGCTTGGCTTCTTCGATCTTGTTGTTCAGCGCGCGGAGGGCAAGCTTGAGCTGCTCGACGACCTGCTTTTGCTTGGTCCACTGCTGGCGAAACTCCTCGCTGCGCGTCTCGTGCTCTTTCTTGCGCGCGAGCGCTTCCTTGGCGAGCGCGTCGTCGCCGGAGCGCACGGCCAGCATCGCGCGGCGTTCCCACTCGGCGGCTTGGTTGGCCTCCTGCTCCACCTGCTTCTGCAGCCGCTTTTCGTCGGCGATCGTTTCGGCCACCTGCTTCCTCGCTTCGAGCAGCTGGTTGCCCATGTCGATCACGATCTGATTGAGCATCTTCTCCGGATCTTCGGAGCGGCTGATCAGATCGTTCAAGTTCGATTTGATGAGGGCGGCGAGGCGCGCGAAAATTCCCATGGGCGTCTTTCTAACCTGACTACTTCTGACCCAGCTCACGGAGCACGGGCACCTGGGCGGCGAGCGCCATGTCGAGATCGGCGAGCACGGCCTCGAGCTCGTTCAGATCCAAACTGCGCAGCTCGAGCGCCGCGCTGAGCACGATGCGATCGCCCTCGAGCCCATAGGCCGCGTGCAAGAGCGCCTGCGCGTTGAACTCGAGCATGCGCCGAAACAGCGCGGCGCTCTTGACGGCGTCACTCGGCGGAGCTCCGATCGCGACTTGCGCGACGAGCACGGGCGGCGCGAGGCGCAGCGCCACCAGCGGCCGATCCGCGCCCATCGAGATCAGATAGGTGCCGTCCTGCGCCCGCTCGAAACGGCGCTCGAGGCGGCTCAGGTACCCTTCCAGATCCTCGCTCGTCTGAATCATGGCGAGGGAACGGTATCACGAATTCGAGCGGCTTTACGCGCGGGGCGGGCCGGCGACCGCGAACGCTTCACCACGGCTTGAAAACGAAAACAGCGCCGAGCGCGATGAAGGCGAAACCGAGCGCGTGATTCCAGCGCAGCGGCTGACCGAGATAAAGCACCGCGAACACGGCGAACACCGCGAGCGTGATCAGCTCCTGAATCGTCTTGAGCTGCGCGGGCAACAGGCCAGCTCGCGCGCCGAGGCGATTGGCCGGCACCTGAAAGCAATACTCGAAGAACGCGATGCCCCAGCTCACGAGCACCACGACCCAGAGCGGTGAGCCGCGATGATGCTTCAAGTGGCCGTACCAGGCAAACGTCATGAACACGTTCGAGATCGTGAGCAAGAGCACGGTGAGCGCGGCCATGTTGCGGCTCATCGGCTCAGCCCGTGCGACGAATCGGCGCGCCGTCGCGGCTCGCGCGCACGGAGACGAGATCGTCGGGCGGCGGTGCTTCAGGCTGAATCGTGACGTGATCGAGGCCGTACTCTTCCTTCAACACGTCGGCCACTTGACGGCACACGTCCGTGCCGTGGCTGCCCCGCGCGAGCGTGACGTGCGCGGTCAGCGTGTCGAAGCGCTCGGAGATGCGCCACACGTGTAGATCGTGCACGCCGGCCACGCCCGGGCACGCGCGGATGGTGCGCTCGATGGCGGCCACGTCGAGGTGCGGCGGCACTCCCTCTAGTAAGATACCGGCGGTCTCGCGCAGCACGCGCCAACCGCTGTACATCACGAGCACGGAAATCAGCGCGGACAACAGCGGGTCCGCGCGATTCTCGTGCATGAACATGACCGCGAAGGCCGCCAGGATCGCGCCCACCGAGCCGAGCGCGTCGGTGAGCACGTGCGCGAGCGCCGCGCGCAAATTCAGGTTCGAGCGCTCGCCGCGCAGCAAGATCACCGCGACCAGGAAATTGACGAGCAAGCCCGCAACCGCCGTGCCGAGCATCGCCTGCGCCTGGATCGCGACGGGGTGAACGACGCGCTCAATAGCCTCTTTGATGATCAAGAGCCCGACGAAGCCGAGCGTGATGCCGTTGACGAACGCCGCCAACACTTCCGCGCGACGGAAGCCGTAAGTGCTCGTCTCCGTGCGTGGGCGGTCGGCGAAGTGTTGGGCGACCAGCGCGAGCCCGAGCGCGCCCACGTCGGCCAGCATGTGCCCCGCGTCGGCCAGCAGCGCGAGGCTGCCGCTCCAGAAGCCGACCACGGTCTCGACCACCATGAACGAGCCGGTGAGGGCGAGTGCCCAGGAGAGCACGCTCTTCGCGCCCGCGCGACCGTGCGTGTGGCCATGACCGTGCGCGTGGCCATGACTCTGGCCGTGGCCGTGGCCGCCAGATTCTCGCTGCTCGTGCGCGCCGCTCACGCCCTGGATCAAAGCACCAAACCTGACGGAAAGCACCAAATCCCGCCAGATTCCCGGGGCCTTTGCCACGCCGCTCGCGAAGCCCCTTGCACGCCAAACACTCCTGAGTACGCTTGGCCATGTTTGACAAGAACTTGCGCGAGTGCCTGACGTTCGACGACGTTATGCTCGTACCCGCGTACAGCGAGGTGCTACCCGCTGAGGTGGATGTGCGCACGCGGCTGACGAAGAAGCTCGAGCTGCACATTCCCGTCGTCAGCGCGGCGATGGATTCCGTCACCGAGGCGCGCGCGGCCATCACCATGGCGCGTGAAGGCGGGCTCGGCATCATTCACAAGAATTTACCGATCGAAAGTCAGGCGCACGAAGTCGACCGCGTGAAGCGCGCGGAGAGCGGGATCATCTTGAACCCGGTCACCGTGCGGCCGTCGCAGTCGCTGCGCGAGGCGCTGGGCGTGATGCGCGAGCACGACGTATCCGGCGTGCCGGTCGTCGAGGGCGACAGCCCGGTCGGCATTTTGACGGCGCGCGACATTCGCTTCGAAAATAACCTCGATCAGCCGGTGAGCGCCTTGATGACGACCAAGCTCGTCACCGTGCCGCCCGGCTGCGAGCCCGAAACAGCGCGCCAGCTCTTGCATCGCCACCGCATCGAGAAATTGCTGGTCGTCGACAACGGCAAGCTCGTCGGGCTCATCACGATCAAGGATCTACTGCAGGCCGAGCGCAACCCGCTCGCCGTCAAAGACGAGCGCGGTCGCTTGGTGGTCGGCGCCGCGATCGGCCCCGGCGCGGATCGCGAAGAGCGCAGCGACGCCTTGGTGGAGGTCGGCGTCGACGTGATCGTGGTCGATACCGCGCACGGTCATCACAAAGGCGTGATCGACGCCGTGCTCGCCACCAAGAAAAGACACCCGAACGTGCAGCTGATCGCGGGCAACGTCGCCACGGGCGAGGCGACCGCGATGCTGATCGACGCGGGCGCGGACGCGGTCAAGGTCGGCATCGGCCCCGGTAGCATCTGCACCACGCGCATCGTCGCCGGCATCGGCGTGCCGCAAATCACGGCCATCGCCGATTGCGTCGAAGTCGCGGATCGCACGAGCACGCCGATCATCGCCGACGGCGGTATCAAGTATTCGGGCGACGTCACCAAGGCGCTGGCGGCCGGCGCCACCTGCGTGATGGTCGGCTCGCTCTTCGCCGGCACGGACGAAGCCCCCGGTGAGCTCGTGCTCTTTCAAGGCCGGAGTTACAAAGTGTATCGCGGCATGGGCTCGCTCGGCGCCATGAAGAAGGGAAGCAAAGATCGCTACGGCCAAGGCGGCACGGCGGACGAAAAACTCGTCCCCGAAGGCATCGAAGGCCGCGTACCGCACCGCGGCTCGCTCGGCTCGATCCTCGCGCAGCTGCTCGGCGGCTTGCGCGCCGGCATGGGCTACACCGGCTCACGCACCATCGGCGATCTGCGCCGCGGCTCGAAGTTCATCCGCATCACCGGCCAGGGTCTACGCGAGAGCCACGTCCACGACGTGATCATCACGGAAGAAGCGCCGAACTACCGGACTTGAGCTGACGCGCAGCGAAAGACTGAACAGCGCTCAGTCTTTCCGCAATGTCGAAGTACGCGTGATCCCGACCAACAATCCCTCCGGCTCCATGAAGCGGCTGACGAGCTGGCCCCACGGCTCTTGCTTGTTCTTGACCAGCATTCGATAGCCCAAACGCTCGAGCTCGGCCGTCGCTTGCTCGACGTCTTCGACGTCAAACTCGAGCCAAGCGTGCGGGATCTGAACGTCATCGGGCCAAGAGTCGCGACCGAAGCAGGACTGTGCAGCCTGATCCAGCGGCCACAGCGCGAAGCTCTTCGTCCCGGGCAAAGCTTCCGTATGAAGATAACCGCCCGCTTCCTCCTTGAATCGGATGCCGAGCGCGTCGGCGTAGAGCCTCCGGCCGGCTCCTCTCTCGCGCACGATGGGTCCAAAGCCTGCGACGAACAGAACGTTGATGTTGGCTGCCGTTTTCATGCGAGCTCCTTTCCAGCTTGCGAGCACGCCCGCCATCGAAGTGTGACCTCGCGCCAGAGCTACCGTTCGCGATTTTTCGCGACTGAGGGCGAGTGCCGCGAAAAGCGACGCAGTTGCCAGCACGTCGCGTTCCCACACAGTTGCGTCCTTTCATCGTCCGTGGCTAGAAATGCGCATGGAACTCAGATTTCTGGGTAGGACGGGTATTCGCGTCAGTCCGCTCTGCCTCGGTTGCATGATGTTCGGGGGCCGGACAGAGCTCGAGGAGTCTTGCGCGATCGTCGATCGCGCGATCGACGCGGGGTTGAACTTCCTCGACACGGCCAACGTGTACAACGGCGGCAAGAGCGAGGAAATGGTCGGCGCGGCGCTCAAGCGCAACGGACATCGCCACCACATCGTGCTCGCGACCAAGGTGCACGGCAACATGCACAGCGGCGACGCGCTCGATCCCAATCAATCCGGCAACAGCCGCCGTCAGATCATCGAACAATGCGAGGCTTCACTGCGACGGCTGGGCACCGACTGGATCGATCTCTATCAGATCCATCGCCCGCAGCCGGAATGCGCGATCGACGAAACGTTGCGCGCGCTCGACGACCTGGTGCGTTCGGGCAAGGTCCGCTACCTCGGCACCAGCACGTTCGCTGCCTGGCAAATCGTCGAATCGTTGTGGGTCTCCAAGGAAAATAGCTTGAACCGCTTCGTGACCGAACAGCCGCCGTACAACTTGCTGGACCGCCGAATCGAGCGCGAGTTGATCCCCGCCTGCCGCACTTACGGCTTCGGCATCCTGCCCTGGAGCCCGCTCGCGGGCGGATTCTTGAGCGGCAAGTACCGCCGTGAGGGCGAGCAGCCGGAAGGTCGCTTCGCGGACGGCAGTCATTTCCGATCAGCTACCTTGCTCAAGAGCGACAAGGCATTCGACGTGGTCGACGCGCTGCAAGGCATCGCCCAGGAAAAATCCTGCACGCTGAGTCAGCTCGCCGTGGCCTGGTGCATGCAGCGCCCGGGCATCACGAGTCCAATCATCGGTCCACGCACGCACGCGCAATTGGAAGACAACCTCGGCGCGCTCAACGTGACCTTCAGCAAAGCAGAGCTCGACCGCATCGACGCGATAAGCCCCCCCCGGCAACCACGCCGTCCCCTTCTACGACGCCGCGTTTGGACCGCACGAGCATCGGGTTTGAGATATTAGCGGGCGCGTCCCAGCTCGCCTGCGTGAATCTGCAAAGTAGCAATTTTCGACAGCCGCTAAAAGCTCACCGCCGAGCAACCGCCTTGTCGTCCGCCGGCGCCGTCTCGAACTCGTAGCCCACGCCGACGCTCAGGTTCGCAGTGGTCACGGCGCCGATTCCGAGCGCGCAGTTGCCGAGCGCGTCGCCCGTGATGCGGTAGCCCTCACCGTCGAACCGCGACATGAACGACAAGTGCTGCGACAAGCGATAGATCAAGCCGACCCCGCCGCTGATGGCGAAACCGGGATCGGCCGTTTCCGAACACGAGAAGGGCGTGGCCGGCGCCACGAACAGCGCGCTCTGGCGCGTACCGACCGCGCCCACGTGCTCGATCGCGAGCCCGGCGCGCAAGGACAAGAATAGATCGACGCGCTCACTGTGCCACGGAAACGCGCGCAAACCTAGCCAAGGCGTGGTCACGCTGTACGAGGCGTCGACCGAGGTCTGCCCCGTGAGCGCATTGATGCGACCGAGCCCAGCATGCTCGATATCGAAGGTGGCCGCGAGCTCCGAGCTCATCGACAACGCCACCCCGAGCGCGAACGTCGAATCGAGCAGCTCCTCCTGCGCGCCGTCGAACGCCGACGCGAGCCGCGCGTCGACACCGTAGCGCCCGTCGATCAAGAGCGGCATCGCGGCATAGTTCCGTCGCTTGAACGGCACCGCCGCCGAACGATCCGCGCTCCCCGGCGGATTGAGTGCTGCGAGTGAGAGCTCCACCGCAGGCGGCGCACTCGCGTTCGACGCAGGCGTTTGCTGCGGAGTCGGCGCGGGCTGCTGCGGTGGCGCGGCGGGAGCCGGCGCAAGCGGAGTGATCGGCGTTGCGTTCGGAGCTGCTGCATTCGCTGCGGGAGCATTGGGCGCGGCGGGCGACCCTGCAGACGACGGAGACGTTGCCTCGGGCGCTTGCGCCGCAGACGATGGTGGCGGCGGGGGCGGAGGCGGCAGCGCGCCCGCCTGCGCCCAGCCGTTCGCAGAAAAAAGCACTGGAATCCAGGCCAATCGAGTCACCAGGACGCGGCGCATCCGCGAACTATACACGCGTTGACAGCCCTCCCCTCGCCAGCCATATTCCGCGGCGGAGAGATGACCGAGCGGCCGAAGGTACCTGATTCGAAATCAGGCGTACCCGTAAGGGTACCGTGGGTTCGAATCCCACTCTCTCCGCCCACTTCGCGGTCCTTGCCGTAAGACGCCCACCGCGTTCTCGAGCTGTGATCCGCGGCCGTCGGTAGGCATTCGTAGCTCGGCTCCGTG
>DASXKQ010000308.1:0-2390 GCA_036496745.1 Polyangiaceae bacterium
ATTGCCGCGCGCATCGACGACCTCTCCGAGTGCGACGCGCACGTGGTAGCCGCTCACGCCCGACGCGAGCAGTAAAGATGCCACCAGGAATGCGATGTCCTCGCAATCACCGCTGCGCAAAGTCAGCGTTTCGTCCGGGAATTGCCAGGGATCGTGCCCGCCCTTCTTGCTGTAGCGCACGTTCTGCAGGACCCAGCCGACGATGGCTCGCGCGCGGAAATCGAAGCAACCGCGACCGCGCTCGCGAAAGCGCTCCCGACCGCGCGGGTCGAGTTTTTGCGCGAACGGCAACAGGTCGCGCTCGAGCGTGCGGTTGAGCACGGCGTTCGTGCTCGTGACCACGAACTCGCGCACGTCGATGTCGTACGTGCGTTTGCCGCCCACGACCGGGCGCTGCGCGGGGAGCACCGTGTCGAAGACGACTTCGGCGTCGTCCCACACTCCCGAGGCGATCCCACCCAGCGCGCATGTTTCGAGACACATATCGGGCTCCTTCGCGTGACCGTTGAGGTTGGCCGGCGAGCAGAGCACGAGCGCGCTTGCAGGCGAATGAGTATTGCTCCAGCACTCGTCGAAGTTGCGCCGGCTTGCGGGCCGCGCGCCTCGACTACGCGGGACGCCTCGGCACGTGCGCTTCGACTTCCCGGCGCTCGCGCCGCGTCGGCAGATAGCTGCCAAACACGATATCCCAGAGCGGTGTCGTGACCCCGAAGCGACCCAGCGTGCGGTCGTGATGGTGCAGCAAGTGGTAGCGCTTGCACCAGCGGCCGAGTGTCGAGCGAGCGCGGCCGTGATGCAGCCAAAAGTGCGTCGAGTCGTAGGCGATGTAGCCCGTGACCGTGCCCGCCAGGACGGCTTCGGCTACGGCCAACGGCAAACAGAGCGAGTACGCGAAGGCGACCAGAGCCGCGAGCGGCAACGTGAGCAGCGGGGGCAATACCAGGCGTCCCGGATCGTTCGGGTAGGTGTGATGATAGCCGTGTGTCAGAAACGCGGTGATGCGTTCGCTACGCTCCGTCCCGAACGCGTGATGAAAGAGGAAGCGGTGGAGCGCGTACTCGAGCAAGCTGAACGCGAGAAAGCCGACTGCGAACGCGCAGGCTAGCGTGCCGGCCTCGAGTCGCCGCTGTGCGAGGCCTAAGGCCGCGAGCGCCAGCGGCCCGAACACAATGGCCGGTATTGCCGGATGGGCACGCGCGAACCAGCGATCGAGCAAGGCATTTTGCAACACTTGAATCGTCGTCTGGCGCGGCGGGTCACCGAGCGCCGCGCGCACGCAATCCGTCGTCAGCCAACGCTCTAAGTGCATGACGACACCGATCTAGCGCCCGCGAAAGCTTCGACAAGCGTGTCAGATTGCCTCGTTGCGTCAAGAGCGTGTGCTGTTTGGATGCGCAACGAAACGTGGCGCAGCGATGCCGAAAGCCTGTTCGTGCGCATGTGCGGGTGCCTGCAAGCTGCGCACCAACGACGCAGCAACAACCGGGCAAAAATGGCACGCGTGATGCAGCGTGATGCAACCTAGTACTGCCTAACCCAAGCAATGAGGTCGCCATGAGCAACAAGCCCTTCGTGATCGTCGTCGGAGTGGACTATTCCGAGTTGTCCGGTCTCGCGTTGGAGCGCGCGTTCGAGATCGCGGGGCGTGAGCCGAACGCGGAGGTGCACGCGGTGCTCGTGCTTCCACCGTTCAATGTCGACCCCACGTACGTGAGCGCCACCGTCGTGCACGATACGGCTGGGGCGTTCGAGCGGCTGCAGAGGTACATCGAAGACAAGTTGCGCGCGTTCATCAGGCGACACGAGGGCGAGCCGTTGACGGTGCCGGTGCGAGTCGTCTCCTACATTCGCCTCGACACCATCTCCGCCGGAATCGCCCAGCTTGCCTCCGATCTGGAGGCGGATCTGGTGGTGGTCGGTACCCACGGCCGGCACGGCGTGTCGCGCCTCTTGATGGGCTCGGTTGCCGAAGGCGTCGTGCGCTGGGCGCCCTGTCCAGTGCTCGTGATGCGTCCAAAGGCGATCGCCGCGCCGGTGCCGGTGATCGAGCCGCCCTGCCCGCGCTGCGTCGAAACGCGCGAGGCGACTGCCGGCGCAGAGCTTTGGTGCGCGCAGCACAGCGAGCGCCACGGCCGGCGGCACACCTACCACCAGGGTGACCGCTCGGGGCAGGAGACGGAATTCCCGCTGGTCACAGCTGCAAAATGAGCGGGCTCGTAACAGTTTCTGCTGGCCCGCCGATTGCTACACACCCCGCATGGATCGACGTTTCAAGGATCGGAGGCAAGCGGGTCGCATATTGGCGCAACGCCTGTCGCGCTATGCCCGCCGCGACGACGTGTTGGTGCTCGCTCTACCACGCGGTGTGCCGGTGGCATTCGAAGTCGCGC
>DASXKQ010000309.1:0-6822 GCA_036496745.1 Polyangiaceae bacterium
TCGCGCGCGCTCATTCAAGTCGCTGGGCTTTGTGGAGGTTCACGTGAAGCGTCTAAGGCGTCTCTGTGTGCTGGGGGCATTCGTCGCGATGGGCAGCGCGCTGTCGTGCAGCAGCAGCAGCGATCATGCGTCGCGATCGGAAGATTCGGTGGGCCATGCGGTGGAAGCGTTGTCCGCGACGCAGACTCGCGTGATCGGATTCAACGGAACGCTGACCGGAAGCGGAGGCGACTGGGTCGCCTCGAACGGTAGCCTGGCAGCCGTTACGAGTCCGAAGACTGAGGGTACGCAGGCCGCGAAGACCACGCTCGCTTTGGTGAGCGGCGCCGCCAAGGTGACCGCCACGAGCATCAAGCTCTCAACGCTCGGCCCCATAGGCGATCACGCGACCATCCAGGTCTTCTTGCCGACGACCTTGCCCACAGGGGGTTGGTTTGGACAGCTCAGCCTGAGTTTCAACAGCCCAAGTGCGGGCGTGTTTTCCCAGTACCAAGGCCCAGTTGCGTTCTCAGGCTCACTTGGAGCGTTTCACAGCTTCAACATCCCGATCGCTCCGAGCGTAGCGAGCGCGCTGTCGACACACAGCTACACGGATTTGCAGATCACGCTGGAAATTACGGGTCCGGACACCACGCAGCACTACGTTGTCGACGCGCTGACATTTCCGAGCGGAAGTAGTGGTGCGGGAGGCGCGGGAGGCGGGGCCGGTGCTAGCGGAGCTGCGGGCAAAGGGGGCACGGCCGGTGGCGGCGCAAGTGGCGCATCGGGCAGCGGCGGAACAGCTGGCAAAGGCGGCACCGCGGCTGGCGGTACGAGTGGCTCAAGCGGTACGAGTGGCTCAAGCGGTACGAGTGGCTCAGGTGGAAGCGGTGGCTCTGCGGGCACCGGCGGCGCGCCGCCGTGCACTTTCACTGCGCCCCCCACCGGAGGTTCGACGACGCCGTTCACGTTCACGATCAAGTTGCCGCACGGTGTCGCGCGCGAGAGCCTGGCAGTCGCCACGACCGGCGGCTCGCTGACGCTCGACGACGGCGTACAGCTCGTGAACGACGCGGGCGGTTTCGTCTCGGCCTCGAGCGTCGCCGCGACTGCGCGGACGAGCCTCGGTGTCTCGGCGCAAGTCCAAAATCTCTACTCCGAGCCGACCGGCATCGATCTCCGCAACAATTCGACTGTCCACGGCAATCTACTCACCGCCGCGGATCTCTCCACGCAAGCAGGCGCCGCCGTCCTGGGCACTACCTCTCAAAACACGAGCCTTCAGCCGCTCGATCCGATCAGCTGGGACGTCGCGTTCCCGACCTTGAATCGCGGCAGCTGTAGCGTCGAGCCTAACCTGACGCAGACGCTCGACCCCGGCACGTACGGCGATATCGCGGTCAAGTCGGGTTCCCATCTCGAGATCCGAAGCGGCACGTATTTTTTCTCCTCGCTTTCCTTCGAGCCGCAGGCCGTGCTCGACGTCGATAACGCCACGGGTCCGGTCTTCATCTACGTCAAGAACAGCTTCGCGTTCAGCGGCTCGGTGGTCGAGACGAACACGAGCCACATGAACTTCCTGTTCGGCGTGGCGGGCACCGCGCCGATCAATATCCAGAGCGCATTTCGAGGCGTCTTGGTGGCCCCCGCCACCAGCATTACCTTGCCGACCAACCAGACCATCGGCCACACGGGTTCATTCTTTGCGAGCAGCCTGACCGCGCATCAGTCGACGCTCATTCACGAGCGGCCCCTCTCGCCGGACGAGTTTTGCGCGGCAGACGCCACGTGCACCACCTTCTGTCCCTGCAAGGCGGGCGGAGCTTGCACCCAGGACAACCAGTGTCGCTCGGGCCTCGCCTGCACCAACGGCAAATGCACGTGCGCGCCGAGCTGCACCGGCAAGACGTGCGGTCAAGACGACGGCTGCGGCGGCAAGTGCGCGGGCAGCTGCGGGGACGGGCAGGTCGGCTGCGCGACCAGCAGTGAGTGCGTCGGTGGCTCGATCTGCGCGGGGCGTACGCCGGATTCGAGCACGCCGAACGTGTGCGTGCCGCTTGGTTGTCTGGTCAATCCCAAGGTCACGGGCTGCGGCTTCCCCGGCGCGCCGTGTGGGCCCTCGTGCACCGCCAACAGCCAGTGCTCCGCGAACTCGGACTGCCCGAGCGGGCAGGTGTGCGGCACCAACAACGGCTTTCGCTATGGCGCTCCCGGCAAGAATGTCTGCGAGAACCCCGCCTGCGAGACCACGCCACAGCAAGTCGGCTGCGGAACCATCAACTCGGCGTGCGGCACCTGTGCGTGCACCCCGAGCTGCGCGAACAAGCACTGCGGCGACACCGATTTGGGCGATGGCTGCGGTGGCACCTGCGCCAACCTTTGCGGCAACGGCGATCCGGCCGGATGCAGCCACGACAGCGACTGCCAGCAAGGCTCCGTGTGCGTCATCGCGGGCGGGCCGCGTCTTGGTTTGAGCTCCAGTTTGAACGTGTGCCTCCCCGCGCACTGCGTGCTCCCAACCGTCCGAGCCCCCGACTGCGGCACGACCACGGCTGCCTGCGGCCTCTGCCCAGCGGTGAGCGGTGGCTGCGCTGATCGCGAGTGCGGCACGGATCCGACCACCGGCGTAGTCTGTGGTGGCACTTGCCCCACGGGTGAGTACTGCTCAGCCTCCGGTCAATGCATCACGCCGACCGTTCAGCCGCCGATCACCGTCGGCGACGGCAACGGCGGCACGCGCACCGTCACGCCGCCGAACAGCGGTCTTGCGCCGGGGTTCGGCGCGATGCCCGGCTCGTTCAGCGTCTCCGATCGCGGCAGCGCGACCTACCAGATCCCGATCGACGTCCCGCCCGGCCGCGCAGGCATCGAACCCGCGCTGGCCATCCGCTACTCCAGCAGCACCGGCAACGGCGCGCTCGGCGTCGGTTTCAGCCTCGACGGCCTCTCGACGATCAGCCGCTGTCAGAAGACGTTCGCGCAGGACACCTACACGCAGCCCATCAAGCTCGATAGCACCGACTCATACTGCCTCGACGGTGAACGGCTCGTCGCTGTCGGTGCGGCCAGCGCCAACGAATTCCGGACCGACATCGAGACCTTCTCGAAGATCCTCATGACCCCGACCGCCGACGGGGCGATGCCCGATTTCTTCAAGGTGTTTAGCAAGGACGGCCGGGTCCTCTATTTTGGCGCAACGCCGGATTCGAAAGGTGGGCTCGTCAACGGAACTCCGCGGACGTGGGCTCTCAGTCGCGTTGAGGATCGCTCGGGCAACTTCATGCGCATCGCCTATCGCTCAACGCCCGCAATCGACGTGACCTTGTCTACGATCTTTGGTTCACCGAGTGCTACTGGCGGCGTCAGCGTCTCCGTGGGTCCAGTAACCTTCGATGGCGGAATCACTACGTCCGAGCTGTTGCCGGATTCGATCAGCTACACTGGCAACGGCGTCACCGACGGCGATCGCGAGCTCAAGTTCGACTACGCCGACGAGCGTCTCGATCCGCTGTCCGGCTACCAGATCGGGGGCGGCCAACTGACCCGCAGCCGGCTCCTCGAGGACATTCAAGTGCGCGCCAGCAACCAAATCGTCCGTACGTACTTCGTCGCATACGATCGGGCATCGAACGGCGTGACCCGCATCGGCGGCATCCAGGAATGCGACGGCCCGACGCCGGTCTGCAAGGGGGCGACGACGTTCAAGTACTATGAGGAGGAGGGATTCAACGAACCAACCTCGTTCAACACGCCGTTTGACACGGTCAACGTCATGCCAGCTCCGTTTACCCCCTTGGGCACAACCGTCAACGGAAAGCTCGTGTCAATCAACTTGAGCAATTCGCAGAACTTGGTGAGCCCCGTCCCAGGCCTGGGCGTGACCGTTTCTCTATTCGGCTCGTTGCTAGGAGTCGGCGGTCAACTAGCAGCGAACGCAATCGATCTGATCTTCCCGCCGGAGCTGGTCTCCAGCACATGGAGCAAACGGTACACCTACACGTATCCAAGCTCGGCTATCCAGATCGACATATTGTCCAGCTCGGGCCTGCTCCCAAGTACCCAGACACTTGAAGAGGCGGGGGGTAGCGAAACGCTCTACGATACATTCCCGACCACCGTGGGAGGAGCGGCGGCCGCGTCGGCGGGCGTTACCACGGCCATCGGCACGCCGCGCGTCTGGTTCGTCGATCTCAATGGGGACGGAGCTCAGGACAAACTGTTCTGCTCTTCCGATTTGTTGAACGTCGACTACAAGTTCGCGACGAATGGCACAATTCCGGTCGACGCGACAGAGCAGACCAAGGACGGCTCGATTGCTGCCTTTGGCTCCCTGTGTTCGCTCAGTTGTGATCCGTCGACGATCGTGAGTCTCTTCGGGCAGCCCGCTATTTGCACCATCACCGAACCCTCCTCAATGGTCTTTGACGTCGATGGCGACGGTGCGGGCAATCTCGTGGTGTGGGATCCACAGCTCGGTTGGGGGGCGCTTGGTTTCGACGCGGCCGGTCCGCATTGGCGCAACTTGGGAGGAGCCATCAACATCAATCTGAAGCTATTCTACGTGTCGGTGATCGACGCGAACGGTGACGGTCTCCGCGATATTCTGGCGCTCCCGAGCGCCGCCGCGGGGGCTCCCGCGGGCACGCCGGTTTACTTCTGGACGAACACGGGCACGGGTTATTCGTTGCGGACTCTGCAGCCCGAAAATGATAGCGGGCAAGCGCCCGGATTGCCGGGCTACGTGATCGATTTCGATCGTGACGGCGTCGAGGAGCTCATTCAGTCCGACGATATCTATGCCACCCCGTTGCCCGATTGCGCGCAAGTTGCATTCCATCATGGTGATGTGAGTGCTTGTCTGAGCCAGGAACAACAGGTTTTGTCGGCGGACTTAGTTCGACGGCCATGGGTTCGCCGCCGCATCGATACGCAGCAGGGGAAGATTATTTCGGACGCTCTGCCGTTTTCAGCCTTCCCAGGCACGGTCGGTGATTTCGACCGAGACGGGAACGTGGACATCATCGCGCGCATGCCGCACGCCGACATGTTCAGCCCCTTCATCCCCTATGACTTTCACAAGGGCGTGGGGCGTCGCCAGAACCTACTCCAAACCGTCACGGACGGCCTCGGGCGCCAGGTTCAAGTCGGCTCATATGGTCGCTTGCCGCGGGGAGAGGTCAACCCGCTCACCGATCCAGCCCACGCCAACGATTGTGCCTGGCCAAACTCGTGCGCTGGGACTGAATCATCGATCGTGAGCTCGTACACGGATAGTCACTTCAATGACGCTGCGCGCACCGATCTCCAAGTCGACCGGATCACGTCGCTCACATACGTGCAGCCCGTGTCTGACCTCGGCGGTCTCGGCTGGCTGGGCTTTCAAGCGCGCTCGATCACTGAATCGGACGCCGGGGGAGGGCTGATCAAGCGCACGGACATCCAATACGAACCGTACGGTCATCTGTCGGCATCGGCGACCTCCGTTGCGCCCTACACGCGCCCGCTGGGCGGTCAGATCAGCGATCTTGCGGAGACCTACCCCCATACGTCCTCAGGAATTACGAATACAAAAACAGACGAAGGCTTTCCCGACGTTCAGCCCGTGGTCGCCACGCTCACCGATTGGACGACCAAAATTTCGAGCACGGGGCGCCCATTCGCCGTTCCATCTCACCGCGTCGTCACGGTCGAAGATTCGTTCGGCACGCTCGGAGCGGGGGTCTTGTTTCAGAGCACGCTCGACTATACTTTCGACGCTTTTGGCAATCTGATCACTCAAACAACCTCTGACGCCGACAACAGGGATGGTTCTGGACCCGTCACGAACTCGGTCACGACCACTTCCGTAACGCGCACGTTCTCTCCCACGGCGAGCGAGGTCGATGCTTGGCTGATCAGCCTGTTGAAGGGTGAACTGATCGCTCAACAGCCTCGCTGCGTATCGATCACAGGGCTCTGCCCTCAACCCAAGACCCGGAGTTCCAGCTTCCAATACTATCCGAACACTGGGCTCGTGCACTTTGCGTTCCGCGGCGTAGGCGACCCGAGCTTGGAGCTGATCACCGACCTCGCGCGCGACGCCTTCGGCAACGTCACCCAGGTTATCGCGTCGGACGTGCAGGGTGAAAGCCGCACCACGAGCATCACCTACGACGCGCGCAGCCTATTCCCAGCCACAATCACGAACGCCAAGAACCAAGCGACGCAAGTGCGCTACGACGACCGCTTCGGAAAGCTCGTCGCCCGCGTCGATCCGAACGGCATCGACGAAACCTGGTCCTACGACGACTTCGGCGTACTCCGCGACTACCGCGGTCCGGAAGGCGAAAGCAGCATGACCTACGTGCCGGTTGACCGTCACACCTCGGATCTCTTGCTCGATCTCCCCGCGGCGTACCAGATCACGAGCAGCAAGCTTGGCGGGGAAACAACGGAGGAACAGTACAACGCGCTCGGTCAACTCGTGCAGCGCCTCACCACGGGCTTGAACAGTGTGCCCGTACTCGAACAGTTCGAGTACGACGGCCGCCATCGACTGGCGGCGCAATTTCGACCTCATTTGTTCGGGGACGCGTCGCAGGGCCTGATCGGGTACTCATACGATGAGCTCGATCGAGTGACCACGACGGAACAGCCCAACGGCATCATCGTTCGTCGAGACTACGCGACGCGCACGACGCTCGCCCCGAATTTCGCCTCGCTCTTGCCAACGGATTTCCGCGTGATGTCCATAACGCGAGACACCGATCAGAACGGCAATCAAACATTCCAGTTCGCGTTGCGCGACGGCCAGCTCGACTCCATTCAAGACGCGACGGGTAAAAGCACGCACTACGGGCACGG
>DASXKQ010000310.1:0-3396 GCA_036496745.1 Polyangiaceae bacterium
CAAAAGCGAGCTGAAAGAGCGGCAAAGCGGCTACGAAGATGCGGTCATCGACGAGCTGCACCACCTGCTCCCCGACGACGTGCGCGTCACGCTGCTCGCTGACCGCGGCTTCGGCGATCAGAAGCGCTACGCCCACCTCGATGTGCTCGGCTTCAGCTACGTGATCCGATTTCGCGACAATATCCGAGTCGAGAGCGCCGACGGCGAGAGCAAGCCAGCAGCCGACTGGGTGCCTGCCAACGGTCGAGCGAAGATGCTGCGCGACGCTCACCATGAGGGCCGTCCCTTCAGAGTCAGCCAGATGACAGCCGGAGCTTCCAACGCCGTCCGAGCTTGCGGGCCCGAAGGCCGTCTAGCGTCGCCTCCACCACCCCGTCCGGCGCCTTGCTCGTGGCGGCTCGTTCGAGTTTTTTCCGGAGGCTCTCCGGGCTCTCGCCTAGGAGGACGGCCGCCCTCTGTAGTGAGATCCAAGGTTGGGGTTCGTGATCGGTGCTTTGCACCGATCTGATTCACACCAACCCCAAGCGAAGGAAGCCCCGCTTTTCGGAGACTTCTTTCGATTTGGGTAACTACTAGGTAACAACCCCTCGGCTGCCCCTTCGTCGGGGCTGTGCTCGATCGTAAATCGAGCTGAATTACCGGGAGGCGCGGATCGGATTCGAACCGACGTATGACGGTTTTGCAAACCGGTGCCTAACCACTTGGCTACCGCGCCAACAGAGCGCGCGGACCTTGCCACGAGGTAGAAGCCAGGGCAACGGCGTTTCGTTCGCTGAATAAATCAGCAATTGTGGTGATGTTCTGCGATTTTCCAGGCTAATTCCCCGGTATACACGGGGAAGAACGTGGAAAGCGCGTGAGCTCCCGCGTAAGCTTGGGGGGCTGCGTGGGCTTGGCCACGCTTGTGCGCCGAATCATCGCCGATGACCGAAACTCTTGCGTTAGCGAGTGGTGCGCCCCCCATCGAGTGGGCAGGCACGATCATCGGCGGCAAATACCGACTCGAGCGGGAACTCGGACGCGGCGCGATGGGCACGGTGTGGTCGGCCGTACACCTGACGCTCGGCCAACGCGTCGCGATCAAATTGATCTCGGCGGAGCATTCACAATCGACCGAAGCGCGTCAGCGCTTCAGCACCGAGGCCAAAGCCGCGGCGCGGCTCAAATCGCGCTTCGTGGTGCAAGTCTATGACGACGGCGAGACACCGAGCGGTACGCCGTACATCGTGCTCGAGTATCTGGAAGGCGAGACGCTCGAGCAGCGGCTCGAGCGCGAGCACACGCTGCCGCTGAACGACGCGGTGCGCGTTACGCGCCACGTCGCTCGCGCTCTCTCCCGCGCGCACGCGCAGGGCATCGTCCATCGCGATCTGAAACCCGGCAACGTGTTTCTGACCCGACTCGACGAAGAGGAATACGGCTGGCTCGCCAAGGTGCTCGATTTCGGCATCGCAAAGGTGGACGACCTCGGTCGCGCGTCCACCACGCGCGCCGGAACCGTGCTCGGCACGCCGCTGTTCATGAGCTCGGAGCAAGTGCGCGGCGCGAGCCAGGTCGATGCGCGCGCCGATCTGTACGCGCTCGGCATGGTTTTCTACAACATGCTGACGGCGGACTACGCCTTCAACGGCGAGTCCTTCAGCGATATCCTGATCGCGATCTGCACGCAGCCGCTGCCGGATCTGCGCAAGCTCGCGCCGAGCGTACCGGCCAGCGTGGGCGCTTGGTTCCAAAAAGCTTGCGCGCGCGAAGCCGACGACCGCTTTCAAAGCGCGGCCGAGATGCTGGAGGCTTTGGAGATGGCGGTCGGCGTGACGGCTAGCGGCGCCAATCGCGGACCCGCCGCTGAAGCGCAAGCGCCCATGAACACTCTGCATGGCTTTTCGCCACCGGTCGAGCACGCACGGCCGCGCGGTCCGGCGGTGACGCCGCCGAGTACAGCGCTCGGTACGCAGGTGCTGACGTCGAATCCGGTGAACCCCAACCTCGCCGCCCCGCTGAACCCAAGCAACGTCACGTTGGTCGACCCAACGCTACGTAGCGCGGGAGCGCACGTGCAAGCGGCGTCAGTGCAAGCGGCGTCAATGCAAGCCGCCTCCGTGGCGAGCGGCGCGGACTCCACTTTTGCTGTGCAGCACATCGAGGCACCACGCGCACGGCCTCGCTCGCGGGTGTGGGCGATCGCGGCTGGTGCTTGCATCGCCGCCTGCGGGCTCGGGTTGGCGTTGCTCTGGGTCGTGGCTCCGGGCGCGCGAGCAATCAGTCCCCAAGCGCCCGCGCCGGAGCCTTCCGTGGCGCCTGCGCCGCCGTCCGCGCCCGAGCCCACTCCGGCTCTCGCCGCTGAGGTTCCGCCGAGCACGCCCACACCGACACCGACCGCGGCCGTTGCACCGGCAGCCCTACCGGCACCAGCAAAACCTCGAGTTCATGCTGTGCCTAACTCGCCGAAGTCGCCCGGAAATTCGAGTGGCAGCAAATCTTCCCCCGCTCACAAGGCTGGCCCTGACATGGGCTTCTAGTTACTAGGTCGCTGTAGCTTTTCACCCGGCGCAAGCTGGCTTATCACGAGGACACCATGACCATTCGCTTGCATTCTCATTCGCCGCTCGCCGCGGCGTGGCTGTCGGGGGCGCTCGTGCTCGGTGCGGTGAGCTCGAGCTGGGCGCAGGACTCGCAAGCGGAGAACGTCGCGGCAGCGCGTAGCCTCGGCATTCAAGGCGTCCAGCTCGCCGACGCGGGCAAGTGTCCGGAAGCGATCGAGAAGCTCGAGCGCGCCGAATCGCTCTACCACGCACCGACGATTCTCGGCCGGCTCGGTGAGTGCCGCGTGAACGTTGGTCAAGTCGTGCAGGGGACCGAGGACCTAAATCGCGTCGTGCGCGAGGTGCTCGCTCCGAACGCGCCCAGGGCATTTCGTGACGCGCAGGATCGCGCGCAAAAAGTGCTCACGGCGTCAACGCCGAAAATCGCGCACCTGACCGTGAAGGTCGACCCGCCAGACGCGAAACCGAGTGTGACCGTCGGCGGTCGCGCGATTCCCGCAGCACTGATCGGCATCGAACGCCCCACCGATCCAGGCTCGTTCGACGTGGTTGCCTCGGCTCCCGGCTATTTGAACGCGCAAACGACGGTCACGCTCACAGAGGGCGGACAGCAAGAGGTCACGCTCAAACTCGAAAAGGATCCGAATGCCGTGGTTACTCCGGTGGGCGCAGCGCCCGGCGCGCAACCGGGCCTGCCGGGCGCGCCTCCAGCGATGCCGCCAGGCCAAGCAGCACTCCCCGCGACGCCAAGCGGCGGCAAGACGTTTGCTTATGTTGCCCTCGGCGTGGGAGCCGCGGGCATCGGCGTCGGCGCCGTCACGGGCTTGATGGCCATGAGCAAAGCCGGCGACTG
>DASXKQ010000311.1:0-27518 GCA_036496745.1 Polyangiaceae bacterium
CGGACTGTGTAAGTTCCCTCGATCTGCGCACGAGCCGACAGAGGCGGGCCAATGGACAAGGCGATTATCGATTTCCGAAGCTTCTTGCTTCAAAGGCATTCAGCGGGGGCGCCTACGCCGCGATTCGATCCCACCAACGCAAAGATCGTAATGGAATGGCTGATCGCCGCGGAGAACCGGCGGCCAGTAGTGCTCGTCGGCGCTGGCTTCAGTCGCAACGCGCGGCACAAGCATCGTAAGGACGATGCTCGCCCTCACGAGACGCCGTTGTGGTGGGAGCTATCTGAGCGCATGGCGGTTCACCTCCAGGTGCCTCGGGACAAGTACGACGCTCCGACTATGGCCGATATGTATGTGGCCTCTTTTGGGGACGGAGAGCTGCGTGACCTGCTGAAGAGTATGCTGCCCGACGACGATCTGGAGCCAGGGGCAGCTCACCGGGCGCTTGCGAGCTATCGTGCAGAGGCCGTAATAACGACAAATTTTCTTGACACGTTGCTGGACACTGCGAAGCACGAGGAGAACGATCGCTGGAACCGCGTTATTGCGGACGCGGATTTGTCGTCAAGCACAAAGACTGGAGCGATCTGCCAGGACTTAATTTACTTCCACGGTCATCGCTGTGCCTCGGATACGTGGGTCATGACGCGCTCGCAGTACGAGGACGTCGCGCGCAAGAAGCCCGTCATCGTAGCGCGCGTGCGACAGCTCATGGCTCAGCACCCACTCTTGATTGTTGGTTTTGGCTTGTCCGATCCCAACTTTCACAATCTGTATCGTCAAGTGAGCGCCGATATGCGTCGCAATCAGCCTCTCGGCCTCGCGATTCAGCTCACTGATGTTTCGGAGGCCGAACGGCGCCACTGGGACGAGCTAGGCATACGAATCGCCGTCCCTGCCGATGCGGCAATGCTGAAATCGAGCGCGACGAAATCGAATGAATTTTTCGAGTGGTTGTTCAAGCGTCTCGCGACTTCTTGGCCACCTGATGAAGAAGTGATTCTGGACTATGCCTGCGAGCCAGATGACCCAGGTGAGCGTCTAGAGCGAATCGATGGATTGCTGCGGCACCCATGGCGGGGTCACAGTGAGGAAGACGAGTATGAGGGGAAGTCCCGACGTTTCGCCGCATGGCGGGAAGTTCTTTTTTCTACCTTGAGTGACGAGGACAAAGAGCGAGCCGTGCGAGCAAGCCGAAATGCTGCATCGGTTGAAACACGAAACACGCCGCGCGGGTTCGCCACAGCTACGGGCGGCGCAAAGATCAAGGTTCCTGCGGGTTTGCCAGATCAAGAGGCGTTGCCCGAGGTCGTCGACGAATTCCTTGTCCTGCCGAAGAATTGGGACGAGCTCCGACCGACGGACCAGCGAACGTGGCAACTCGATTCTGTGCTGTCGCACATGAGCACTGCGCTCCAGCCAGCGGCGCAACATTTCGCACTAGGTCTTGAACTCGATCTCTATCGAACGGAACGCGCCGAGGACGGGTTTATCCCGTGGATACCGCTTACGTTCTACCTCGGTGTCCGTGCTGGTGCGAGTGACCTTGCAAAGCTAGCGGCTGATTGTATTGCGAGCGCTGCAAAATTCGGAGACGAAAGGTGGATTGGCCTCGTTCAAGAGGAGGCCAAGAAGGCGGGAGTCGTCGCTGTACTGACCGACGCGGGCATTCAAGCTGACTCCGGCTCCCTCGAAAACGACGGTTTTCTTGCCCTAATGGATGGGAACTTCGAGGTTGCGCTCAAGAAGTATGCGGGGGCGGCGGACCGAGCGCGTGGTGAGAACTGGGAGTTCAAGGAATGGGCATGGCGCATTGGCGAACGACACGCGCTCGCGGGGCTTACGAATCCGTTCGGGTCGGCAAAGGACGATGCGATCGAACGAAAAGAACAATTGGAACGTCAGCTCAAAGCATGTGGCGAGCGAATCAAGCGGCTCGAGAGCACGAAGGTCGTGCGAGGATGGCTGCGCTTGGCGACAGAGCGGATTCAGGGGGCGCTGGAGCATGCGCTGGAGCAGCGCGAGTCGCGCGCGCAGCGGCGGGCACATGGGGGCTCAGGCTTCAGCTTCAGCAGGTCGCCGTACATGGCGTGGCGTTCCTTCCGCGAACTGGAGTCGATCGATGCGCCGCCGCGTCTGCAAGTTGAATATCTCTTGCCGCTTTTGTGGGACCACGGTTTCAAAGTCGAGTCTGAACTCGAGTACCGAGCAAAGTTTGATCTGAAAGAGACCAGAGAATGGGTGCGAGATGTCGTTGATGCACCAAGCGCTGACGTTGATGCGCAGACAAAACGTGATGCCACCTTGATGGAAGCGTTCATTAAGATAACGAGCAGCAAGCATTCGAAGACGGAGCGCTCAGGGCAGCTCTCTGCCTTCCCAGGGCTCGATCACGCGATTCGGCCCAATGACATCGATGCGCTCGTGAGCTGGCTGCCGGCGGTTTTTGATGCTCTCGGGCAAGAGGTCGAAACCAATGCCAAGTGGCGTCACTTGAGCCGTGAGCACACGAGAGCGCTTGGCACCCTCGCGGCGTATTGCAGTTGTTTGCAGGTACGCACCTTGTTCGAGCGGTGGAACAGAGTCGAGGGGATGTATGAACGGATCGAACTGACCAGGGCGCTGCTTGGATTTCCTTGGTTCCGTTGGGCCAGAACCGAATCTAACGAAGTAGCGGCTTGGCTCCGATCGATTGCTGGCACAGGGGTCCGGGGATGGCTGCACGGCGAAGAGAACATCGAGCAGCGTAGCCTCGACACCGAGCACGAGATGTTGGTGTTCGCCATGTATACAATGCTTGCGGAGTTGCTTGATAGCGCCCCGGCAGCCGTCGATGAAGAGCTGAAGACGCAACTCCTGAACGTCAGCGATGAGATTCGCGCCGCACCGGTCGCGCGGGAACGTTCGTGGGAAATTCACCGTGGCGGGTATCTCCTCGAGCGTGAGTTGTTGGGTTCGACCATGGATGAGCAGGAGCTATTCGAGCGTTGGTCGAGCGCTGAAGGTTGGGATTCCCCGAACAGTAGCGAACGCTTGAAACTCCGCTGGTGTATCGTCGCCGACGCCCTCCTTGACAAGCGGCATATGCCGCATGAGGGCGCGCTCGTCGAAACCCTGAAGGGCATGTGGGCGGACATCGAGGCTCCTGAGAAGTGGGCGCCAATCGAACGATTTCACTCGATGAATCCGCACCACGCCGAACCGCTTATCCGATTCCTCGTGTCGTGTCTCATTGGTCTCGTCGACAAGCGCGACGTTGTCGCCGAAAGGCTGTTGTCGCTGTTTGCGTCGGCCCCGTCGGAATTGGAGCATGCGGCGCCGACTTTGAGTCCGTCCGTTTGGGGAAAGTTCTGGGCTACGCTTGTCGGTCGAGTGCTCGCCTCGGCTGGAGGCGATGCGGCTACTCGCACAAAGGATTCCATGCATGACCGATCCGGTGCAGCCACCGAGCATCTATTGGGTGCGATCGGTCTTTGGGCGGAGTACCTGCGTCGAGCCCGGCGAGGTTTCGCAGTCGACGCGGACCCTGAGCTTGATTTGCTGCTTCAACCACTTCGAGCAGCCGCGTTGCTTGCTCTGTCTGACGAGCGGACGTTGATTGCCAACCACGCCGCGTACGCGGTGGTCGCGGCAGCGGAGGTAGAGACGAAGGTCGTCGACGCCGAGTTGCTTGCGGAGGCGCTGCGCCGTATCGGTTCCGACACGCGCGTTATCGTCCGGATGGCGGCCGCGTATGCCGGGAGTCGCTTGCCGTTGTTGGCAACGAGCGAGCGCGTCCGCGAGGTAGCAGTGTCTCTCCGCGAATCGCTCGCAGGCGATCCGAATGCGCAAATCGGAGCGCAGCGTCGTTGGGGCGAGTTGCAAGCACAGTACGAGCTGCAGCGGCGACAGCAATGAATCTAGAGTGCTCCAGACCCCCGTCCTTTTCTCGCGCGAGCGGCCACCCGTCAGACGAAGGCGCCGAGGGGGTAATCCCGGTACGCGTGATTCAAACACGTTGCGGCGCGCGGCCCGCCTAAGCTGGCCCAAGCGTTACGACCAGTTGCTGACCGTGCTTCCGAGCTGCAACGTAGTAGCGGCCGCTCGTCTGACCGAAGGCAACGTCGCCGACTCCTTCCGCCTCTCCATGTCGTGCCGCTCGTTCGATCAGTTCGCAGCGTAGCCTCACATTTTCCGGAAGAAACCGCGTGCCCGCGGCCCAACTGCCGGCGGCCCAGGCAACGCGCCAGCCGAGGTCTTTTTGCGTTCGAGGGTTCACCTGTAGCAACAAGCCCGCGACCAAATGATCTTGGTGAGCTTGAGCAAGCGCTCGTCCAGCTACCTCCGCGGATACATCTAGGCGATCACGTAGCAGGTGCACGCTTCGGGCATGAGGTGGAACCGACGCCGCCACCTTTCGAGGGACGAGAAGGGCGGAGGCGAACAGATCGCAGAAAGTTTCTTCCTCGGGTCCGGCAAGCGCGACTCGCGTGGCAGGATCGGAGCTCCGGTCGTAAAAGAAACTGTGCGCGATTTCGTGCGCAATTCGAAATCGCACCCGCCGCCTCAACGTCACTTGGCCCAACGCCGCACCCCGGGTCGGGTCTACGAAGATTTCGAAGCCCCCGTCCATCTTGGGGACCAAGAGCGCTTGGTGCGAATGCGGATCGTCGAAGCGCGCGGCGCGAGGAAAGAATCGACCTAGGTGGCACATCGCCCTCAGATCGCAGCCGACCAGGCTCTCGTCATTCTGACCGATCGACGCTCGCGCCAGGGCCGCGAGCTGGTCGGCTGCTGGGGCGCCTGGGACTGCCCATAGTTTCTGGTGCGGCCACCGTTTCACTGCGACTTGCGCGTAGTCTTCTTCGATCCCTCGCTTGCTTGCAAGATCAACGGTTCGGGTGGGGCGCGCCGAGTCAAAGCGATGCCCTTCTTTTCTGAAACAATCTCGGCATATGTGGTTCTGCCTTTATACGCCGCATGAAGTGTCGTCAGCGCGAGTCGATCCTGCTGGGTGAGGTTCAACTCGATCGCCACCTCGTCGGCGGCCAGCACGTCGATCGACTTGGCTGACCAGTGATCCCACTTGATTCCGATTTCGTCGGCGAGGTAGCTGAGCAAGACGTCGCACTTCCGCCGGTCCCCGTGCATTTCGGGGTCAACATACACGCTTAGAGCCCACAACGCTTTGTGGCTTCGATAGATCTCCTCGCCCCGGTTCTGCAGGGTGTTGTCCAATTGGTAAAGCGTTGACAGCGCGCCATCGTTGTCTACTAGAACTTGCGCCGCTTTCATTCGCATTTGTGGCGGCGGAACCCAGAGCGAGATCCAGTGTGCGGGAACCCCGACAAATGTCGCAGCTCCCTCTTCTAGCTTCCGTCGCTCGCTAGGGACGGAGTATTTGTCCGCCAGAGTGTCTGCTTGAGCCCTCGCCGACCTCGATACGCCCAGAGGCTTGTAGAGTCGCCGGTCGAGAAGTCCGTTTACAAGGTGACCGATTGCGTTCCACCTGACGTCGCCTCGCTCCGAGCGATCCCGCAAGTGTTCGAGAAGACCGTCGTCGCTGTATCGGATGAAAACGGCCTCAAATTTCTGCGTAACCTCGCTGTCTACCCGCGCGATCTCCTCGCTCTTGCCATCTCGCTCTAAGCGCGCGCGCGCGTCGGAATCGCGGGCCCCACTCGCACCGGCCGATTCAAGCCACTCGATCTCGCGCCAGAGTTCGAGCGTCTTTCCGATCATCGCGTCAGCACCAATCTTCGCGTGGTGGGCGAGTGCTCGCTCGCTGAGCTCGTATCGGTAGCGCAAGTACTTGAACAGCTCGGATACGACGTCATCTCGCACTCGACCGCGCCGAGTGATGCGCATTGCCATCCTTGCCGGATGGTAGCTGTGGCTCGAGGGTGTCACGTAGAAACCGGCGAGCACGCGAGTCCCAAGCTTCGCTGGGAGGCCAGTGAATGCGTGGTCACGAGCGAGATAGTCAAGCAAATCAGCACAGATCGTGTTCCCAACGATGTCAGCAACGAAGGCGTAGTTTCCGAGCACCAAACTCGCCTGGATGTGGGTATCGTCTGCGAGCTTCTCCTTGGAAAGGATCATCGGCCTGAGCGCGGCTGCGAGTCCTCCTGCTTCGAGCTCATTTCGAATCTGTTCAGGGAGCGCCAGCCAGAGCGTCTCGAAGCGTTGCGTGTTTTCATCGTGAGCTACCAAAATCTTAAGCTCGTCTTCGACGGAATGACCGTACGGTACGTGGCAAAGATCATGCAGAAGAGCGCCGAGGCGCGCGAGGACCGTTACCTCCGCGATCTTGCGAGCATATGACTCGCTGTTGGAAGCCCATTCAGAGAAGATGTCGACGACCGGGTCTGGGCCGTTTCGCTGGTCTAGCACCTGGTCTAAAATGTCTTGCGCAACACGCAGGGCGCCTAGCGAGTGTGAGAATCGGGTGTGGGTAGCGCCGGGATAGACGAGGTACGTCGTGCCAAGCTGACGGACGCGCCTTAGCCGCTGCATGGGCGCGCTGTTCACGACCTGTGTTTCAAGGCGAGTTAGGTAAATGTCACCGTGAACCGGATCTGTGATCGTCTTGCCCGGACCCAATAGCCCCGCCGACAGCTTCCACGGTTGCGAATCACGTTGCTCAACGGTCAGGCCCCATTTCGGCATCGCGACGGATTCTGATCTCCTTTCAGGTTCCGGTCTACTGTTTTGCGAGCCAAAAGCTGGATTTCCCACCGATCATGCGCCAGCGCAGCGTGCATAACCCGATGCTGGTCGACACGAAGATGTTGCGGCTATGCGCGAGCCGCGAGACGCCTACCGAACGAGGTCAATCAATCGAAATGCCGTGGATGGGCATGGGCGGGACGCCCGGATCGATGCGCGTGGCTTCGCTGCTTGTTTTATGTGGAAGGATGATGCCCGATACGCGTCGCTTCATTTGGTACGGCAGCCTGTCGGCTCCACCCCGCTCTAGCTGCTCGTTTACGCCAACCATCTGATCGACAACAACCTGTTCGACGGTTGTTTGTTCGACTGTAAAGAAGCCCTCAATTGTTGCAACGGTGACTCCTCGAAGAACGAGCATCGCATCAGGTTCAAGGAAAGCGGGCGCGACGGGGATCACATGAGTGCCAGCCTCTGTATTGAATTCCATCTTGAGAAAAAAAGCCTCGCTCCGGTTGCAGACAACCAGCGTGGTGCAGCGCGGAGGCGCTGGGAACGCTGTCGGTACGCCCAACAGAGCACCGTTCCTTCGCGCTAGCTCCACCTCTGACATCAGTGCGCCAATAACTTTGGGGTCTCGCAAGTTGGGACGTGTTCTCGAGGTTCTTACCAGATTCGAGAGCACCACGAGCAGACTGGCGTCCCCTACGCAGGTCGTGTAGGTGTCGCCGAAAACACGGTGCAACTTGTCGTGATCGGCGACGACGCCGTCGCTCCGCACAGCGCCCGTATCTACGAAAAGCGCGTTGTACGTTCCCTGTCGTCCACGCACGATAGCTGCAATGGTCATGACCCCAACTAGGCCGCTTCCGCTGGAGCAAGCAAGGAGGGCCCAGTCCAACCGGCCCATCCAAGACAGGTCCTCGTTTCCGGTTTCCTTCCAACGCTCTGGAGTCTTGCGTCGCTTCCGTCGTGCTCAGCCTGGGCCTTCGATCCGAAATCCTCATGTTTGGTTCGGATCGCGCGTGAACGATCGCCCTTTTTGAACGGCGGCTTCGAATCGGCCCGGCCCGTGGCCGTCGAAGCGGTGTCGATCGAGGTCCAGGATCCATCCGTTCGCTCTTCTGCTGATTTATTCATCTCAAGTAAGAGGCATTTCGAGGCGCCAAACTACCCGTTGGGTCTGACCCAACATCTCAGGCAGCGATCAGAGTGTTGGCTCGATTGCGCAGGCGTCGAAACGCGGCTTCCCAGTTGTCCCGGAGGCGGATGCGCTCGCACGCGCGCCAGCTTACATGGCTTGCGGCGCATCTTCGCCTGTGCAGGGCGGAGCCGGCGAGATCGAAGCAGGTCAACCGCTGCGCTACTCGGGAGGAGGACGCTCCGGCGCGATCGTTCCCGCCGCCGCTGCCACCCGCTCTTTGCGGTCGAGGGCAGCGGCGCGTTCTTGCCAACGTTCGTTCCGCGCCCGCGCGGTGCCGATGACGCCCAGGAGCTCGGGGTCGAGCGGCGGCGCCGGCGTTCGAACCGGCTCAACGATAGCGCGCGCCGAGGTGTAACGCGGCGCCGCCGGTCTTTGCAATTCGCCGGCCTCGCGAGACACGCGCGCTTGCTCCTGGCGTTTGACACGTTGCTCGCGACGGCTGAACGGGTTCTTTTGCTCGATGGCTCGCCAGTTGAAAGTTTTTACCGTTGTGCCACGGGAACTCGCCCACTTCGCTTTGAGGCTGGGGATCTTGCCTCCAACGAATACCCGTTCGCTACTGATAACCCGAGCGTCGCGCAATTGGCGACGAGCACGTGCGATCGACTCCGGGTGATAGCGGCGCCCATCAGGGCGCCTAAGCTCCTCACCGAGCCGTGTGTCGGTCTGCCAGCAAACGTTACCGAAGCTTGCGACATGACCGCCCACGAGCGCGGCGAGCCGCGGCCAGCCGCGGCGTAGCAGCTCACCCGTTGCGGTGCGGGCCGCGTGTGGGCAGCTTCCGGGCGCGCTCAACGAAATACCTCGAGAGGGCTACCGATGACGTAAGCCTTCCAGAGCGACGCGGAAGGCGGCGGTCCCTTCGATCCATCGGTAGCCGCTCCTAAGTGAGGTCGCGACTCGCCGGCTCGAACGTCAGGATGGGCGTGGCCTTCTTGGCCTCGTAAGCTCACGAGAGCCCTCCGCTGGTCGCATCAGTGGGATGGCGAGCAGAAACCTCGAAGTTTGCGCTTCGGGGTTTCCGCGCACTTGGTGATCGCGCAGCGGGCTACCCACCAGCGTCCTCCGTCTTTGTGGCTAGCGCCTCTGCGCCGTCGCCTGGGGCGCCAGCGTCGAGCACACGCGCTGCAAGCTCGGTAGCGCGCGCGATCTGGTGCTCGCCGCCCTCGAGCACCTCGACGGCCAGCGCGACGCCCGCGGCGTCAATGACGGCCTCGGCCAGCGCAGTGGCCAAGTCGCCGCACGGCGCGCCCAGCGCGCACGCTTTTAAGAACAGCTCAGCGAGGCCGCGCGGCACCTCTGCACTGGTCCACGCTTGGTCCACGCGCGATCCGCTCGGATCGCTAGAAGCGCTTGTTTTCTGCGGAGCCGACTCCGAGACTTGAACTCGGGACCTGCGGTTTACGAAACCGCTGCTCTACCACTGAGCTAAGTCGGCAGGGGGGCGGAGGATACGCTGGGGCGACGCCGAGTCAAGGTTCAGAAATTCTTGTGTCTGGCTGCCCATCTTCATGGAAGCGCGGCGGATTTCGGGTCGTGCCGTCACGGCGGCGTTCGAAGTTGGTGCTATGGGTGGGCCGGCTGGAGGCTCGATGAGTTCGGCGATTGGCGGTTTTAGGTTTTCGGCGGTTTCTGCGGGTATTCGCAAGGACGGGCGCGTCGATTTGGCGCTCGCGGTGGCGGAGCGCGCGGTGGTTGCGGCCGGGCTTTTTACGCGCAATTTGGTGCGCGCGGCGCCGGTGCTCGTCTGTGAGGAGCGGCTGCGCGGCGGGAGCGCGCGGGCGATTCTCGTCAATGCGGGCTGCGCGAACGCCTGTACGGGCGAGGCTGGCCTGGCCGCGGCGCGCGAGAGCACGGAGGCCGTGGCGCGCGCGCTCGGCGTGTCGGCGAGCGAGGTGCTGCCGGCTTCCACGGGCGTGATCGGCGCGCTCTTGCCGGCCGCCAAGATCGCGGCGAAGGCGGGCGAGCTCGTGGCGGCGCTCACTCCCGAGGGTTATGAGTCGTTTGCGCAGGCCATCTGCACGACCGATCGCTGGCCGAAGATCGCGGAGGCAAGCGTAGCAGGCGCGGGCGGCACGGCGCGCATCCTCGGCATCGCCAAGGGCGCGGGCATGATTCACCCCGACGTGGGTCCGCCGCAGGCCACCATGCTCGTGTTCTTGTTCACCGACGCGGTCATCGAGCGCGCGGAGCTCGAGCGCGCGCTGTTCGCCGCGAGCGATCGCACGTTCAACGCCTGCAGCGTGGACGGCGATACGAGCACGAACGACACCGTGCTGGCGTTTTCTTCTGGGGTATCCGCTGCGCGCGTGGACTCCGCAGCATTCACCGCGGCGCTCACCAGCGTGTGCGACAAACTCGCGCGCTCGATGGTCGCGGACGGCGAGGGCGCGAACCACGTCGCGGAGCTCCGCGTGCGCGGCCTCGCGTCGGTCAAAGATGCACGGCAAATCGCGCACACCGTCGCCACGTCGCTGCTCGTGAAGACGGCCCTGTTCGGCCGCGACGCCAATTGGGGCCGCTTGCTCGCCGCCGCCGGCCGCGCGGGCGTCGCGTTCGAGCCCGAGCGCGCCAGCATCGCGATCGGCGGCATCGAGATCTTCAAGAGCGGCGTCCCCGTCGGAGCCGAAGCCGAAAAGCGCGCGAACGAAATCTTGCAAGGCCCGAGCTACACCATCGAGCTCACGCTCGGCGCGGGCCCCGGCGAATTCACGTACCTGACGAGCGATCTCGGTCACGGCTACGTCGACGTGAACGCCGGCTATCGCTCCTGACTACCGCCTGCACACCGGTAACCGTGCGCCCGCGCGGCGCGTAAGCCGTGGGGTTCGTGTATAATCCGTCGCTCAGGCTCCGATGACGCAAAGCAATGGCACGAAGGACGCGGTCGAAGCGGAGACGCTCGCTGCGGATCCAGTCGCGCCGGCGATGGCGGCCCGCAGTTTGTCGCCCGCGGTCGCGGCCACGCTGCGCACCACGGTCCTGCCGCGGCGGCAGCGCGCGGAAGCCTCCGTGCCCGCCGAGATCTCGGTGCAAGCGCGCTTCGAGCGGTTGAAGAAGCTCGGGGAGGGTGGGATCGGCGAGGTGGATCTCGCCGTGGATCACGATATCAGCCGGCGCGTAGCCATGAAGCGGCTGCGCGGGGAGCGCCAAGACGCGGCGTCGCTCGTGCGCTTTGCGGAAGAAGTGCGCATCGTCGGCCAGCTCGAGCACCCGGGCATCGTGCCCGTGCACGACGTGGGCGTGGACGAAGCGGGCCACTACCTGGTGATGAAGTACGTCGAGGGCGAGACGCTCGAGGCGGTGATCGACAAGCTCCGCCAGGGGGATCCGGGGACGGTTGCGCGCTTTTCGATCAGTTACCGCGTGCAGGTGTTCGCGTCGATCCTCGAGGCCATCAGTTACGCGCACGACAAGGGCATCATTCATCGCGATATCAAGCCCGCCAACATCATGATCGGCCCCCACGGCGAGGTCACGGTGATGGATTGGGGCATCGCCAAATACGTGAGCAGCCACGAGCACGAGTCGGTGGAGGCGCGCTCCACGGCCTCCACCGTGCAGGACCGCTTGATTCACACGCAACACGGCGCTCTCGTCGGTACGCCGCTTTACATGTCGCCCGAGCAAGCCGCCGGCAAGAACACCGAGCTCGACGTGCGCAGCGACATTTTCAGCCTAGGCGTGGTCTTCGCGGAGTTTCTCTCGCTCCGGCACCCGCTCGCGCACAAACAGAACATGAGCGAGATCTTGGCGGAGCTGATCGCCAAGGGCATCGACTATGGCGCGCTCGTCAACCACGGCCGCCAAAACGGCATGCCGATGGAGCTCGCGTACGTACTACGCGAATCGCTCGAGCACGATCCCAAAAAGCGCTACCCGAACGTGAAGGCCATGCTCGCCCACGTCCGTCGCATTCAAGACGGCGAGGTCGCGGTGCAGTGTCACGTCACGGCCTTCAAGCGCTTGGCATATGAGGCGATCCACTGGGTGGATCGCCATCCGGTTCCCTACACGCTCGGCTTGATGACGGTCGTGCTAGCGGGGCTGGGCGGGCTTGGTTTCGGCGTCTATCGGCTGATCACTCACTGACAGGTCGCGTTGAGCTGCGGGTTCAGTGTGCCGATTGTGGTCTGGTAGTTGCTGGGCGGCGCGTAGGACAGCGCGCCGATCACGCCGCTCGCGATGCGCGCGTTGATGTTGGCGGCGGTGGTCGTGGTCCAGTGGTCCGGCGTGGACGCGTTCGAGCCCTGGAAGCTGGTTTCGGTCATGATCGGACGCCCGGTTTTGGTGTGCAGCCAGGTGAACGTCTCGTTGCTCGCGGTCGAGTTCGGGAGTTTGTCCTGGTCGCCGTAGCCTTGCACCCAGACCATGTCGAGCACGTCCGTGGGCATCGCCGACCAGAAGGTGTCGGCGTCCGCGTTCGAGAGCCACGGCGAGTGATTCAAGGCCACGATCGCGTTCGGCTCGTTGGCTTTGATGCCGCAGGTGATGTCGCGGATGAGCTGGCCGGCTTCGGTCGGCGTCAGGCCGTTCGACTGGGTCTTGGGCATCGTGGTGTATTGCTCGAAGTCGCCCTCGAGCCACCAGATCACGGCTTTGTTCGGGCTCTGCGCGTACACCTTCTTGGCGTACTGGCTGTACATATTGATCAGGTGCGCGCGGTTGTCGCGGATCCACTGCGCGCCGTCGGTGCACAGGTTGTGGCCGTCCTTGTCGGTGTTGCAGTCGCCGAAACCGCCCTCCAGGTTCGCCTGGTAGCCGATGAAGTACGCGTAGAACACGGCCATCGCGCCGGTGCTCGCGACGCTCTTGGCCAGGTTGCAGCCGTCGCAGGCGATGTTGTTTTGGAAATTGGTGTCGAGCCCGCCGTCCGTCTCGTAGCCGACCCAAGCGGACACGAAATCCAAGTAAGACGAGTTGTTGTTGGCGCTCGGCGCGCCCCAGGCGAATTTGCAATCGGCGAAGGGCTTGGGGTTGATGCTGCCGCACGTGCCGGTCGAGCCGCCGCCCATGCCGCTCGCGCCCGCGCTGCTCGTGCCGGCCGTGCCGCTGCCGCTCGCGCCCGCGCTGCCGGAGCCGGAGGTGCCCGAACCCGAAGCACCCGCTTGCGACGAAGTGCCGCCGCTCGCGCTCCCGCCCGCTGCGCCCGCGCTCGGTCCGCTACCGCTCGCACCCGCGTTGCCGCTGCCGCCCGCCGCCGAAACCGAGCCGCCCGAACCGGTCGCGCCGGCCATGCTGCTGGTGCCGGCGCTGCTGTTCGTGCCGGCCGCACTGTTCGTGCCGGCCGCGCTGTTCGTGCCGGCCGAAGACGTGTCGGGATTGTTCGGCGCGGCGCTGCCCGAGGACGAACAGCCGTTGACGCCGACCATGCCGGCGGTGCCCGCGACGAAAGCAGCCAGAGGAACGAGCCCAAGAGCCCCGCGGAGGTGCGTCGTCATTGTCTCAAATCCTTCCCAAGATGAAGGCCTTAAACTTAGCAGCGGGGGGCGCGCGATCGGCCGACCGCTTGCAGCGCAAGCCACTGATTGCGTCTCCCAGACTACTGTGAGACACGCAGTGCTGTTGCAAAACTTCACGCTGAACCGAGGAGTCTACCGATGCGAATTTTGATCTTGGGCGCCTCACAAGGCACCGGTGCGCTCGCTTGCGGCGTCGCGCTCGAACGCGGGCACGACGTCACCGCCTTTGCACGCAGCCCGCAGAAGCTCGCGCTCGAGCATCCCAAGCTCACGCGTCGCGTCGGTGATTTTCACAGCCAAGCGTCCGTGGCGGAGGCCGTGCCGGGACACGACGCGGTGATCATCACGGCGTCGGCCACGAGCGTGAAGGGCTTCAAAGAAAACCCGCACTATTTCTCGAGCGGTACCGGTTACGCGATCGACGCCATGAAGGCCGCGGGCGCGAAGCGATTGGTCGTACTCAGCGCGTTCGGCGCAGGCGAGAGCGTCCGCGCCGCCAGCTTTTTTCTCAAAATGCTGATCCGCTTCATGCTCAAGGCGCCCTACGCCGATCACGATCGCCAAGAAAAGCTCGTCATGGGCAGCGGCCTCGATTGGGTGATCGCGCGCCCCACGCGCCTCACCAACGGCCCCGCGCAAAAGCGCTACGAGAAGAAGAGCGGACTCGAACCCGTGCCGCAGGCCATTTCCCGCGCGGACGTCGCGGAGTTCCTGGTGGACGCTGCGACTACGGACGCGTGGGTCGGCAAGTGTGTGTCGCTGGGGGGCTAACCATTCGCAGCGCTGTGCTGCGAATGCAGTCGCCGCGACGGCGAGCGACCCCGGGGCGAGTGACATCGACGGCACCCGCGGCGATTCACGCGGTCAACGCGCGCTCCGCGCGGACGCGACGATAGCCTCCACACGCTCAGATCCGAAGTGCGCGCGAGCGTGCTGTTGGTTGTGGGCTCGGCAGAGTAATCGCAGGTTTTCGGCGGTCGCTGCGCCGCCCTTTGCCCAAGGCGTTACATGGTCGAGTTGGAGCAAGTGCCGAGCCGAGCAGCGCCGTCCGTCTGCCGAGACGAACGCACATTGCCCTCGATCGCGCTCGTACACCGCGCGCGCAGCGGCGGACGGAATGTGTCGAGAACGCGCATCGGTACTGGCGCGGGTACTATCGCCTGGCGAGAGCCGAGCGCCGATGTCGCCGCCAGTTCGCGTCGTAAAAGTCGCGCGCAGCTGCGTCGAGCTGCTCTTCTGCGCATGGCGAACCGCGCGCGGGCGGGTCCCGACGGAGAAGCGCTCCTTCTCGATCAGCGCGTCGAGCGCGAGCTCGACCACGCTCGCCAAATCGCCATTCGGTAATCGGTGGCTCGCGAGCGCGCGAGCCTGCTCGAGCTTTCTTCGCAGCGTCACGTTGGCGGTGAAGTGCACGCCGTAGCGTTCGCTAGAAATGGGCTCGATGCGTGCTTGCGCCGGACGAGCACCCGGCGACGGCGTGGGCCATTCGGGGATTTCGAGCGGACTCGACCCGACCTCGCTTCGACTCGGCAAGCGACGGATCTGCGCCCGCACAGCAGGGCGCGGAAAGCGCGCAGCGATGAGCTCGTCGACCTGCCGGCGCGTTTTGTGTTTGGAGATGCGCAAGAGCTCCTCGGCATTGGCCGAGGTCAGATGCGGTGCGAGCGCGCACAGCGCGGAGAGATGCAGCTCGCCGCGCGCGACGAGCGCAAAGACGTCGGGGAATCTGCGGCACACGCGCGCGGCGGCGATGCGACGGCCGGCCGCCGGCTCACTCAGGTGGAGTGATTCCGTGCAGTAAGCGAAAAGCGACGGGAAGCCGAGCTCGAGATGCAGCCGCCGTTGATCGAGCTCGGCCAAGTGCGCGAGTAGCTCGGCCGTGAGTTGATTGCCGCGCTGCACGAGCGCCGACAGCGCGCTCAACAGTTCGTTGTTTCTGAGATGCCCCAGCCGATACCCAGCGGTCATTCACTTCAGACTAACATCGGATTTTTTTGAGCGCTCAGCGCGCGCGAGTCGGGCTTCGAGTGGCTCGCACGCGTTTTTGGCGTGTCCCAATCGCGAGAGCCCATCCAACTGAGAATGAGCGCCCGCAAACGCTCTCTTTCGAGCAATCCTGGCGTGTGCGAGCGAGCTGCCTCGCATTTCCGTCAAACAAAATCGTCGGCTGCGCGCGCTTTTGTTTTCCGCTCTCGCCTGGCGAGAGTGCCACTCCTGGGCGAGAGTGCCATGAGGCGAGAGGCACCGAGAGTGCCACCTGGAGAGGAAGTCGCCCGCGTCGCCCGTCTGGCCATCTGTCGCGGTTGCATGCGAGTAACGCCGAGCACGAGAAGGCACGACCACACCGCAGCGTGTTAGACTACGCAAACCGTGCGGGTCGCCACCGCAGTTCAGGCAACGACCGACGCCACCAACTGCGGCATGTGCGGCAAATGATGAGCGGTCGGGCCACGCTCTTTCCGATTCGCCTGCGGCGTTCTATCGTCGGCTCGGTTTCGACCCGTCACCGCTCGACCCGCTGACGCTGATGGTGACGCTAGCGAACCTGCGAGCCGCCATGATCTAGACCGCGTTCTTGCACGATCCGACCATGAAGTGCCTTCACGTAGTCTCCGTTGCTCTGCTCGCGCTCGCCTGCGCTGAACCCCGCGGCACGATCGGCGCGGTGATCGCGGAGCACCCGGACGGTCGCCTCTATCTGCACGAAGTGCCGCCCGATCTGGCCGCCGGCAAAGCCGGGCTCAAGGCGGGCGACGAGATCTTGCTGATCGACGGTCGCGACGCGCGCGCGATGTCCACGGCGGAGGTGCACGAGGCGCTGTCGGGCGCGGTCGGGGACCGGGTGAAGCTCACGCTGCTGCGCGGGGAGGCCGTGATCCGCGTCACGCTGGCGCGCACGGAAGCCCGCAAATTAGCGGGCAGTGGGCTGCGGTGAGGGCTGCCGGCCACGCCCCCGCGATGCCCCTTCCCGGTGGCCGAATTCGTGCTAGGTTGCGCGCCTCTTGCGGCGGGTTTCCCGTCGCTTCACGAGGGCAGCGCCCCACTCTGGAGCCACGATGAGCAGCTATCTCTTCACGTCCGAGTCCGTTACCGAAGGCCATCCCGACAAAGTGTGCGACGCGATTTCGGACGCCGTGCTCGACGCGGCGCTCGCCGGCGACAAGCACAGCCGCGTCGCCTGCGAGACGCTGTGCAAGACAGGCTTCGTCGTGATCGCGGGTGAGATCACCACCAAGAGCAACATCGACTTTGGCAAGCTCGCGCGCCAGGCGATCACGGACATCGGCTACACGAGCTCGGACATGGGCTTCGACGCCAAGACCTGCGGCATTCTGCTTGCGGTCGAGCCGCAGTCGCCGGACATCTCGCAAGGTGTCACGGAAGGTGAAGGCCTGTTCAAAGAGCAAGGCGCCGGCGATCAAGGCTTGATGTTCGGCTACGCCTGCGACGAGACGCCGGAGCTGATGCCCGCGCCGATCACCTACGCGCACCAACTCGCCAAGCAGCTCGCGGCCGTGCGCAAGAAGGGCCAGGTCGAGTTTCTGCGCCCCGACGGCAAGAGCCAAGTCACCGTCGAATACGAGAACGACGTGCCCAAGCGGATCGAGACCGTGGTCGTCTCCACCCAGCACTCCGAGAGCGTGAAGTACAAGACGCTCAAAGAGGCGCTGATGGAGCTCGTGGTCAAGAAGGCGTTGCCGAAGAACCTGCTCGATTCCAAGACCAAGTACTTCATCAACCCGACCGGTCGCTTCGTGATCGGCGGACCGTTCGGCGACGCGGGCCTCACCGGCCGCAAGATCATCGTCGACACCTACGGCGGCATGGGCCGTCACGGCGGCGGCGCATTCAGCGGCAAGGACCCGTCCAAGGTCGATCGCTCGGCCTGCTACTACGCGCGCTACGTGGCCAAGAACATCGTCGCGGCCGGCCTCGCCAAGCGCTGCGAGGTGCAGGTCGCCTACGCGATCGGCGTCGCCAAGCCGATGGGCGTGTACGTGAAGACCTTCGGCACGAGCACGGTGGATGAAGACAAGCTCGCCGCGTACGTGATCGAGAACTTCGACATGCGCCCGCGCGCGCTGATTGAAGAGCTCAATCTTCTGCGTCCGATTTACCGCCCCACGTCGGCCTACGGTCATTTCGGCCGCAGCGAGTTCAGCTGGGAAAAGACCGACCGCAGCAAGCAACTCGCGGCCGACCTGCTCGGCAAAAAGAGCAACGGCGCGAGCAAGGCCAACGGCGTCAGCAACGGCGCCTCCAAACCCGAGAAGAAGCCGCGCGGTAAAGTGCAAGCGCGGGCGTGAGCGCTCAATCCGGCCCGCAGCTGCCCACGGTGCATCGACCGTTGCAGCAAGCCGTCGCCGGCAACAAGGGGCACGGCGGGCTGAGGCTCGAGCAGCTGGCGCACGCGGTTTGGCCGAAGGCGTTCAGCTTTTGCTGGATGCTCGGCCCGCTCCAGGTGTTGATCAACGCGGACACGCACGGATAGCCGCACGCTGCAGGCTCGTACAGGAACGTGCAGTCACCGTCCGCCATGCACGCGCTGGTATCGGGCGTGAGCAGCTCGCTCCGCAGCATGGCGTATTGCGACTGACCGTCGGCGCACGTGCTCGAGTCGGGCACACAGCTCGGACAGCACATGCCCGGCTCGGTCTCGAGGTGGCTCCCCGAGGCGCAGGCGATCGAGATGCACGACACGACGCAGACGCCGCCGGCGCTGCCGCCCGTGCCGGCGCTGCCGGCCGTCCCTCCGGCGCCCGAGCCAGCAGTGGCCGTGTCGTCTCCGCTCTCGGCGCTGAAGCGCGCGCCGCATCCCGCGCAAGCGAGTACGGCGATCGCGAGCGCGAGGCGTGCGTGAAATGGCGAAGTCATAGGACCCTGGGACGCAATCTTCGTGCCCGCCTGGTGCGGGTCAAGCACACCGCGAACTTTCTCGAATTTTGGGGCCGAGTGTGCCACTCCTCACGCGTCGGAGCCTGCTACTCGAGACGGTGAAGTCAGGCTGGCGCTCGCGCGGGCGACAGCATGCGGTGAACTCTTAGGAACGGTAGCCAGTCTGGTAGCACTGACCCGCGTAGCAATAGGGGGTGGCAGGGAACGGTTCCGAGCAGGACGACGGCGGGCCCGGGCAGTTGGCGCAAGCTGTCTTACCGAAAGCATCCAGCTTCGGCTGCAGGCTCGGCGCGCTCCAGGTGTTGATCACTGCGGCCCCGCACAGCATGCACTCTGGAAGTTCCTGCAGGAAGACACAATCGCTATCCACCATGCAGGTGGTGGCATCGGGCGTGAGGAGGTCATTGCGCAGGGTCAAGAACTGGTCCTGACCGTCGGTGCACGTAATGCTTGTGCCACCGCCCGTCCCTCCGGCGCCCGAATCGGCAGCGGCCGCCTCGTCCGCGCTCTCCGTGCTGAAGCGCGCGCCGCAACCGGCGCAAGCCAGCGCCACGAGCGCCAGTACGTTGCGAGCCCAGCGCGCGCGTAACTGCTGAGTCATTGTCTCCACGAACAATCTCGCGTGCCGGCGCCACGGCGGTCAAGTGCTACGCAGAATTTGGGCCGAGCGCGTGCTACCTCTCAGTCATGACCTCGCCTGAGCACGCGTTCGAAACTCTGGCCATTCACGCTGGTTATGATCCGGATCCCGCCCACGGCGCGGTGATGCCGCCGATCGTTCTAGCGAGTACGTTCGCGCAGCCCGAGCCGGGGCAGCCGCTTCGTTTCGACTACTCGCGCAGCGGCAATCCGACGCGCGCGGCGTTGGAGGCGTCGATCGCCGCGCTGGAGGGGGGAAAATGGGGGTTCGCATTTGCCAGCGGGTGCGCCGCGGCCACGACGCTCCTGCACATGCTGAAACCCGGAGATCATATCGTGTCGGGTGACGACGTGTACGGCGGCACGTATCGCCTGTTCGAGCGCGTGATGCGACCGATGGGCATCAGCTCGAGCTTCGTGGATTTGCGCGATCCGGCCGCGCTCGAGGCAGCCGTCAGCGAGCGCACGCGTCTGATCTGGTTCGAGACGCCCACCAATCCGACGCTGAAAGTCGTCGATATCGCCGCCGTGAGTGAGCTCGGGCGCCTGCGCGGCATTCCCGTCGTGGTCGACAACACGTTCGCCTCGCCCGCCTTGCAGCGGCCGCTCGCGCTTGGTGCGACGGTCGTCCTGCATTCGACCACCAAGTACATCAACGGGCACTCGGACGCCGTGGGTGGCGCGCTCGTCACGAGCGACGCGGGGCTCGCCGAGCAGCTCAAGTTCTTGCAAAATTCGCTCGGCGGTGTGCCGAGCCCGTTCGACTGCTACCTCGTGCTGCGCGGCATCAAGACCTTGCCCGTCCGCATGCAGCGCCACGTCGAGACTGCCGCCGAGCTCGCCAAGCGGCTCGAGGCGCACGCGGGCTGTCAGCGCGTGCACTATCCCGGGCTGGCTTCACATCCGGATCACGCGCTCGCCGAGCGGCAAATGGTGGGCGCCGGCGGGATCATCAGCGTCGAGCTCAGCGGGGACCTCGAGCGCTCGCGGCGTTTTCTGAAGGCCTTGCGCATTTTCACGCTGGCCGAGAGCCTCGGTGGCGTCGAGTCGCTCGCTGAGCATCCGGCACTGATGACGCACGCCTCGATTCCGGCCGAACAGCGCCGGAAGAACGGCATCGGCGACACACTCGTGCGGCTCTCGGTCGGCCTCGAGCACGTCGAGGATCTGTGGCACGATTTGGAGAGCGCTCTCGGTGCCTGATTTGATGCCTCGCGCGCAATCGACTACGTCAAGTTGGTGACTGCCTCGGCGGCGACCCTTCGCACCAGCACGCGCACGCGCACCGTGCAGGCTTGGCCAATCGCGGAATCGCTGCCGACCGTGCGCGACGAAACGCACCAACCGACGCCCACGCCGCCGCCGTTCGCGCCGGTCGACACGGCGCAGCTGCCCGACGTGGGCCAGACCGTGGGCGGCCACTGCGTGCTGCAGAAGCTGCTCGGTGAAGGCGCTTTCGGGCGCGTGTTCGCGGCGGAGCACGCCGAGACCGGCCAACAAGTGGCGCTCAAAGTGGTGGGACTACGCAGATACCCGCGCGAGTACGCCGAGCATGAGCTGCGCGCGCTCGCGGCGATTGCTCACCCGAACGTGGTGCAGCTGAACGAGCACGGCGTCGAGGCGGGCGCGCTCGAACCCTACCTTTGGTACACGATGCCGCTCTACAAGGGCTCGGATCTCGCGGCGACGCTGCGAGCCGAGGGCTGCCTGTCGCTCGGCCGCGCGCACGCCGTGTTCACGCGCATCGCCGGCGGCGTCTGTGAAATGCACGCGGCCGGCCTGCGTCATCAAGACATCAAACCCGACAATATTTATCTCGCCACCATGGCCGGTGTCAGCGAGCATCACCCGGTGTTGCTCGACCTCGGCGGCGCGGCGCGCAGAGACGCCACGCGCCCGCTCGTCGCGACGTTTCCGTTTGCCGCTCCGGAACAGACCGACGCGATCATCGGTGGCTTGCTCGGGGATCGGCCCCCGCCGTTGACGGAAAAGGTCGACGTGTACGCGCTGGCCGCGACGCTCTTGTTCGCGCTGATCGGCCGTGATTTATCGGGCTACGACGTCGGGCAACGGGAAGCAGACGACGCGCCCTCCGGTCTCTTGAAGCTTCGCTCGCAACTCGCGCTCATCCACACGCTGCGCGTCGAAGAGCCGCTGCCCGCCGGTACGCTCGCGCACGTCACGGGCGCCGCGCGCGACCATCTGAGCCGCGCGTTCTCCCATTGGCTCGCTCCCGACCCTGCGAGCCGGCCGAGCGCGACCGAGTTTCTCGGCGAGCTCGACGTGCTGCTGGAATGGGACGCCGAGGTGGCGCGCCGGCAAGCCGCGCGCAAGTTTCGCGGCGCGCTCTTTGGCATCATCGGCGGTCTCTCGCTGGCGGCCGGCGTGGGCGGCTTTGCCGGTTATCAGTGGCACAAGCGTACGATGAACGCGGCCAACCAGGCCACGAACGAGGCGCTCAGAAAGGCGGACGAAGCGGCGAGCGAGCTCAATCGCGCCGGCGCGAACCTCGACCAGATCGTGGCGGACGCGACGCTCGGTCCGGTCGAGAAGGCGAAAAAGATCGGCGAAGTCGTGGCATCACTCGAGGAGCAGACGAGCGCGCTCGCCGCCGCCAACGTGAAGCTCAAGAGCGACTCGCGGAAAGCCGCGGTAGAAGCGCGCCAGCGCGCGCAACAAGCCAAAGAAGCCTTCGACGCGGCGCTCAAGAAAACACAAGATGAACGGGACGGCGCGCGCCAAGACTCAGCGTTGGCGCAAGCCGATCGCGATCAGGCCAAGCGCGACAAGGCTGCCGCGGATGCCGCGCGCAGCAAGGCCGAGGCGGAGCGCGACCAGGCGCAAAAGGACAAGGCAGCGGCTGACACGGCGCGCGGCAAAGCGGAAGCCGAGCGCGACCAAGCACAAAAGGACAAGGCCGCGGCCACGGCGGCGCAGCAGCAAGCCGAGGCGGAGCGCGATCAAGCGCAAAAAGACAAAACGGCGGCGGAAGCGGCCGCCTTTGCGCGCGGAGTGACGGCCGGCGCCGCTCAGCCCGCGCCGAGTGCGTCCGCGAACTAGGTTTTGTCACAACATGCCCGCCGCGCGTCGACCTGCTAGGTTTGTATCGCGTATGCCGAAGTCAGTGCCAGCCGCCGCGGACGCCGTGCTCTCCTTGATCGGCAATACGCCGCTGGTGCGGGTGCAGCACCTCGACACTGGGCCGTGCGAGCTGTTCCTCAAGCTCGAGAATCAGAATCCGGGCGGCTCGATCAAAGATCGCATCGCGCTCTCGATGATCGAGGCCGCCGAGCAGTCCGGCGCGATTCAGCCGGGAGCCACGCTGGTCGAGGCTACGGCCGGCAACACCGGGCTTGGGCTCGCCCTGGTGGCTGTCCGCAAGGGTTACCGCTTGGTGCTGGTGATTCCGGACAAGATGAGCCTCGAGAAGATCAACCACCTGCGCGCGATGGGCGCCGAGGTGAAGATCACGCGCTCGGACGTGGGCAAGGGCCATCCGGAGTACTACCAAGACCTTGCCGCGCGCATCGCGCGCGAGCAAGCGGCGTACTACGTCAATCAGTTCGAGAATGCGGCGAACCCCGCCGCGCACGAGGCCACGACGGGTCCCGAAATTTTCGCGCAGACCGGCGGCAAGCTCGATGCGATCGTGGCCGGCGTTGGCTCAGGCGGTACGCTCACCGGTCTGAGCCGCTTTTTTGCGCGGCAAGCGCCCGCGGTCGAGCTCGTGCTGGCGGATCCGGTCGGCTCGATTCTGGCGGAGTACGTGCGCTCCGGCACGGTCGGCACGGCTGGTTCCTGGCTCGTCGAGGGCGTCGGGGAGGACTTCGTGCCTGCGATCTGCGATCTGTCGCGGGTCAAACGCTCGTACTCGATTTCCGACGAGGAGAGCTTGCTCAGCGCGCGCATGCTGCTCAAAAAAGAGGGCCTCTTCGCCGGATCGTCCTCGGGGCTCTTGCTCGCGGCCGCGCTTCGTTATTGCCGCGAGCAGACCGAGCCCAAGCGCGTGGTCAGCTTCGTGTGCGACACCGGCGGTAAATATCTATCCAAGATGTTCAACGATTTTTGGATGCGCGATCAAGGCTTTTTGCCGGGCACGAGCTACGGCGATCTGCGCGATCTGATCTCGCGCCGCCCAGACACGGGCTCCATCGTTTCGGTGAGCCCGGACGACACGCTGCTCGTCGCCTACTCGCGCATGCGAGTCTACGACGTGTCGCAGTTGCCCGTGCTCGAGGGCGGCGAAATCGTCGGTTTGCTCGACGAATCTGACCTGCTCCTGGCCGTGCACAACAGCACCGCCGAGTTCCGTCACCCGGTGCGAGCCTCCATGAGCACGGCGCTGGTCATGGTGGAAGCGTCCACGCCCGTCGAGCAGTTGATGCCGCTCTTCGATCGCGGGCTCGTAGTTATTGTCCGGCAAAATGGTCATTTTGCCGGGCTAATCACGCGCGTGGACGTGCTCAATCATCTGCGCCGCAAGCTCACCTGAGCCCGAGCCCGAACCGGCTCGCCATTTGGGCGTTCGCGGGTTAGCTTTCCGGCAGCGGAGATCTCAATGCGATCAGCGACTTTTGGATCACTGGGGTTGGTGCTTGCGCTCTTTGCGCTCAACGATTGTTCGTCCAGCTCGGACGCGGGGCTCATACCTCCCGTTCCGTCCGCTGGCTCGGGAGGAACGAGCGGCGGAGCGGGCGGCACGTCGAACGGCGGCGTCGGTGGCAGCGCGGGCACGAGCGGAGCGAGCGGTAGCTCGAACGGCGGCGCGGGGGCGGCTGGAAAAGCCGGTGGCGGCGCGGGCGCGAGCGGTGCTGCCGGTGCCAGCGGTAGCGCGAGCGGCGAGGCGGGAGCGAGCGGCAGCGCCGGGACGAGCGGCGATGCCGGTGCCAGCGGTAGCGCGGGCGCGGGCGGTGATGCCGGTGCCAGCGGTAGCGCGGGCGCGGGCGCGGGCGGTGATGCCGGTACGAGCGGTAGCGCGGGGACGAGCGGCGACGCCGGGAGCGGCGGGTCTGGGCCTCCGCCGTGTGCCGGCGCCTGTGACGCCGCCTTGTGCGTCAACGATCAGTGCGTCGCGTGCACTCCCACTGACGACGCGTGCCCCAAAGGCCAATACTGCAAGACCGACAACACCTGCGCGCAGGGTTGCAAGACGGGCGCCGATTGCGCGAGCGGCGTGTGCAACGCCGTGAACGAGTGCACGAGCTGTATCTCGGATCTGGAGTGCAGCGCCGATCATGTGTGCAACGCCGGCACTTGCGGCGCCCCGTGCACCACGCCCGACGAGGGTACGACCACGGACTGCTCGAACGGGCTCAGCTGTTGCTCGCTCAAATGCAGCGATCTCGGCAGCGACGTGAAGCATTGCGGCGCGTGCGGAACACCTTGTACGAGCGGGCAATTCTGCGGAGTGAACGGCTGCGCGGACAGCACCATCGCCAACTTGTGCAACTTCACCAAGATCACGGTCGTGCTCGACGGCGCCTCGATCGACGATGCAGACGGTCGCTCGATCGCCGCCGCCGTGAGCAGCCAATGTACTGCTCACCCGCCCGTGACGGAGGTCATGCAGGGCTCGACTCCGTCGCTCAATCCGACCACCGGTCAGCCCGTGACGCATGGTGAGCAGCTGCTGGTCGCCACCGGCAGCGGCTACTTTCAGAAGGTGACGGACTTCCTCACCAAGGGTGCGATCATACCGGTACAAGACGTGCTCAACGGCAACACGCTCGAGTACCGGGCCAGCGCCGACAACTCGCTGCTCGCGAGCGAACCGTACAACCTCATGCCGGACCCCAACCACGACATCTTCGTGATTCAGTTCGTGCGCGACGCCGCGAGCGGCACGCTGTTGCTCAATATCCAGGGCTTTTGGGCGACGGGCACCGACGCTGGTGCCCTCTACTTCGAGAACGTGATGCTGCCGTCGCTCGCGACGTACACCAAGCCGTACTACGTGGGCGAGTGGCAGAACGTGGGCACCGACATGCCGATCGTAGTGGACCTCAGCGAGATCTCACTGATAACGCCCCTCTGACGTTAGCCGTCATCACCAGAACCTCGAAGGCATGCGTCAGCCGCAGACGCGATTGCGACCCGCGTGTTTGGCCTCGTACAGCCGCTGATCGGCGCGCTCGTAGAGCGCCTCCGGTGATTCCGAGGCCGTGAGCTCGGCTACACCGAGGCTCACCGTGACTTGATGTTCCTTGCTCTCGAAGCTCGCGCGGTTGCTCGCGACGGCCTTGCGAATTTGTTCGGCCAGTGTGCGTGCGGCGAGCAGCGGCTGCTGGGGACACACCACCGCAAACTCCTCTCCGCCGACGCGGGCGAGGAGAGCGTCCTTGGGAATCGCCCGTTCAGCGACGGAGGCCGTCGCGCACAGCACCGCGTCGCCGGCCATGTGCCCGTGGCCGTCATTCACTTTCTTGAAATGATCGATGTCGAACACGATCAGCGAGAGCGGAATGTGTTCACCGCGCGCGGCGGCCACCCGCATCTGCAGCTGATCGTCGAAATGCCGCTTGTTGTGCACGCCGGTCAGACCGTCAAAGTGCATCAAATGCTGAATTTCTTCGTGGTACGCGCCTTCGATGTTGCCGCCGGCGATGTACTTGATCAGGGTCTTGCCGATCTGCACGCGGTCGCCGTCTCGTAGGCCCTGCTCTTTGACGCGCGCGCCGTTGACGTAGGTGCCGTTGGTCGAACTGAGATCGACCAAACGATAACCGCCGGGCATCGCCTCCACCCGCGCGTGGCGACGACTCACGGAGTCCGCGTCGAGCACGAGGCCCGCCTTCGAATCGCGGCCGATATCGATCGGCTTGTCCGACAGCACGGTGCGCGTACCGAGCCGTTGGCCCGTGAGCACCAGCAGCAGCGCTTGCTGGGCGGACGCAACGCGGTTCAGCGCGCGCATGTCGCGTGCGATGGTGACCTCGAGCGTCGAGTCGAACAATTCGTCAGCCACGGGATGCGAGGAGGAGGGCAATTCTGAGGTCGACCTAGAACTCTCACTATAGCAGTGGAAACACGCCCACTCTACCCGACGCTCGCGCACGTAAACAGCGCGTGCGAGCACAGGTGAGAAAAATACCTACACGGATGGACGTTGCGTGTGAACAGACCCCTACGCGCGAACATTCCTCGGTTGAGCGAACAAGTTCCTAGTAGGAACAAAACGCGCGAACATGTCGCAGCATCGCGCGGAAAATCAAGCCTTGCCCGTCGAATGGACACAATGTGTCGCGCTCATGAAAACCAGGCACCCAAAAAAAATTCCGGTTTTGTCTGAACCCAGCCGAGAACCGCGCGCCCGCCAAACAGCCGTCGCGCGGCCTCACGGACAGCGACAAAAATAAAAACTCACACGTCAAAATACAAAAAATACTCGAACGGTGTGGGCCTCAACCTCGAAGCCTGCACCTCATGCTCCCGCTTGTAGTCAATCCACATTTCGAGCAGGTCCGGCGTGAACACGTCGCCCTTCAGCAAGAAATCATGATCGGCCTCGAGCGCATCCAGGGACTCTTCGAGCGAGGCGGGCATGCTCGGTACGTCGCGCAGTTCCTCCGCCGATAGCGCGTAGATGTCGCGATCGAGCGGCGCCCCCGGATCGATCTTGTTTTGGATGCCGTCGAGGCCGGCCATCATCATGGCGCTGAAGGCCAGGTACGGATTGCAGGTGGCATCTGGGAAGCGGAGCTCGAGGCGGCGCGATTTCGGCGAAGGCGAGTAAGTCGAGATGCGGATTGCGGCCGAGCGATTGCGGCTCGAGTAGGCGAGGTTCACGGGAGCCTCGTAGCCCGGCACCAAGCGGCGGTAGCTGTTGGTCGTCGGATTGGTGAGCGCCGCGAGCGCGTGCGCGTGCTTGAGGATCCCGCCGATGTAGTAGAGAGCGAGCTCGCTCAGGCCCGCGTAGCCGTCGCCCGCGAAGAGCGGCTTGTCACCCTGCCAGAGCGATTGATGGCAGTGCATGCCGTTGCCGTTGTCGCCGAACATCGGTTTGGGCATGAAGGTGGCCGTCTGCCCGTTGCGATGGGCCACGTTCTTCACGATGTGCTTGAACCACATCAGCTTGTCGGCGCACCTGAGCAAGCTGTCGTAGCGCATGTCGATCTCGCCTTGGCCGGCTGTCGCCACCTCGTGGTGGCTCACCTCGACCTCGATGCCGACCTGCTCCATCGTGAGACAGATCTCCGTGCGCAGATCCTGTTGCGTGTCTTGTGGCTGAACCGGGAAGTAACCTTCCTTGTGGCGGATCTTGTGCCCGAGGTTCGGCCCCTCTTCACGCCCGCTGTTCCAGCTCGCCTCGATCGAATCGACCGAATAAAACGCCTCGTGCCCCTTCACGTCGAAGCGCACGTCGTCGAAAATGAAAAACTCCGCTTCCGGCCCAAAGTAAACGGTGTCGGCGATGCCCGTCGATTGCAAGTAAGCCTCGGCCTTGCGCGCCACATAACGCGGATCACGCGAGTAGTTTTGCCGTGTCAACGTGTCTTGAATGGTGCACAAGAACGAGAGCGTCGGAAAGCGCGTGAACGGGTCGAGAACGGCCGTCGTCGAGTCCGGAATCAGCAGCATGTCGCTCTGATTGATGGGTTGAAAGCCGCGAATCGACGAGCCGTCGAAGCCGAAGCCCTCTTCGAACGCGTCGCTCGTCAGCCGATGAAATG
>DASXKQ010000312.1:0-14969 GCA_036496745.1 Polyangiaceae bacterium
TCGCCTGCGATCAAGCGGGCGCGCGCGAGCTCGCGGCCCGCTCGCGCGGCACGCCGCGCGTCGCCAACCGCCTAGTGCGCCGCGTGCGCGATTTTGCCGAGGTCGAGGGCAACGGCAAGATCGATCGCGCGATCGTCGAGAGTACCTGCGAGCGACTCGGCGTCGACAAGGTTGGGTTGGACGAGATGGACCGGCGTCTGCTCGGCGTGTTGATCGAGCACTACGAGGGCGGTCCGGTCGGCGTCGAAACGCTGGCCGCCGCGCTGGCCGAACCGCGCGATACGATCGAGGACGTCTATGAACCGTACCTCTTGCAACAGGGGTTTCTGGGGCGCACGCCGCGCGGGCGCGTGGCCACCAAGAAGGCTTACGAGCACCTCGGCGCTCGCGAGCCGAAGAAAGTCAATCAGGGGAGTTTGTTCTAGATGACCGAGAGATACCGTCGATGAGCTACCCGATCCTTCCTGGAGCTGAGCCGTGGTCCGCCGCGGGCAGCGGCGAGCGCGCGCGGATTGGCATTTTGCTGGTGCATGGTTTCACGGGCAGCCCGGCGTCGCTCCGTCCGCTTGCGGGCATGCTGAACGCGCGCGGTTTCACGATCGAACTCGTACGCTTGCCGGGTCACGGCACCCACTACCGCGACATGATGCCGACGCGCTACGCCGATTGGCTGGCGGAGGTCGAGCGCAAAGTAGGCGAGCTCAAGCAGCGCGTGTCCAAGGTCGTCCTGCTCGGGCTGTCGATGGGCGGCACGCTCGTGCTCGACGCGGCCTCCTCGCGCAGCGATCTGGTCGCGGGCGTCACGGCCATCAACGCGCCCATCCTCAATCGCGAGGGTTTTTTGGTGAAAATAGCGCCGCTGCTCGAGAGCGTGCTGCCGGTTGCGCCGGCCAGCGCGGCCGGGCTCACGCGCAACGACATCGCGAAACCCGGCGTGAGCGAGATCGCCTACGGCTGGGTGCCGACGGCCTCCGGCAACTCACTCGTGCGCGAGCTGCCTCGCGTGCGCGCCCAGCTCGCGCGCCTCGCGTGCCCGGCGCTGATCGCTTACTCCCTGGCGGACCACAGCGTGCCGCCCGACAATTCTCGAGAAATTCTCAAGATCTTGGCCGGTAAAGACGTCAGCGAGCTCGTGCTCGAGCGCTCGTACCACGTGGCGACCTTGGACTACGATCTCGAGCTGATCGAAGAGCGCGTGGCCGAGTTTGCTGACCGCGTCGGTGCGTAGCGGCCTCATTCGAGCGCGAAAATCCGCCCGAGTATCGAGCGCCTTTGCCGATCGTGATCGGCTCGTGTCAAAGTCGCTGCAAGTCGAGCCATGAGATACCGCGCGATCGCGATGGCCAGCGAGCGAAGCAACGCCGTGGGCACGGTCGAGCTCGAGTGCACGCCGAGCGGGCTCTCGCTCGTGTATCTGGGGGTGGGGGCCTGGAGTCAGGGTTACGCGCCCACCGAGCCGACCGAGCGGCGCACGCTGCCCGTGCCGTGGTCCGGCGTGACGCGCGCGTCGCTCGAAGGCGAGCAGCTCTACCTCGAAATCGACAAGGAGCTCGGTCCGCTCAATCGCCTGTGTTTGGTGCACTTTTCGAGCGGCGCCGCGCTCCATCATCATCAGCTCTACCGGCGCCGCCTGGTGGTCCGGATCGCGACGATCGGCGCCGCGCTCGTCGGCGCGCTGATCGCGAGCGCGACGGCGCTGAAGCTGGCGCCCGGTACGAGCGCGCGCGCTGCGCTCGCCATGGCCTGCTTGACGGCGCTCGTACTCGCCGCAATCGGACTGTTCGCGGATCGCTTGCTGGCCGCGGGCGGCATCGAAGGCTTCGAGGCGCGGCAAGCCTTCGTGAGCGAGCTCGCCGGTTATCTGCCGAACTTCGCGCACTCGCCCGTGGCACTACCGAGCGGGCCGAGCCTGAGCGCTCGGGGATTCACCTGGTTTCAAGGGCTCTTGCCGCGCACGACGGCCGCGGTCGTGATGCTGCTCAGCGCGCTCACGCTCGGGCTCGTGCTGATGACGCGCTGGCTGCTCACCTCGGATCCCGCGCACGAACTCGGAGCCCACGCCCCGAGCGGACGTAACGAGAGCCTCGCGAGTGACACGTTGCGCGCCCCTGCGCTGCAAGTCCAAGAGCCCGAGCTGCCCGCGCCGTCGGCGCAGCCCGAGCGCTCGGCGCGAGCCGCCGTAGCGCCACCGGCCGCGAGTGGCGCCGCGGGCGGCCCGAGCGTGGGTGAAGCGTGTCGCTGCAAGCGCGCGGACTCGCTCTTGTGGGCTACGCCGTTTCCGCGCCTCAGCGTGCTGCTTTTGTCACAAAAGACGCGGGTTGGGCGCGAAGACGACGAGCGCAAGGACAAGAAGTACCTCGAGCTCGGTGTCGCCGTCGTCAACAACTCGAACGAGCCGATGAAAGACGTCGCGCTCTTGGTCGAATTTTACGAGCGGGATCCGCCGCCGTCGACCAAGCAATACCTGATCACGACCCGCCCGCTCTATTTTGCCGGACCGCTCGAGGGCGGCCAAGCCATCAAGTGGGACGTCGAAGCGCGCGGCACGGCGTTTCTGATCCGCAATCCGCAGACTGGCGACATCGGCAGCGAGGGCGAGAGCTCGGCGCCCACGAATCTCCTGGCGGAGCTCTTGCACGCGCACAACCGTCCGGTGCGCATGCACGGCGCGATGCTGCTCACTTTCTTCGGCGATCCCCGCGCGAAGGACGCGATTTTGGAGCTGCGCGAGGCCCTGCGCGAAGACGAAGCGCCCTACCTCGACCGCTTGATGCAAGCCCTCGGCGACACGCGCGCCTGCGCGCTGCACGTCGCCGAGCACGGCAGTTCGCGCAGCGTGCACGCTTGCGTGCACAACGCGGGCAAGGAGACCCGCAAAAATCTGGGACTGCGCGTGCGCGCCCTCGACCAACCGTCGCTCAACGACAGCCCGACCGGCGCGCCGCCCAACGTGCTCGCTGAAGCGACGTTCGCGGTGCCCGGCGAGCTCGCGGCGGATCAAGGCGTGACGGTGAGCGGCGACTTCGACTTGAACGGCACGAATCCCGTCGCGTTCGAGGCCTTCGCGGACCGCATGGATCTGTTGCCGCGCTGAGCGCCGCGCGGCTTGGCGCGCTCGCCGGGCTTCGGCATACTCGCGCGCGTGTCTCTTGGCGCACTCGTGGGAGCTTCCGGTGGGCTCGTGTACCATCTGCGCGCGAGCCGCTATCGGCGCTCACTCTGGCAGCCATTCGTACGCTCGCTCGGCGGCTGGCTCGCCCAAATCGAGACACCGAACACGCGGCTCATCCTGGTCGGTCCGAGCGCGGGCTACTGCTTGCGTGACGAGTTTTTTCAGCGTTTCGAGGAAGTCGTGCTGTGCGAGCCGGATCCGCTCGCGCTCTGGCTGCTCAGCAGTCGTCTCGAGCGACTCGGCATCCGTCATGTCGTCCGTCGCGCCGACGATCTGCTGATCGCGCCGCTCTTGCACGGTGAGCTCGGTCTCGGCGGGCTGCTCGAGCAAGAGCCGCACAGCGCGCTCGCGTTCTGCAACGTGCTCGGTCAGGTGAGGTTCCTATTGAGCGAATCCGATTTCGAGCGCTGGCTCGGCGCGTTTCGCGAGCGCATCGCGCCGAGGCTCGCGGGGCGCGCGTGGTTCAGCTTTCACGACCGAGTATCCGGCGAGCTCGCGCCGCGCTTGGAGGCGCCCTGTCTCTCCCCGCGCGCTCTCGACGACGGCGAGCTCCTCGCGCGCTTCTACGCCACGGCGCCCGAACGCGCGCGTCCCTTCGAGCTCACCGACCACCACACCGCCCGCATCTTCCCGCGCGAGCTTCCCCGCGCGTACTTCGCTTGGCAGCTCGCGCCGGCGCGTCACTACTTGGTCGAGGGCGTTGCGGGTCTGCAGCGCATCTAGTAACCGTCAGAGATGTAGTTTTGGGGATGGCTGCGCTTCCTAGTACCCGAAGGGGTGAGCCCCCGATGAGTAGTGGGCTGCCTCGCGACAACTCGCGTGCACCAGTATTGGGTCGGCAGGAGGGCAGGCGCGGGGCGTGAGCTCGGCGAAACGCTATGGAAATATGCGGAATCGTTCGCGCCCTTTCGCGCGATAGACGCCAAAGCCGCGCCGATCGAGCGTGAAGACCTCCCGCACGTTGCGCTCCTCGGCAACGACCACCAAGAGCGCGTCCACGAAGTCCATCGGCACGTCGCGATATTTTTGCATGAGAGCGAGCGCGCGTTCGGCTCGTTGCTCGCTAACGGGTACCAGCTCGGTGCCAGCCGCGAGCGCGATGTGGATTGCCGCTGCTGGTCCGGCACGTTCTCGGCGCAGCACGTGCGCCGCCTCGACGAGCACGCCATCGACGCTGAATAGCTGCGCGCGGGTTTCGCTCCAAATGGCGACGCATGCCGCGTGATCGGGATCGAGAGCGTTGGCGAGCGCAACCAAGAAGCCCGTATCGAGCAGAACGCGCCTATTCACGGCGATCGGGCCGCCAGCCGGCGAGCTCGCTGTCGAGCGAGCGAGCAGCCGCGACCTTTGTGCTCCGGATCGCGCCCACCCAGCGCCGGGTCAGCTCGAGAGCACTCCGCGTGTCGGCCACGGCGCCCGTTTCATCTTCCAATGCCTTACGTACGAGCTCAGAGGGCGTGACACCGAGTGAGCGCGCTCGCCGACGGATCTGACGTAGAACGGGCCCAGGTAGCCGGATCGTGAGCGTACTCGTCAGCGCGGCTCTCATGTCTTACAACGTAAGACAACGAACCAAACGGGTCAAGGCCGGCGCGCTAGCCCTCGGTCTTCGGCACCGGGATCTGTGCTTGTTGATACATCAGAATCAAGCCGGGCTTGTCGTTCGCCTTGGACAACGCTTCTTCGGGTGAAACCAGGCCTTCTTTGACCAGGCGAAACAGGCTGTCGTTCATCAGCGCCATGCCGAGCTTTTTGCCCGTCTGGATGATGGACGGAATCTGGAAGATTTTTTGCTCGCGAATCAAGTTCGAGATCGCAGGCACGCCGAACATGATTTCCCAGGCGGCCGCGCGGCCGCCGCCGATCTTCTTGCACAACATTTGGGCGAGCACGCCCTTCAAGCTGTTGGCGAGCATCACGCGGATCTGCGCCTGCTGCTCGGGCGGGTATTGATCGATGATGCGGTCGATGGTGGCCGGCGCCGACGAGGTGTGCAGCGTGCCGAACACCAAGTGTCCCGTTTCAGCAGTTTCGAGCGCGATCGCGATCGTCTCGAGATCGCGCATTTCGCCGAGCAGCACGATGTCCGGATCTTCGCGCAGCGCGGCGCGTAGCGCCTTTTTGAACGAGTCCGTGTGCTCGCCCACCTGGCGCTGGTTGATCAGGCACTTCTTGTTCGGGTGCACGAACTCGACCGGATCTTCGATGGTGATGATGTGATCGGTGCGCACGCGGTTGATGTAGTCGACGAGCGCGGCCAAAGTGGTGCTCTTGCCCGAGCCGGTCGGACCCGTCACCAGCACGAGGCCCTTCGGTAAATGACAGAGCGAGAGCACTTCCTTCGGAATGCCGAGCTCCTCTACCGACAAGATCTTGCTCGGGATGATGCGGAACACGCCGCAGGTTCCCTTCAAGTCCACGAACAGGTTGGCGCGGAAGCGCGCGACGCCCGTGATCTCGTGCGCGAAGTCGGTGTCGTGCGTGCGACTGAACTCCTCGGCGTTGCGCGGCGGCACCATCGGCATCAGCATGCGCTGCACGTCGTCCGCGCTGAGCATGTCCGCCCCGGGCAACTGCTGCATTTCGCCGTCCTTGCGGATCATCGGCGGCGCGCCGGTGGAGATGTGCAAATCCGAACCTTTGAGCTCGACCAGCTTGCGCAACAAGCGATCGATCTCGAAGGTATTCATGCCGGGATGCTGGCTCGGACGGACCGCCGAGAGCGACGGCTGCGTCGGGATCGGCGCGACGCGGCCGACGTCGACCTCGAGGTTGCCCAGATTCGGGAGCTTCACGTCCGCGAACGCGGGGCTCTGCGCGAACGCGGGGCTCTGCGCGAACGCGGGGGCTTTGGCGGCTACCGGAGCAGCCATCGCCGTGGCAGCCACGCCGAAGGCGGCCGGCACGGGCTCCGATGGCGCGCTCATCGCCGCCACGTGCGGAGCGCGATTGCGCTCGAAGGTGGCCGCTGGAGCGGCCGGTGCGACGGCTGGCGCGCGCACGCCGTCGCCCACGTTGTCCAGAAAGAACACGACGTTTAGCTGCCCGTTTTTCTGCTCGGCTCGCGCGCGCGCCGGACCGCGGCCGTCCACGTCGAACTCCCACTCGGCGTAGCCGCTTCCGAGCTCGCGCTTGGCCTCCGCCGATAGGATCGGCAAAATCAGGGCATTGATGCGTTCGGGCGTGTGCGCGTCTCCGCGCACCTCGCTCTCGCCGTGCGGCAAAACCACGACGGTACGCCGCCCCGGGATCAGCCGCACCTCGCTCGCCCCAACCGAGATCGCTCGCTTCAACAGATCGACGACGACAATCGACATGATCGAACCCAGGACGATGGCACGGGGTACGACGGCTTTTCAAGCGCGCGCGTATTTTCGGCGAAACAGGCGCAAGGCGCGCACGCTCGCCCGCCCCCCCGCGACTCAGCCAGTCCTACGCCAAACCTCGACGTCCTTGGTGAGCTTGCTCCCCAAAGCTAACTCGCCCGCAGGATGGTTATACGCTCAAGGTTGGATCTGGGTGCGCGCCGTGCGCCCTTGCGGTTCATGGAGCGTTCTTCAGGCGACAGCGGCGTTTGGACTTGATATGAACTCGGCTCATGACGAATGGGATGTGGTCGGGGCAGAAGGCTGCTGTGCTCCTGGTTTTGGCTTCCGTCAGCGTGGCGTGTGGCTCGCACGTTCAAACGGACGCGGGGAGTCCCGGAGCCGCGAACGCGGGCGGCGCGGGTGGCTCTTCGGGGGATGCCACGTCTGATGGCGGAAGCAACGCGGGTGGCGTGACGAGCACGGGCGGCACGAGCGTGGGTGCCGCGGGCACAGGCGGAAACAGCAGCGGCGCGAGCGGAAGCAGCAGCGGCGCGAGCGGGACGACGAACGACGCAGGGAGCGCCGGGACGGACGCCGGCACTGGGGGCTCGCTCAGCAACGCAGGCGCGGGTGGCGGCATGTCTGGCAGCGGTGGGACGCCTGCAGCAGGAAGCGGCGGCGTGGGCGGCGACGCGAGCGGTAGCGGCGGCTCGAACGGCGGCAATGGTGGAACGACGTCGAGCGGCGGCGGCGCGGGCGCGAACGGCGGTAGTGCGGGCTCGAACGGCGGCAGCGCGGGCGCGAACGGCGGCAGCGCGGGCTCGAACGGCGGCAGCGCAGGCTCGAACGGTGGTAGCGCGGGCTCGAACGGTGGTAGCGCGGGCAGCGCGGGCGCGAACGGCGGCACCGGCGGTAGCGGCGGCACCACGTATCTCGTTACGGTCGTCAAGAATGGTACCGGAACGGTCACATCGAGCGTGGCCGGCATCGATTGCGGCGCGACCTGCTCGGCCTCGTTTCCCGCCGGCGCGCTCACGTTGCACGCGCATCCGAGCAACGGCTCCGGCTATCGCTTCGCCGGTTGGTCAGGCGCCTGCTCCGGTCTGGCGCAGGATTGTTCGCTGACCGTTGCCGGAGATCTCACGGCCACGGCCACCTTCGTTCCCGTCACCCAGAATCTCGTCTTCGTCACGTCGGACGTGTTCGCGCCAAATCTCGGCAGCGCGGCGGCCTACGACGCCAAATGCAACGCCGCGGCGACCACTGCGGGCATCAACAACGTCGCGGGCAGCTCCTACATTGCCTACACGTCCGACGCGAACTCCCTCGCCAAGGATCGCCTCAAAACCGCGCGCGGCTGGGTGCGCATGGACGGCAAGCCGTTCGCGGACACGCAAGCCTCGTTGTTCACGAAGGGCGCCGTGTTCTACCCGATCGAGTTCGACGAAACGGGCGCGACTCCGTCCAACGTCAGGCCCGCCATGACCGGCGCGGCGAGCGACGGCTCGCTGTCGAGCCAAACTCCGACGGGCAACTGCAACGACTTCAAATCGGCGGACGTCACGGACTACGTCGTGGCTGGGGCGAGCGACGGGGGCCCATCGACGTGGAGCAGCATTTTTGCCGTCAGTTGCAACAATTCCTCCGCGCTGATCTGCATGGGCAAGGACCTGCAAGTGGCCGCCGCGCCGACGCCGGTGACCGGCAAATACATCTGGCTGACCGATGCGCCGTTCGTGATCGGTAACGGCACTCCGAACGACTTTTGCAAGTCGGTTTTGCCGGCAGGAGTCACCAACGCCGCGGCGCTCATTTCCTCGTCCGGTAGCTCAGCGGCCAGCGTCTTGAACGCGAGCACGCGCTACGTCCGTTTGGACGGCGTCCCGATCGGCACGGGAGCCCAGATCGCGGCCGGCACGCTCGAGAGCGGGCTCTGGCAAACCGGCACGGCCCATTACAACGACGCGATCGCCTGGACGGGCGCGACCGACTTTGGCTCCGCGGGCACCGTCGCTTCCACCTGCTCGAATTGGACGGCCCCGGGCAGTTCGGACAACCCGACGCTCGTGCCCGTGGGAGAATCCGGCGAGCTGCGGACCTGGTGGTACGACGTTACCGGCCCGTGCAATTCAGAGTTCATCTACCTGTACTGCGCGCAGACGGCGCCGTGAGCTCGCTGCGCTGCATCACACGTGGATATACACCACCGTGCCGCGCTCTTTGTTCACCACACCGTGCCAATCCGGCGGCACGCTCGGGTCGGTCCACTCGAAGAGCCAGGCGGCGTCGAGCGGCGCGAGGTTGACGCAGCCGTGGCTGCGCACTTTGCCGAATTCGTCGTGCCAATAGGTGCCGTGGAGCGCGAAGCCTTTGTGAAAATATTGGACGAACGGCACGTCGCGTAGGTTGAACGAGTCGGATTGGTCCTCGTCGCCGTCCATCGTGGAGCTCACGTCTTTTTGGTAGATCATGAACGTGCCGCGTACGGTGGCTTGCAGCCGCTCGAATTCGCTGTCGGGCGCGTCGCCGTGCGGTCCGAGGCCGCCGCGCCCGGTGCTCACGAGCGTGGCGTACACCGCTCGTCGTCCCACGTAGGCGACCAGACTCTGTTCGCGGATCGAGATATCGACCCATTTGCGGTCGCCCGTGGCGAAACTCGGAAATGAATCGCGCACCTTGAGCACGCGCAGGCTTATCTGCGCCGCCCAGCTGCCGTCGCGGAGCTCCAAGAAACCGCCGGGCTTCTTTTGTCCGCTGAGCTTCATGCCCTCGCGGTAACCGAAGCTGCCCTTTGGCTGAGGCTGGCCGTGCGCGTCGAGCGTGTAGTGATCGGCGTAGTGATCCTTGACGAACGCGACCGGCAAGCCCTCGTCCTCTCCGAGCTCGACGCCGTGAAATGCGCTTGGTTTGACGATGTTCACGCGATCGAGCGCCACCAGATCCAGCTCGGTGGTGAGCCCGAACGCGCGCCCTTCCCACAGGAACGTCTTGGAAATGGCAAACCCGCTGTCGGCGCTGGACGGCCCGGCCTCGACACCCTTTTGCAGCGGCTGCTTCACGCCGTACGGCTTGTCCAGCTTCTTGCCGTCATTCAAGAAATCCGGCGGCGCGTCTTGCAAGGCGACGAGTTTGTCGAGCCCCTGAGTCTGCACGAGCTCGCGAAAGTGCACGCCGCGTTCCGTCACGTCCATGCCCTCCGCCTCTTTCATCTGCGCCTTGCTCGGCAGGCGAAAATACAGGAGCGGCGGCGTCTGTTTCGACAGCGCATACAGGTACGGCAAGCCCTGGCCGCGGACCGGGCGATTCACCGACGCGATCACCACCGGGTCGTCGAGCTTGAGCGTCGCGCCGAGGCCCAGGCACACGAAACCGCGTGGGTTCACGCGATACCAGCCGCCCACACAGCCCTCGTTTTGGATGGCGGGACCGCGCGCGTCGACCACGGAGCCCGCGCGCAAGTAGCCGTAGCGCGTGCGCTGTTTGCCGACGTCCGTGTACACCCAAGTGCGCCACGCCACGCTGCCGACGCGCGTGCCGTCGGCGGCGAACGGCAGATTGTCGTCCGGGGAGCCGGGTTTCGGCGCGCTCGGCGCGCTCGCTGCGCTGGTCGAAGTCGCCGCCGCGCTCGCCGGGACCGCCGCGCTTTCGGCGCCGAGCGCGTCTGCCTTCGATCGCGCGGACGGCTCGACCGAGGCGCCGGGCGGGGCCTGCCGTTTGCCGCACGCAAGCAGCAGGAGACTGAGAATTGCGAGCGCGGGGCGCATGCTCTTCGCAGCGGTCTTATCATTGGTTTTGTTGATTGGGGACTTCCTCCTGCATGCGCCTGGCGACCTTTCCGATCTGCCGCAGGCCGGCGCCGGGTTCGCCGGACTGTGCAAGTGATTCTAAAGCAGGCATGCTCCCTCCGTGCGCATTCCCTCGGGAGTTTGGAAGCTGACCAAAGAGGTCGCGCGGCATTTGTTGCGGCGCCCGGTGGTGGGCATCGCGGCGGTCGCCAAGACTCCGGACGGCCGCTACGTGCTCATTCGTCGCAGCGACACGGGCGACTGGGCGATCCCAGGCGGCACGCTGGAGTGGGGCGAAACCCTGCGCACCGGGATCGAGCGCGAGCTGCGCGAGGAACTCGGCACGACCCTCGTTTCGCTCGGCGAGGTACTCGGCATCTACTCGAATCCCGATCGCGATCCGCGCTTTCATGCGGTCACCATCGTGGTCGAAGCCACCGTGGCGCCCCCCACGCTGGATCCCGACAATCCCCTCGAAATTCTGGAGGTCCGCACTTTCAGCGAGCAGGAGCTCCCGCCCGCTTTGTCGCACGGCATGACGGAGATGCTCGGCAGCGCCCGCGGGACGCGTGTATTCTGGGAATGATGTCTCGGCTCGCCTGTCTTCGCTTCACCGCGCTCGGCCTATTCTGCTGGGCGCTCGGCGGTTGCGCGCTGCTCGGCGGCGTGAAGGTCGAACCGGTCGCGACCTCCTTTCAGAAGCCGAGCAACGTGGCGGCCTACATCGCGGTCAGCGACGGCAAAGAGCCGATTGACGAGCTGACGGCGGACAACTTCAAGATCTACGAGAACGAGCAGCCGATCGGCGCCGAGGCCAGCGAGCAGAAGCTGCTCGACAAAGATCAAGTCGCTTACCACCACGTGCTTTTGTTGGTGGATGTCAGCGGGCAGAGCGAGCCGAGCGCGACGGAAAGCTTGCAGAAAGGCATCGCGAACTTCGTCGACAAGGTGCGTCGCAGCGAGAGCGTCAGCGTGTTCGCCTTCGACGGCCGGCCCGGCGTGCGCTCGATCGGGGAATTTTCGCGCCAGGCGAGCGGCGGTGCGCCCGAGGCGCGCGCTCTCTCCGGCCTGGATTCGCAGGACTCGTCGCGTAACCTAAACGGCGCCGTCGTCGACGCCTTGAAGCAGCTCGACGAAAAACTGTCGGCTTCGAGCAAGCCCGTGCGCGTCGGCGCGCTCGTGATTTTCACACGCGGTGCCGACCTCGCCGGCCGCGTCTCGAGCGATGCCCTGTACAAAGCCCTTTCGGACAGCAAATCCGACGTGCTCGCCTTGGGTGTCGCCGAGGAAGCGGGCCCCACCCTGGGCGATCTCGGCAAGAGCGGCACGGTGCACGCCCAGAGCGCCGATAGCATCCCGATCGGCTTCGAAGAGATCGCGAGCAAGGTCGTCGCCCTCTACCAAAAGTACTACCTCTTGTCGTATTGCTCGCCGGCGCGCGCCGGCAAGCGCCGGCTGCGCGTGGAGGTGAAATATGCGGACGTGAAGGGCGCCGAGAAGCACGGCGATTTCACGGCCGACTTCGACGCGAGCGGCTTCGGCCCCGGTTGCAACCCCGACACGCCGCCGCACTTCAGCGCCCAATCGAAGAGCGCTGCGAGCGAACCCACGAGCGCGGCGAAGGCTTCGGTCAAGGGCGACGCGAGCCCGGCTAAGCCCGCCGGCAAGGCCGACAAACCCAGCACCAACCCGCCGCCGAGCGACGACGACAACAACGTCGTCCCGCCGCCGAAGAAGCCCGGATATTCTCAGTAGCGAGCGCAGCGGTGACAGCGCCCCCGGACGAAAGCGTGGACGTGGTCGACGAGGAGCGCATCGTTCCGCATGGCACGCTCGAGGTCACCTGGTTCGTGCGCAAGAACGACGATTGGCAGCACGTCTCGGAGTGGCCGGGCGCGAGCGTCGAGCGCCTGTCGGCGGGAGCGGGCACCGTCTGGCAGAACCGCACCGAGCTTCGCGTGCCACGCGGCACCTGCTTGATGCGCGTCGAGTCGCAACCGCGAGAGGCGCGCCCGCAAAGCCCGCTCGACTACCTCACGCGCGGCGCAAGCAAGCTGCCGCGGCGGGTGAGGCGCAGCTACTTCACCGTGGGCCCGAACGGCGCGCTCAAAGTGGCGCTCGAACCGTGAGCGGACGGTTCCGCGGGCCTCCATCTTGCTCATGCCCATCCCAATTTGATACAACGCCGACTGTGACGGGGCGGAAACACGCGAGTTGCCGCGGTTTTTAGGCCGTATTCACCGGACAATCGGACCAGAACCGCTGCGCTCCCCCGGCGGTCCGCCTGGGGACATTTGCAACCCTTCAGACCGAGCGGGTTTGGCCGTTCTTCGAGGCATGGTTCTTCCGCTCGCCGTCACAGAGGTGGCCGAGGGTCCCCCGATCAGTCGGCGGCCCCCCGCGGCGGCGCCCGAAGAAAAGGACCCCGACTCCGGGAAGCGCGCGGGCACGTATCAAGCCTCGATCTTGGTGGTCGACGACGAGCCGGACGTGCTGCGCGGCGTGTGTCGCTTGCTGCGCGCGCAGGGCTACACGGTCACCGCCACGCGCAGCGGCGTCGAAGCGACGCATTCGCTGCGCGGTCGTTCGTTCGACGTGATCGTGAGTGACATCAAGATGCCGGGCATGGACGGCATCCAACTCTTGCGCGAGGTACGCGAGCGGGACTTGCACGTCCCGGTCGTATTGATGACGGGCGAGCCGGCGGTCAGCACGGCCGTGCAAGCGCTCGAGTACGGCGCGTTCCACTACCTGACCAAACCGGTGGACGTGACGGCGCTCGAACAGACGGTGTCGCGCGCGGTCAGCATGCACCGGATGGCGCGCGTCAAGCAGCAAGCTGCCGAGCTTCTCGGGCACGCGGGCGCGCTCGGCGGCGACCGAGCCGGGCTGGAGGCGAGCTTCGAGAAGACGCTGCACACGCTGTGGGTGGCCTTCCACCCGATCGTCGACGCGCGCAAGAAAACCGTGTTCGGTTACGAAGCGCTGATGCGCAGCAAGGAGCCGAGCCTGCCTCACCCAGGCGCTGTGATCGACGCCGCGATGCGGCTCGGCCGCCTCGAGGGGCTCGGCCGCTTGATCCGCGACTACGCCGCGCAGGCCATGCCCGTCGAGCCGAACGGCATGCTGTTCGTCAACCTGCACATCACGGATCTGATGGACCCCGAGCTGACTTCGCCGGACGCGCCGCTCAGCAAAATAGCCAACCGCGTCGTGCTCGAAGTGACTGAGCGCTCTTCGCTCGACGAAGTGAAGGACGTGCGCGCGCGTGTCGCGGCCCTGCGCGAGATGGGTTACCGCATCGCGGTCGACGATCTGGGCGCCGGCTACGCGGGGCTCACCAGCTTTACGCTGCTCGAGCCCGAGATCGTGAAGCTCGATATGTCGCTCGTGCGCGACGTGCACCAAAACTCGACCAAGCAAAAGGTCATTCGCTCGATGACCGCGCTCTCGCAAGACATGGGCATGACCGTGGTCGCCGAGGGCGTCGAGACCGCGGCCGAACGCGACGCGCTGCTCGAGCTCGATTGCGACTTGCTGCAAGGCTTCTTGTTCGCGCGCCCCGGTCCTCCGTTTCCCGAGGTCACTTGGTAAAGGCGATGGGGGCCACGGACGACGAACCCCGCAGACCGCACGGCGGCGACCAGCCGCTCCTGGGCTCGCGCGCGCCGGGCCGGCCGCGCATGGTCTCGCTCTCCGACCACCCGGACGAAGAAGGCTTCTTCCAGGAGGCGCGCACCATGGATATCTCGGTGCGCAGCACCGATTTCGGAAGCCAGCCCACGCAGCCCGGCCGGGCCGATCGCGCCGTGCTCTTGCGCATGGACGGCGTGAGCGCAGGCCAGGTGATGGGCATCACGCAATCCCCATTTTCGATCGGCCGGCACCCGACCAACCAGCTCAAGGTGGACGACGACAGTATGAGTCGCTTTCACGCGCGCTTCGTGCGCGAGAGTGACGGCTTTTACGTCGAGGATCTGGAGTCGCGCAACGGCACCTTCGTGCAGGGCAAACGCGTGCTGCGCTGCAAGCTGAACGACGATGACTGGGTGCAGTTCGGTTCGCGCGTAGCTTTCCGCTTCGCGATGACCGACGCCCGGCAAGAGGGCCTGATGCGGCGGCTGTTCGAGTCGAGCACGCGCGACGCGCTGACCGGCGCCTACAACCGCATGCACTTCGAAGATCGCTTGCGCGCCGAGGTGGCGTTCGGCGCGCGCCACAACACCGATTGCGCGATCGTGCTGCTCGATCTCGACCACTTCAAGCGCGTGAACGACAGCTTGGGACACCAGGCGGGCGACGAGGTGCTCCGCCACTTGGCCGCGCTCGCCACACGCACCCTGCGGGCCGAGGATATTTTCGCGCGCTTCGGCGGCGAAGAATTCGTGATCCTGCTGCGCGGCTCGTCGACCAAGGGCGCGGCGCGCCTCGCCGAGCGGCTGCGTGACGCGCTGGCGACGACGCCCGCATCGTTCGACGGCGCGTCGATTCCGGTCACGCTCAGCGCAGGTTGCGCGGCGCTCAGCTGCTGTCAGATCCCGACTCCGAACGAGCTCGTGGCCACGGCCGACCGGCGGCTCTATCGCGCCAAGGCCGACGGCCGCAACCGCGTAGTCGCCGCGGATTGACGGCGTGGCAGCTCGAGCGTTGCGCGCGCCCGCAAAACTAGCGATTGCGCCTTTTTTACGGCAGGGCTAAAGGCGT
>DASXKQ010000313.1:0-30579 GCA_036496745.1 Polyangiaceae bacterium
GTACGGCGTGAGCTTGCGGAAGAGCACGGCAAGCTCGGACTCGCGCTCGCCTGAATCGCGTTCGTTCATTCCCATTCGATGGTCGCCGGGGGCTTCGAGCTGATGTCGTAGGCGACGCGGTTGATGCCTTTGACCTCGTTGATGATGCGCGCGCTCATCTTGGCCAGCACTTCGTGCGGCAGGCGCGCCCAATCGGCGGTCATGCCGTCGCTCGATTGCACGGCGCGAATCACGCAGGTCTCTTCGTAGGTGCGATCGTCGCCCATCACGCCCACGCTGCGCACTGGCAAGAGCACCGCGAACGCCTGCCAGACCGACGCATACAGGCCGGCGGCGCGAATCTCCTCGTCGACGATCAAATCCGCCTTGCGCAAAACCTCCAAGCGTTGCTCGCTGAGCGCGCCGAGGCAACGCACCGCGAGACCGGGACCCGGAAACGGGTGGCGCCAGAGTACGTCGTGCGGCATGGCAAGCGCTTCACCGGCTGCGCGAACCTCGTCCTTGAACAGTTCACGCAGGGGCTCGATGAGCTTTAGTTTCATGCGTTCCGGTAGACCGCCGACGTTGTGGTGGCTCTTGATCACCGCGCTTGGCCCCTTGACGCTCACGCTCTCGATCACGTCCGGATAGAGCGTGCCCTGCACTAGATAACGCGCATTTTCGACGCGCGCGGCGTGCTCGTCGAACACGTCGATGAAGAGCTTGCCGATGGTTTTGCGTTTCTGTTCTGGGTCCGTGATGCCGGCCAGGCCCTCCAAGAACAATTTGCGCGCGTCGACCGGGATCAGGTTCAGTTGAAAATTCTGGCGCATGGTGCGCACGACGCTCTCGAACTCGCCGGAGCGGAGCAGCCCGTTGTCCACGAAAATGCAGACCAGTCGGTCGCCGAGGGCCTTGTGACAGAGCACCGCTGCCACGGATGAATCGACCCCGCCGCTCAGTCCGCAAATCACGCGTTCGTCTGGGCCGACGCGCGCGGCGATCGCGGCGACCGCCTCGTCCACGAATGAGCCAGGCGTCCAGCTTGGAGCGAGCCCGGCCACGTCGAACAAAAACGCGCGCAAGAGTTCGCCGCCGCGCGGCGTGTGCGCGACTTCTGGGTGGAACTGAATCCCATACAGCTTGCGCTTCGGGTCTTCCATGGCCGCGAGTGGGGCATTGCCGCTCGAGCCAATCGCGCGAAAGCCGCTCGGCAGACCGGTGAGGCTGTCGCCGTGGCTCATCCAAATATTGAGCTCTTCGCCGCGTTGGAACGGCGCGAGGATCCCGGAATTTTCAGCGACGATGAGCTTGGCGGGCCCATACTCGCGCTCGCTGCTCGGCTCGACCTTGCCACCAAGTTGTAACGCCATCAGTTGTTGGCCGTAGCAGATGCCCAAGACCGGCACGCCGAGCTCGAACATTTTTGGATCGCTCTTGGGCGACTCTGCGCCGTACACGCTTTGCGGACCTCCGCTCATCACGATCGCTTTGGGATCGATGCGGCGCATGGTTTCGACGGGCGTGTTGAACGGGTGAATCTCGCAATACACCTGACATTCGCGAATCCGCCGGGCGATGAGCTGCGTGTATTGCGCGCCGTAGTCGAGGATCAGGACGGTTTGTCGGCTTGCCATCGCGTCGGGAGCTATCATAGCGCGCGCGGGCGGGGAATCGGGCCGAGGATTGTCGCAAATTCAGCGACGATGGCTCACATAAACTACGGATTGCGAGGCGGAGCCGAGGGACGCCTGAAACGTGCGCAGTGCGGTCAGGGTCAGCGCCGGGTCGTCAGTCGTGCCGCGCCAGAGGTCGACGATTCGCCTCCGCGGTGAGAGCGCGCCGGCGAGCGCGTACGTTCGCTGCTGATTGTCGGCTCGCTTGACGTCGTCAGTAGTGCTCGCGCCGCGCGCGAGGTGCTCGAGCACTTGGCGCACCGCAGCGACCGCCTTCCTGGTTTCGTCGTCGTTCGCGCGAATGGTCACGACCAGCGCGCTCGCGCGGCTGCCGCCGAGTAGCTCTGCACTCGCGGAGGCCGAGAGCCCAGCTTCTGCAAAGGCGCGGTCGAACAGGGCTCCATGTTCAGAGAGCTCGGCAACGGTCGCGCGTGCAGCTCGGCTGTGAGACATGCGTGGGTCCAGTGACACGCCGAGATAGGCGCTCTCGGTAGACGAGTCGTCGTCCGTCTCCACGCTGAGCTCGCTTGCGTGCGGCGGTTGTGACGGCGCGACGTTACAACCGTGGACTTCGAGACGGGTGGGAAGTAGCCAGCGCTCGAGCACGTGCTGCGCGATGGCCGCCTGCCGGTCGTCGCGGTTGGCGAGCACGGCGAGTCGCAGCGGCCCTTGCAAGAGCTCGTGCGCGTGGCTCGCGAGGGAGCTTGCCCCAGCGTCGCTCAACGTCTCGAAGGTGCCGCGGGGCTCGAGCCAGGCTGGGTGCTCCGGAGCCAGCGCATCGAGTAGGCGCGCGTAGCCTGGGCGCGGGCGGTTGAGCCCAATCGCCGCGAGTTCGTTGCGCGCGTAAAGGGGCTGCTCGGTTGAGCGCGCGCCACCGCTTAATAGCAGCGCGAGAGCGCGCGCCACGCGTTCGGCATAGGCCTCTGATGTCTCGCCGGCTTCGCCGGCCGCGTGTGCCAAAACGCCGAGCCCGTCACTCGTGAGCCATGGCTCGAGCGCGACGCCGGACGGTTGCGAGCGCGCGGCCAAGGCGACGGCGAGGGCCGTGTGTCCGGCGTCGTCGCGCGTCTCATTACTCGTGCCGCAGCGATTGGCGAGCAATAGCCACAACTCGCCTTGTCCCGACTCCAAGCGTGAAGTGAGCTCAATCGCCGCGGAACTTCGTCGACGCTCGAGTCGATCGATCGCCCCGCTCAAGTCTGGCCCCTTCGTCTGTTCTCGGCGTGGGGTCGAACCCGCTACGAGACGGCGGGGAGCGCCCGGTTCGAACCGGCCAACCAACGCGCGCCAGGCAGCCGCCGCGGCTGCGTCGCGGGGGTCACTCGGACGCCCCGCGCTTTCGTCGAGGGCGTTGCCCGCGTCGGTCGTCCGACGCAGCGCGGACGAGGCTTCGTCGCTCACCAAATCGGAGGCCACGGCGATCTCGTCTGCGTCGAGGTCCACGTCGGCGTGCGCGGGGTCGAGGTCGACGCGCAGGCACGCGCCGCGCGGGCGCGCGGTGGCGATCGCGCGTTCGACGCGAAAACCTGGCAGGAAAGCCTGCAAGCGAGCCTCGAGGGCGCCGCCCTTCACGCCGAGTTCGCGCGCGGCGATCACGGCGCGTGCCGCGTCCGGGACGCGCAGAGCGACAGACACACGCGGGGGGCCTTGTACGAAGTCGGTGCCTACGCTGTCATTCGCTGGCCAGGGATCCGTCGGAGGTTGTCCCTCGGGCCAGTCTGGGGCCGCTCCGAGTTCGCCCGCAGCGAGCTCCAAGAAGGGCGCGGGTCCAACCGCGGCGAATGCGCCGCGCTGCGCGGAGAAAGACGCGATGCGCACGCGCTCGAGTTCAGCGCGCAGTGTGTCGGGCGCGAGAACATGGGCCGCCGCGGCGCTACCGAGCTCGCCGGAGCAGCTCGCGATCGCCTGCTCGGCGCTGCCGCCGAAGGGACGGTGCCGCAGGGAATCGAGCTCCGAGCTGACGTGCGCGAGACACGCGTCTCCCTCGCCGATCGGCGTTGCAAGGGCCCCCGTGATCGCGCGCACGAAGGCTCGTGCATCGCCGGGAGCGACCGCCAAGATCGCTACCTCCACCCCGAGCTGACTCGGTGCGCTCAGCACGACGCCCAGGCCCGCCGCGCGCAGACGAAATGCGAGCAGCGCAGCGAGCTCGACGGACGCTTGCGAACCGTCGTCGTGCGCGATCGCAAACGCGATCGCCGGCGCGGGATCGCCCAGGCGGAAAAGCAGGTTGATCGGCGGGTGACGGTCGACCGCTCGCCGTTCGACGCGTGTAGCGCTCTCGCTTACGCCCTCGGCGGTCGCCGGGCTCGCGCCGCGCCCGCCATGCAGGCAGGACAGGGCGCACAGCGCTGCGCCGCACATGCCGAGGCGTCGGAGCTTTTGGGGCAGAGCCGGCGAACGGCGCACGGCCCCCGTTTACCACACGTTCAGCGCTGCGCCTGAACCTCGCTCAGGCTGCCAGGCGGGCTTCGGCGAGTAACAGCTCGAGCCGCGCTTGGATCTTGTGCTTCTTCGAGTAGACGGTCTTGACGCTGATCGAGAGCTGCGTGGCGATCTGATCCGGGCTCAGCCCCTCACCGAAATACAGTTGAATGAAGCGGCGGTCCTTGGCGCTGAAGCCGGCCAAGAGCTGTGCGACCAGCTCCGCTCGCTCGTGCATCAAGGCGTTCTCGCAGGGGTCGGGCAGGGGTGCGGCGAGGCCTTCGGCTTCGCTGAGGGCGCCGCGCGGCGGCTCGCGCCGAGCACCACGCAGAAAATCGTACGCGGTGTGACTCGCGAGCATCGCAATCCAGGTGCTGAGTTTGTTGCCGCGGGCCGGGTCAAAGCTCACGAGCTTGTGCTTGTCATTGGCGAGCAGCTGCAAGCAGAAGGTCGCATAGATTTCTTGCACGTCTTCTTGCCCGAGTACGCCACGAAAGCGCGCGGTGACGCGCGTGATGGTGCTCAAGATCAGGCGCGAATAGCGTTCGTTGAACGTACGCCAGGCGGTAGGGTCGTCTCGCACGAGTGCGCGTACGAGCGCTCGGTCGTCCTCCGCGCCATTCGGCGTAAGGCGAGCAACTTGTTCGAAGACGGCGTTAGCTAGCGGGCGAGACTCGGCGGCAACGGGGGTCCACATGACGATTTTGGCTCCTTCGAGGAACCGCTTCAGCACGCGCCGTGCCCGGTAGTTATTCCAATAAATACAATAGGTTATTGGGCGTAACAGCGGCGTCACGCGTCACCCGCTACGCGTCACCGGCCGTTGCACCGTCGGCTTTCAACTGAAGCAGACGAGTCGTTGAAATGTACGCGGAGCGGCGTGATAGCTTTCCTCGTCAACGGCGCTCGCGATCCTTCGGCCGCGCCCTCGAGTTCATGCCGCCACGGCTCACAGCGCTGCTCCTGCTTGCCTTCTCGCTCCTGCGCACGCTGCTGCGTCGGTTATTCACGAGCTCCAAGCTGGGCATTGGAGCATTTCGCGCGAATTACGACGCGGATCACTTGCCACCGGTCTCGCCGGACGAGCGAGCAATCATGCCCGCCTTCAGTCGCTGCATCGCGTGCGCGCTGTGCGATCGAGGTGAGGCGTCGCGCATCGCAGCGTCTGGCGGAGCGTATCGCGGACTGATGGCGCTCGTCTTGGCCGGGTCGCGCAGCATGCCCGACTACCGCGCCGCCGCGTACAGCTTTAGTTTCGTGAGCGATGACGTGTTAGCCGAGAAAGAGGCGATTTGCCCGACGGCGGTCCCGTTTCGCGCGCTCGCTCGCTTCGTGCGCGACAAGGCTCACGCCGTCGGTGGCCCGCTGCCGTTGCCCGCAAGGATCGATTCGTTACCGCCCGGCGGGCGCGGGCGCTAAGGCGCTATTTGACGAGGCTCAAGCGGGGCGCGACGCTGAAGGCGGCAAGGTGTCCGCTTTCCTCGGCGATGTACACGTTGCATTGCTCGTCGACTCGCAGAAGATCCGGGATGAGCTCCGATGGCACGCTGCCGATCAGCTCGCCGTCGCGCGGCCTTACGACGTGAACCTGGTGCTGCGGCACGAACAGGGCGCCGTTTCTCAGCACGGGTTCCAGACGCCGGGGCTGGTCGGCATCGACGTGGCGCGCGAACACCTGATTGTACCGCAACGTGCCGGTCGCCGACTCGATGCACAGCAGAGCACCCGCCGCGGAGTTGGCGATCAAGGCGTCGTCGACCGCGAGCCAGGCGGTCGTGGGTGAGCTGAAGCCGGGCTCTTGCGTCCACAGTTTTTCCCCGCTGCGGCGGTCGTAGGCCGTGACGCCCATGCCCCGCGCGTCGCGCGTCGGGATAGCGACCACGTCACCCGACAAGAGCGGAGGTTGCCCGAGCGCGAGCCGCTCGTCGAGCTCCAGGGACCAGAGCACGGTGCCCGTCCACAGCTCGACGTGATGCAAGCGCGCCGGACCTACCGGGCCGCCGGAGAGGGCGAACACGGAGTCGTGAGCCACGCTCAGATCGCCGGAAAAGGGCAGTCGGTCGCGCACGCGCCAGACGACTTCACCCGTGCTCACGTCGAGAGCGAGCAACGCGGAGTCGCCCCCCGCGACGAGCACCAGCTTGCCAGCGCGACGCACGCGGTAGCTGGCCGGTCGACGCGCAGTAAAGCGCCAGCGGATGTCGCCCGAGACCAGATCGACGGCCGTAATCGAGCGATCGCCCTCGGCAAGTACCAAGAGTTTCGGGAGTCCTGGCGCGTTGACAACCGCGCCGGTGGCGCCACCGAGTGCGCGCGGAGCCACGTTGCTCGTGAAGCGCGCTTCGCCCGTCTCGAGATCGTGCAGCACGAGCGCGCCGTCCGCGTGCAGGCGCACGAGGCCGAGCGGCGTGACGACGCTTGCAGCGCGCGGTGTCGGCAAGCGCCAGAGCACGTGGCCGCTGCCGCGAGCGATGCACGCGGTTTCTCGCTGCGAACCCACCAGCAAGCGATCGCCGCATTGAAACGTGGCGCGCAGGTCGATGTTGGGGATGGTCGCGATCCAGCGCGGCAAGAAGCGCATTTTGCCGCCGCGCGTCCAGGGGCCCGCGGCGTCGGGGGCTTGCGGCAAACCGTACGAGCGATAGCTCTCTGGCTCCGTATTTCGTAGCGAATCGTCGGCAGCGCTCGCGGTGACTTCATCGGCGAGCGTACGCGCGCTGCGTTCTAGTGCACGCAGGCGCAGGTTGGCGCTCTGCGTGGCGTCGCTTTTTCGTACTCCCTCGACCAGGGCGAGCGCGAAGCGCGCGGAGGCGGCGATGAAGCTGCGTGTGTCGAGTTCCGGCAGTGTGTCGGCTTCTCCGTCGCGCGTATCGCGCCCGCGCAGCATGACGGCAATCGGACCTTCGCCCGGTCCGCGCTTCACGCCGAGTTGCACGCCGTCTACCGTGATGCGACGAAAGATCGCTCGGTGCTCGCGCCAAGCGTCGAAAACGTCATCCGCCAGCATCACCAAGCGTTCGGCCAGCAAGAACGGGCACGCGTTGTCCAGGGTTAGGCGACGATTGCCGCTGCTGAGACACAACGACCCGCGAGCCAAGAGCGAGTGCAGGTCGGCTCGTTCGAGTTCGCTTGGCGCGCGTGCGGCCGGAGCGCCTCCACGTCGCAGCAGCACACTCGATGAGAAAGCGAGTCCCCCGATTGGCCGCGGCGCGACGGTTGCCCGCTCTCGCTCTACCGGGCGTCGACCGTAGCTCGGCCAAGGCATCTCGAGTGCGGAGCGAGCCTCACGTAGCGAGGCGAAGATACCCGCGGGTGCACGCAGCACCTTCGCTTCGTCGATCGCGACCCGCAGTGCTTGCAGGAGCGCATGAAGTTCAACGCGCCGCTCGTGTACGGCGACCTCCGGACACGGTCCAGCGCGGAATACGCTGACGAGCACTTCGTCGCCGTCGGCCTCGAGCCCGATCTCCCAGGCCTCATCGGCTGCATAGAGCTGCAGAGTTCCGCGGTCGCGCTTGCCGCGAGCGAGTCCCGAGACCAAAAACCCGAGGTCGCACAGCAGGGCGAGCGCCTGGCCCTCACCGAGCCGGGCGGTGACGTTGATCCCGTCGACGATCACGTCGAAAAGCCCGTGCAGCGGCGCAAGCGCCGTGGTGGGGGCGGTTTCCGGGCGAGGGCGCACGATGACCTCTATTGCCGACATCCGAATGCAATCGTAGAAACGAGTGGCCCCGGAGTGACACTTTTTCGAAGTGATCGCACAAGAGTGGACAGTCGTCGCTCATCCCGCTAGGCGGCGGCTTTGTCGCGGTCATTTCCGATCGCTTGCCAGTCCACACAAGAGAATGACGGAAATTGCCGGCGATCTGACGACGAAGGCGGCCGCCGACACTCCGCGGCGCGGGCCAACAAACCTGCAAACTGCGCTCTTGGGTGGCTTCGCGGTCTTGCCGGCGCTCGCTTGGGCTTGGGGCTTCACGGTCGACGACGCGTTGATCACCGCGCGCGTGGCCACGCATCTTGCGAGCGGTCTCGGCTATCGATTCAACGCAGGCGGGCCGGTGGTGGATGCGGTGACGCCGCTTGGCTTCGCGTTCCTGCTGGCGCCCCTCGCGCGCGGCGGAGTCGTTGCCGCATTCGCAGCCGCCAAGTGGCTCGGTGCGCTCGCCTGGGTCGCTTCGGCGGTCCTGCTCGGTCGTGCGCTCGGTTGGCGTGGCGTGCGGCATCGACGCTTCCTGCCGCTTCTCGTCGTAGCCGTCTCGTTGCCTTGCGCGGCCTGGGCGGTCTCCGGGATGGAAACCGGGCTGGTCACCTTGTTGGCGACCCTCGCAGTCTGTGGTGCCAAAGGGGACCGGCCGCTCTGGGCCGGTCTGTGTGCTGCGCTTCGCCCCGAACTCGCCCCGTGGGCCCTCGTGCTGGGAGTTGCGCGGCCGGTGCTGGAGCGCAGCGCGATTCAGCAAGTCGCGCTGGGCGGACTCTCGGGGGTTGCACCGGCCGTCGTCGTCGCGTTGCTGCGCTGGAAAATTTTCGATCATGCGCTGCCTCTCGCTTTCTATGCGAAACCGTCCGACCTCGAGCACGGCTTGCGTTACACGCTCGGCGGCCTCGCGTTCACCGGCCTGCCGATGCTGCTCCTGGCGCCGTTGGAACTCAGCCGGGTGAGCCGTCGCTGCCGCGGCTGGTTCGCGGCCTGCGTGGCGCATGCAGTCGCGCTCGCGCTCGCCGGCGGAGATTGGATGGCGCTTTACCGACTTTGGGTCCCCGTCTTGCCGATGATGGCGCTGGTTGGCGCCGAACTCTGCGAGCACGCGACGATTCGCGCCTGCGCGCTGCGCGTGGTGCTCGGCCTCGGCTCCGCTGGACTTCTCGCATTCGGCCTTGGGTTGCGCGCGCGCAGCGTCGGCGCAGAGCGCGCCCAGCTGATCGTCGCAGGCCGCTCGGCGCTCGCTTTTTCATCGCGCACCGCAAGCGAAGACGTTGGTTGGGTAGGAGCGGCGAGCGATTCCGAAGTCATCGATTTGGCGGGTGTTACCGATCCGACTGTCGCGTTTTTTCCTGGGGGACATACGTCCAAGCGCATCCCCGAGCATTGGCTGCGTGCGCGCGACCCCGATGCGATTGTGCTGCTCTTGGCCCGCGCCGAGGCGGTCGAGGAGCCCTACTGGGACTCGCTGTTCGCTCGTGAAGTGGAGCAGAGCGTCGCGCGGAGTGTGCGCGAGCGATACCGCGTGCGCACGACGTTGCCGTTCGGAGATCAGCGCTATTTATTGCTGGAGCGCGCGCCGGATACGCATTGAGTTAGCCCGTGCTCGCGTTGCTCGTGCGCGACAATGCCGATAGCGCGTCCCTCATCGCACGCGCGTCGGCGAAACGATCGCGGGGTAGGGGAGCCATGGCGCGTTCGATCACCCGGCGCAACTCGGGAGGAATCGTCTGCAGCGCACGCTGGACACCGCTCTCGTTGCTGTCGGTTCCTTCGTGTCGTTGCCAGAGTTCGCTCGGACGGAGTGGTGGCGGAACGCCGGTGATGCATTCGTAGAGCACGCCGCCGAGGCCGAACAAATCACTGCGATGATCGATCTCGAGGCCTTGCTCCTGTTCCGGTGACATGTAGCCGGGCGTGCCGAGTGGGGCGTTGGCGTTGGTGATGCGTGTCTCGGCCCACTCCACGCGCGCCACGCCGAAATCGAGCAATTTGACGTGGTCGGCGCCGCCCGCCGGATCCTGCGCGAGAAAGATGTTGCTGGGTTTTACGTCGCGGTGCACGACGCCTGCCGCGTGGACCGCGCCGAGCGCGTCACAGACCTGCAACGCGTAGGGAATGAGCTGTTCCTGACTGAGAACGCCCACACGTCGGAGCCGTGCCGACAGCGACTCGCCGTACAAGCGTTCCATCGCGAGAAAGCTGGTGCCGTCGGGAAGGTGCCCGTCTTCGTAGACTTCGACGACGTTCGGGTGCCAGGCCAAGCCAAGCGCCGCCGCTTCGCGTCGCAGGCGATCCGCCGCGATCGTGTCGTGAGCGACCGCTGCTCGGAGCATCTTCAATGCCACGAGCGTGCCGTCGCTCAGTCTCTCCGCCTCCCAGATCGCTCCGTTGGCGCCCATGCCGAGCTTCTCCGTCAGACGATACTGGCCAGCCAATACGGAGCCTTCTTGGAAGCCGACGGTGCCACGTTCGCGTTTCTCACGCAGAGTCGCGGCGCGCTCCAGCGTTTGAATGCGAACGAGCTGAGCGCGTGATTGACTGCGTCGCCGCCGTTCGTGTGCGAGCAAGATGCCGCCGAACACGCCGAAGGCGCCACCGAGCGCCACACTGAGCGTCGCCTGCGCCAAACCGTGCTCGATGCCTGCGCCAAATGAACCGAGCACGAGCCCCAGCGCCCCGATGCCCACCACCGGCGCCATACCAGGTTCCGTGAAGCGGACTTCGAACGTTCTCAGATCGCGTTGGTCGCTGGTTTGAGATTGAACGGTGCCTGGTGGAAGCCCGAACAAAAGTGGTACGGCGCGCAGTTCGGCTTGGCGCGCGAGCAAGCACAGCCCGTCTCGCTCGTGCGGCGCGTCGTCGCGAACGCGCAGCGAACCGCGCCAAAAGCCCGGGCCCGTCGCTAGCGTGCGCCAGCGCTCGGTCCACACTTGGTCGCCACCGAAGTGGTCGAGTTGTTGAAACGCAGTGGCTGGATCTGGGGCGCCGCGCAAGACGTGTGTCCACACGCCCAGGTTCTCGACGTCTGCAATCTCCTCGACCGTGTTCAGCACGGCCTCGCGCCCCCAGCGTGAGGCAAATGCCACGAGTGCTGCGTGCCAAAGTTCCACCGGTACCAGCCGCGTCTCGTCGTCCAGATAGTCCCGTCCAAGCTTGGTGCGTAGCAGGAATGCGTCCGCCTCCGCTCGACCGTGCCTTGCTTGCACGTGGAGGTAGAGGCTTTTGATCCGGGAGGCAGTCGTCTGTCCCCCGCTTCCGGCTCTTCGCTGCACGACTCACCCACCGTAGCGCGTTTCTTTCTGGATGTGCCCGCGGAGGGCGTTGCTTAGGTCCCAATTAGGCGAGGTAGGGCTGAGTCCTACCCACGGCCGTTTGGCTGCAGCAGCAGCGAAATATCGACCTGACGAGTGGGAACCGGAAATATGCGCGCGCGACTGGCCGTAACACTCCGAGGAGTATTGATCCCTCAACGGGCGCCGTAGAGGCACCGATGGTACATTCGAGGAAAGTGAAAGACTCGCGCGTCGCGCCAAAGTTGAGGAAGCTCGGTGTTCTCGCAGCACCCGCGCTGCTGGCAGGGGCGCTGCTGCAGAGCCCTCAAGAGGCGCTGGCCGGCCCGCTCGGCGTGATCGAAGGTCAAACGCTGGACGTCGGCGCGGACAAGCTCGACGTCGACATCGACAAAGGGACGGCCTTGCTCGACGGTCACGTGCAAGCAACGCTTGGGGACCTGCGAGTCGACTGTACTCGTATCGAGATTCGCTACGATCAAGCGCCGAACGTGAAATGGGCGCGCGGGACGGGCGGTGTCACCGCGAAGCTCAAGGGCATCGAAGCGACGGCCACGCAGGTAGAGGTCGACGTGGCACATCGCAGCGTGAGGCTATCTGGTGCCGTGAGGCTTTCGCGCGGTCGAGGCTGGGTGACGGCCGAGTCCGCGTCCATCGATCTCACGACGCACAAAGTCACGCTCGAAGACGTAAAGGGGTCGATTCCCGTGCAGACCCCAGCGCGCTGAGCGCTAGGCGCATAACCCCGCGTTCCGGCTCAAGGGCCGACGGCGATGTGGATTTCTGGGGCCCGGTTCTTGCCTCGGGTGCTAGACTCGTCTCCTGCTAGAGGGATACCGGAATCGCCTTCCGGTGGACGCGATGGAAATCAAGCAGCAACTACGCCTGACTCAGCAGCTGGTGATGACGCCGCAGCTGCAACAGGCAATTCGCTTGCTGCAGTTGTCCCGCTTGGAGTTGGTGGACGAGGTCCGCAAGGAGCTCGACAACAATCCGGTGCTGTCCGACGAGGAACCGCAAGAGCGCTCCCGCGGCGAGCGGGTCGTGCAGCGCGACGAGGTGCGCACCGTCAGCGAGCATGGCCCGAACGTGGAAGAGGCCGTTTATTCTCGAGCGGAAGTAAAGACCGCCGAGAAGGCCACGCGCGAGGTGGACTGGGAAAAGTTCATCGAGAATCGCACGCAGCAGCAGGGTCCGTCCCCAACGGGGCGTTCCGGTTTCGAAGATCTGCCGCCCATCGAGCAGAACCTGACCAAGCCAGGAAATCTGCAGGACCACTTGCTCTGGCAGCTGCAGATGAGCGATTTCACCGACGTCGAACGCCGGTTCGCCGAGCTCGTGATCGGCAACCTGGACGAGCGCGGTTACCTCGACTTGGCCGGAGTGGAACGCCCAGACGGCACGCGCACGCCGGACCTCAGCACCGACGATCTGGCTCGAGAGGCCGGTCTGCACCCGGACGACGCGCCGCTCGTGCTCGAGATGATTCAGGCGTTCGACCCACTCGGTGTCGCGGCGCGGGATCTGCGTGAATGCCTGCTGATTCAAGCTCGTGCCGCGGGATACGAGGACGGCGACGCCGAACTCGAGATCATCAAAAATCACATGCACCACCTGGAGAAGCACAACTACCAGGCGATCGCGCGTGAGATGAAGATCTCGCTCGACGACGTACACGAAGCGGCCAAGACGATTCAGGACTTCGAGAGCCGTCCCGCCCGCAATTTCTCGGATCAAGACGACCGCACGATTGGCATCACTCCTGACGTTTACGTGATCAAGGACGCCGACGAGTTCGTGGTGCTCGACAACGATCGCGGCGTGCAGCGCCTATTCATCAACGAGGCGCTCACGCAGCGCTTGATGAAGGATCCGAGCGCCAAGGAGTTCATCGGCGAGAAGCTGCGCAACGCCCAATGGTTGATCCGCGCCATCGAGCAGCGCAGGAAGACCATCATTCGCGTTGCCGAGTGCATCGTCGACAAGCAGCGTGAGTTTTTCGAGAAGGGTGTGGCTTGCCTCAAGCCGATGATCTTGCGTGACGTCGCCGAGGCGGTTGGCATGCACGAGTCCACCATCTCGCGCGTCACGACCAACAAGTACATGCACACACCGCAGGGGCTGTTCGAGCTCAAGTACTTCTTCAACTCGAGCATTCGACGCGTCGCCAACGAGGACATCGCGAGCGAGAGCGTGAAGCAAGCAATCAAGAAGCTCATCTCCGACGAGGACAAGGGCAATCCGGTCAGCGATCAGGCCATCGTCGAGATGCTCGAAAAGAACGAAGGCATCAAGATTGCGCGGCGGACCGTCGCAAAGTACCGCGAGATGCTCGGGATCCTGGCTTCGTCCAAGCGCAAGCGCGTTTTTTGAGCTTTTCGCGCGCTCTGGCTGAAGCCCAGCATGCTCTCGCACGTGTTCGTCGCGGCACGAGGGATGAGCCAACCACACGCGGGCAATTCGGGTAATGTACGGCCAAGGTTTTAGGAGAACCCATGAACGTCAGCATCACCTTTCGCCACGTGGACCCGAGCGACGCACTGAAACGCTACGCAACCACCAAGATCGCCAAGCTCCAGAAATTCTTGCGTCAACCGATGACGGCGAAAGTGACCCTCTCGGTCGATCGTCTCAAGCAGGTCGCCGAGGTGCGCATTTCGAGCGGAGGGGAACATTTGGAAGCGAAGGAGGGCTCCGACGACCTGTATGCATCGATTGACATCGTAGTGGGCAAGCTGGAGCGCCAGGTGCGCGCGTCCAAGGGTGCACAGCAAGCAAAGCGTCGCGGTTCGGACTCGGTGCGCTCGCCCCGAGTTGCCGCCGCACGCGCCACGAGCGATGAAGCCAGCGCTGCGCGTCCAAAAAAGAGGGCGCCGGCCAAGCGAGCCAAGAAGGCGCGCTGATCCCTCGAACTTGAGAGCTCACATGCGACTTTGCGATATCTTGACCATCGATCGAATCGTGGTGGACAACGACGGCTCGGTCGTCCACGACAAAGATGAAGCCCTCAAAACGCTGGCGGCGATGATGGCATCGCCGGTAGGCGTCGACGCCAAGATCGTCGAAGAGCTACTGCTGGAGCGGGAGCGCCTGCAAAGCACCGGGATCGGTGACGGCGTGGCTATTCCACATACGGCCCTCGACGACGCCGAACATCAAGCGGCAGCGCTCTTGCTGTGTCCGCGCGGCATCGAGTTCGACGCCATCGACGGCGGGCGCGTGACGATCATTTTTGGCGTGGTGGGCCCCAAGCGCGCCACGGGTGAGCACCTGCGCACGCTCGCGCGGATCTCGCGCCTCTTGCGCGACGAGGCCACGCGCACTCGCCTGGTCGCCGCCGCGAGTCGCGAGGAGGTTTACGGTCTGGTCGCAGCTCACGACGCGAGCGGAAAGTAAGGAGCGCGTGCACTACGAGCCGCCCTCGCAACAGCTCTCCTACGGCATCACAGTGCGAGATCTGCTCGACGATTCGGCGCTCGGGTTGAACGTGCGCCTGGTCGGAGGCGCCGCCGGGCTGCTACGCGAAATTCGTCACCCGCGTATCCAGAAGTCGGGGCTCGTGCTGGCCGGCCATCTTCACGGGGTCGTGCCGAGCCGGGTTCAGGTGCTCGGCGAAACGGAGCTCAGCTACGCCGAGTCGCTCGGGCCCGACGCGCAGCGCAAGGCCGCGGAGGCTTTGTTTTCGCTCAACGTCTGTTGCGTGATGGTCACGCGCGGTGTCGATCCACCCGCCGCTTTCTGCGCCGAAGCGGAGCGAACCTCGACGCCGATCGTGGTGTGCGCCGAGCGTTCCTCGGCGGTGATTTCCGCTTTACATACCTTGCTCGACGAGCGTCTCGCGCCGCGTTCGCGGATTCACGGCGTGTTGGTCGACGTATTCGAGGTAGGGGTGCTCTTGCTCGGCAAGAGCGGCATCGGCAAGAGCGAGTGCGCGCTTGAGCTCGTGATGCGCGGACACCGCCTGGTCGCAGACGACGTGATCGAATGCGACTTTAGACCGCCGGGCATGGTTTTCGGCCAGGCCGCGGCGCTCCTGCGACACCATATCGAGGTGCGCGGGCTCGGCATTCTCAACATCAAGGATCTCTTCGGCGTGACCGCGATTCGTGAGCGGAAGCGACTCGATTTGGTCGTCGAACTACAGCTGTGGCAAGCCGATGCGCCGTACGATCGCATCGGCCTCGAGGACCGGCATCGCGAGCTGCTCGGCGTCCCGATCCGCGAAGTGGTCTTGCCGGTTCGGCCGGGCCGCAACATGAGCTCGATCATCGAGATCGCTGCGCGCAACGAGCTCTTGCGCCAGGCTGGGCACCATCCCGCGCGGGACTTCGTGGAGCGCGTCGAGAAGGGTCTGCTGCGCCCCGAGGCGCTCGAAGAGCGACGCTCCCCGAGCGGCTCGTTTCGCGTGCTCTCTCCCAATGAGAGCTCCGCTCCGCCGCCGGTCGGGCCGGAGCGGAGATGACCGACGCGGCGCGAACCCTGGTGGTAGTCGTGACCGGCGTGAGCGGCGCCGGCAAGTCCACCGCGGTGCGCGCGCTCGAAGACCTCGGCTTCTTTTGCGTGGACAACCTGCCGACGCCGGTGATGAAGAGCACGCTCGACGCGTTCGAGAGTGTGTCGGTGAGCCGGATAGCGCTCGGCATCGACGTGCGGGTGCGCGGCTTTTTGGACGACGCGGCAGGCGTGCTCGAGTCCTTGGCGATTGCGGGGGAACGCCAGCTCGCCGTGCTCTTCTTGGACGCCTCCGACGAAGCGCTGCTGCGCCGGTTTTCGAGCACGCGTCGGCCACACCCGCTCAGCACGACGCTCGAGCTCGGCAGTGAACAGGGCGCGAGCGCGGTGCTCGACGGCATTCGCATCGAACGCGAACTTTTGACGCCCCTACGTGCACGCGCGACGCTGGTACTCGATACCACACGCCTCAGCGTGCACGACCTGCGCCGCCAAGTCACAGCGCAATTTGGCCCAGGCGCCGGGCGCCAGCCGCGCATGCGGACGCGCGTGGTTTCGTTTGGTTTCAAGTTCGGCGCGCCGGTCGACGCGGACGTGCTGCTCGACGTACGGTTTCTGGATAATCCGCATTTCGTTGCCGCGCTCCGGCCGTTGCCCGGCACCAGCCAGGAGGTGCGGGATTTCGTGCTCGGCCAAGCCGATGCTCAGGAGTTTCTACGGCGCACGGCAGACTTGCTGGAATTCTGCGTGCCGCGCTTCGAGCGTGAAGGAAAGAGCTACCTTACCGTCGCGGTCGGCTGTACCGGCGGTCGTCATCGCTCGGTCGTATTGGCGGACGAAATCGCGGTTGCGCTCGGCAAGCGTCTCAGGCTCACGCTGGACGTGGTTCACCGCGACGTGGATCGCGTCAGCGCAATCGGCGCCAACGCCGATCCAGATCATGCACCAGCGGACACAGGAGGTTTCATCCGATGATGGTCAGGGGCACGTTCGAGGTCAAAAACAAGCTCGGCTTGCACGCTCGCGCGGCGACCAAGCTGGTTCAGCTCGCGTCCAAGTATCCGTGTGAAATTTCAGTCAGTCGAGCCGGGCAGGCCGCAAACGCCAAGAGCGTGATGGGCGTGCTGCTGTTGTGTGGCTCCAAGGGCACCAAGCTCGATGTCGAGGCGGATGGCGATGACGCCGCGGAAGCCGTCGCGCGCATCGGCGAGTTGATCGACAACCGCTTCGGCGAGGACGAGTAGAAAGGGTCGAGGGGACTCGGTGACACACGATCAGAGCGCCACGCTGCACGGCATTCCTGGCTCGGCCGGCTATGCGATCGGCCGCGCTATCGTGATCGACACGAGGCGCTCCGGTGTCGTGCGTCGCCACGTCTCGGAGGAGGAACTCGAATCAGAGGTCGCGCGTTTCAGCGATGGAGTGATACGCGCCGCGGACGAGCTGCGAGAAATGCTGGCATTGAAGAGCGGGGCCACGCGCGCCGAAACGTCGATCCTCGAGGCGTACGTACTGATGATCGAGGATGAGCTCCTACGCGACTCGGTCGTGCAGCAAATCCAGGAGCAACGCATCTGCGCCGAATGGGCGCTCGATCTCACCGTGACCGAGATGGCCGCGCGCCTGCGTCAGAGCGGGGACCCCTATCTCGCCGAGCGTAGCCACGACTTCGAATTCGTACAGGAACGGCTCTTGCGCACGATCGCAGGCAAGCACGGCTCTGTCGTGCTGCCGGACGGGCAAGCGCCCGGAGTGCTCATCGCGCACGATCTATCGCCGGCCGAGACCGCCGGCCTGACCAAAGGACGCGTGCTCGCGATCGTGACTGAAGTCGGTACGCGCACGAGCCACACGGCTATTTTGGCTCGCGCGCTCGAGATCCCCGCGGTCGTAGGTGTCGCGCAGCTGCTCAAACGCATCGGCAGCGGCGATCTGGTCGTGGTCGACGGCGTTCGCGGGCAGGTCTCGACCAATCCGAGCGAGGAACTGGTCAGCGATACGACGATCCGTGCAGGTCGCTTCAGCGAGATGGCGCGCACGCGCCGTCAGGCCCGCGATCAACCGATGCGCACGCGCTGCGGAGTGCCGATCGAACTCCGCGCCAATATCGAGCTGCCCTCGGAGGCCGTGCTCGCGATGGAGCAGGGCGCTCACGGTATCGGGCTCTACCGTACCGAGTTTTTGTACGTCGATCGCAGTGATGCGCCCAACGAAGACGAACAATACGAGACTTATCGACGGGTGGTGGAGGTGCTCGCGCCGCTGCCCGTGACCCTTCGCACCTTCGACATCGGCGGCGACAAGTTCGTCTCCGTGTTTCAAGTCCCATCCGAGATGAACCCGGCGCTCGGCCTGCGCGCGGTGCGGCTCGGCTTGGCTCGGCCGGACATTTTCATGACGCAGCTGCGCGCGATGGTGCGCGCCTCGGCCCACGGCCAATTGCGGATCATGGTGCCGATGATCGCCTCGCTGGGAGAGCTCCGTGAAGTGCGGCTATTGCTCGACCGCGCGATTGCGGAGGTGGATCAAGCGGGCCAGCCGCGCGCCCCGCAAATCCCGCTCGGGATCATGGTTGAAGTGCCGTCGGCTGCCATTCTCGCCGAGGAGTTTGCGGCCGAAGCCGAGTTCATGAGCATCGGCACCAATGATCTGGTCCAGTACACACTGGCGGTGGATCGTTCGAGCCCGGAGCTTGCGTACTTGGCGTCCTTCTTCGATCCAGCGATCTTGCGCCTGATTCGTGGTGTGATTGCCGCGGGCGCAAAGCACGGCCGGTCCGTGCTCCTGTGCGGCGCGATGGCGAGCGACCCGCTGGCGTCGCTGTTGCTGATCGGTATGGGGCTGCGCGAGCTCAGCATGGAGGCTTCGGCGATTCCGGAAGTGCGTGAGGCCATTGCCAGCGTGTCCTTGGCCGAGGCCGAGCAAGCCGCCGTGCAAGTGCAGAGTGTGCACACGGCGGAGGGTATCGAGCGGATTTTGCTCGACGCATTCGGCGCCCGCCTAGAAGCCTTGAGCTGACGCAACTCTGTCGCCGTCTGCCCGATGAGGGCGCGTGCGGGGACGTGCTTTTTTCGGAGTCGGGGCGCTCGGGCTCGTTTGCGCGTGCAGCCTGCCGGGTCGAGTCGGGCTCCACGGCCCCCTCACGTTACGCATCCTGCACTCGTCGGACGTCCACTCCCACTTGTTCGAGGAGCCCCTCGCGATCGGCGATGCCGACGCGACGCGCGGGCTCGGTGCGCTCGGTGAAGTGACTCGCGTCGGTGGAGCTGCTCGTTTATCGACGGCATTGGGCGCGGCTCGCCTAGGTCAGACGCGAACGCTCTACCTCGATAGCGCGGATTTCTTCGAGGGTGGCGCGACGTTTCCAATTTTTCAGGGCGAGCCCGAGCTGCGTGTCGCGAGCGCACTCGGTCTCGACGCCGCAACCGTAGGCAATCACGATTTTGCCCTCGGGTCGGCGGGGCTCGCCGCGGCGCATCGCGCGTTCGCCTCATTTCCGCTGCTCGCGGCGAACTACGAGGCGGACGCCGGTTCTCCGCTAAGCCGGGAGTTGGCTCCCTGGGCGATCTTGAATGCGGATGGGTTGTCGGTGGGCGTGATCGGTGTCGGCTATCCGATCGATTCAGCGGGGCGCGTTGACGGCACGGACGCCTCCGGGGTCACTGGCGTCGCGACGGCGGATGCCGTGCAAGCTGCGATTGATTGGCTGAGCCCATCGGCCGACTTGATCGTCGCGCTGACCCATCAGGGACTCGATGCGGATCAGGCACTCATCGCCAACACGAGCGGACTCGACGTCGTGCTCGGCGGTCACCAGCACATCGTGACCAACGGCGCCTTGAGCCTTCTTGATTGCGGATCGCGCTTGAAAACCGGGCGCGGCTGCACGCCGCGGCCGGTCACACTCATGCATTCCGGAGCGTTCGCGCGCTACCTGGGCGTGCTCGATCTCGCTCTCGACGACGGCCCTCAGGTTTTATCGGCAAATCTCGGCTTCGAAGTGGCATCGGCCAAGCAAACAGTGGTGCCTCTCTCGGCCGCGGTCGAGCAGGATGCGGCTGTCGTCTCTTTGCTCGAACCGTATCGGGGTCGCTTGGAGGCGCTCGGCTATGGAGATGCGATCGCGTTCGCGCTCGGCGACGTGACGCGCGTGCCGGCAACGGGCGGCGAATCCGCATTGGGCAACCTGACGTGCGACGCGATCCTGGCGACTTCTCGAGCAGACTTTGCGATCATCAACGGTTCCGGCCTGCGCGGTGATCTGGCGAGCGGCGTTTGGACTCGCGAGGACGTCGTGCGCGCTCTGCCCTTCACGGATCCGATCACTGTGATTTGGCTGACGGGTAGCGAGTTCCTGGCGCTCTTGGAGGAGCAAGCTGCCGGCGCGAGCGACTGCCAAGCGCCCCTGCAAATTGCGGGTTTCGAGCTGACCATCGACTGCGCCGGGGCCGTCTGTAGCGGACCCGCTTGCTCCCCACACGGGACGCTTCAGGTCACCAAACTGGGGCGGCCGATCGACCCCGACGGTGTGTATTCGCTCGCCACCACCGCCTACCTGGCCAACGGGGGCAACGGCTTCGAGCTGCTCTCCGGCACGGCAGCAGGCGAGGTATTCGAGGACACACCCGAGACCGCGTTGATCGATCGAGTCGCGGCCTTCGCAGCCTGCGCGGCGAGCTCCTTGCCGTGCGTCGACCCAGCGACCCTGCTCGACGGACGCTTGGTCATGCGAGGCGGCTAGTCGAAACATGCACAGGGTCGGGGGGCTTGCGCTCGGAATGTTGCTGCTCGCGACGAGTATCCAAGCGCGTGCGCAGGAGTCAGGGGTTGCGACGGTTCGCTCGAACTCGACGCTCAGCTTCTGGTTCGGCGACGACGACGTTCTGCACGCGAATTCCGCCTCTCCTGCGGCGGATATTGGCGATCGCCCCGGGTTCAGCGCGCTGGTGGACGACCGTGTCGCACGCAATACCGGGCGGGAGAACCAGAGTGAGCTCGTTCTTAGCCTCGCTCGCCCTGGGTTCTGGCCGCACGTCGAGACCGCGCTCGAGTTGCGCGCGCGTGTCGATTGGGACGGCCTGCTCGGTCGCGGCTCGCAAGCCCAGCCCTTCGAAGATGCTTCGAGCTTTCTGCGCGTCTCGTACCTCGTGCGTGAAGCGCCGCGTTGGGCACTGAGTTTCACTGCGTATCCGATCGACGCCGATCGCGTACGCTTGGGCTATCTGCGCGATTTGACCTGGGGTGGCAGCGACGTTGGCCGCGATGAATCGGTCTTTCCAGGCTTGCAGGGGACGGCTCCAGCCGCGCTCGTCAGCTTCGAGTCGCCGCGGGTCGAATGCTGGGTTGGGTTCAAGACCGCGCGCCTCCGCGAAGCGTCCCCGCAAGGTGCGCCGGTCGAAGCCAGCAACTATGGCGGCCTGGCGGGGCTCAGCGCGCGCGCGGGGTTTGTCCGCGTCGAGGTCGAGCTGGCGGGCTTCGAACAGGGCAGATTTGCCGCCGCCGTAGCGCCGCCCGTGCGCCGGCTGGTCGTGGGCAGCTCGGCGCGTATGACGGTGGGAGACGGTACGAATTCACCGCGCGCTCCAGGGCTATTTTTGCTCAACGGGTTGCCACTCGACTCGCGCTGGGAAACCGTGCGGCGCGGTTGGTCCATTTCCGCGGAAGTCAGTTTGCTGGCTCAGCGGCTGGCAACCGGGCAAGGGGCTTTGGCACTCGTGCCAGAGCGAGCCGGCGCCATCGTCGCAAGCACCGCTTGGGATGGGCCATGGCTGGCGGCTCTCGCGGAGTACCGCGATTTGATGTTCGTATTGCGCAATGCGCCAGGCTTCATTGCAGGGCAGACCCTGCCATTCGGCGCGCACGCGCGCCCTGAGCTCAGCTCTGCGATCGAGCTCGGATACCATTTCAGCGCGCTCCATCTCGCGCCGAGCGTCGAGTTTGGCGCGAGATGGCCGGCCGCGGTCGTCGCAGCCGACGGCCGAATGCTGTTGGTCGAGGGGCCACACACATACGCGCCTCTGGCGAATCAGCGCATCCAGCCGGTGCTGGCCGCGCGTGCGGGGCTTGTAATCGAAGCGTCCGCGCTGCTCGACAGTTTGAGCTTCATCGAGTACGAATTCGACGACAACCTGAGCCAAACCAATGAGGCCTTGCGGCACGCTCCCTGGCGCCTCGGTTTCGGTTTGGGGCTACGAGCCAGGTTTTGAGGCTTCGTGGGGGTTGCTGGCCGTCGAGGTTGACCGGCCGGGGGTCGGGCGTATACTCCCGCCCGAAAAAATAAGGTCCAAGAGAGAAAGTATTTAGATATGCCGCAGGCTCCCGAAATCAAGCAAGGCATCATTGGCAAGTTCCGGTTGCACGAGACCGACACAGGCTCGCCGGAAGTGCAAATCGCACTGCTCAGCCAACGTATCGAGTATCTGACCGAGCACTTCAAGACACACAAGAAAGACCATCACTCGCGTCGCGGGTTGCTCAAGCTCGTGGGTCAGCGTCGCCGTTTGCTCGACTACCTCAAGCGTTCGAGTGTCGACCGCTACCGCTCAACCGTCACTTCTCTGAGCCTGCGCAAGTAGGCTTTTGTTTCCGGGCTTGGCCGCCCCCTTCTTCAACTTCGCTTCGGCGATCGAGCGCACGTTTCGATCTTCGAAGCGAGGCTGAAGGCTCGGGCGTAAGGGCTCGGCGTCGTCCGCACGCAGCGGCAACGCGCCAGGGGCGCAATTTACATGTTTGTTCGTGAAAGCATCAATGTTGGTGGGCGTCCGCTCACCTTTGAAACGGGCCGTCTGGCCAAGCTCGCGCACGGCGCGGTCCTCGTCACGTACGGTGAGAGCGTCGTGCTCGTCACGGCCGTCTCCAGCGAGGAGCGACCAGGGCTGGACTTTTTCCCGCTCACTTGTGAGTACGTCGAAAAAACCTACGCCGCTGGCAAGATCCCGGGCGGGTTCTTCAAGCGCGAGGGACGCCTGCGCGATTTCGAGGTGCTCGCCTCGCGCCTGATGGATCGACCGCTCAGGCCGCTCTTCCCCAAGGGCTTCAAGAAAGACACGCAAGTGATCGCGACCGTGCTCAGCGCGGACAAGATCAACCCGACCGATGTCTTGGCCATGACGGGCGCGAGCGCGGCATTGCACATCTCCGACATCCCGTGGGCGGGGCCGATCGTCGGTATTCGCGTCGCGCGCGTCGACGGCGAGCTCGTCGTTTACCCGAGCTTCGAGCAAACGGCGAAGGCCGACATCGATCTCACTGTAGCCACTAGCAAGGACGCGATCGTGATGGTCGAAGGTGGCGCCGATGAGGCGAGCGAAGCCGAGCTGATCGACGCGCTAATGTTCGCCCATCGCGAAGCGCAGCCGATCATCGCATTGATCGAGAAAATGCGAGCAGCAGTCGGCAAACCGAAGCGCACGTTCGTGCCACCGGAGCTCGACGGCGCCATCGCGGGACGCGTGGCGGCACTGGCAGACCCGGACCTCAAGGTGGCCTGCGTGATCAAAGAGAAGAAGGCACGCTACGACTCCTACGCGCAGATCAAAGAGCGCGTCGTCAGCACGCTGACCGCCGAACTCGGCGCGGAAAAGTTCTTGACGGTGGAAAAGCTCATCAAGAGCGAGATCGAACATCGCAAGGCGGAGGTCGTGCGCGCCATGGTGCTCGACGAGGGCAAGCGCATCGACGGCCGCGACACCAAGACCATTCGCCCCATCAGCTGTGAGGTGGGCCTTCTGCCGCGCGTACACGGTTCGGCGCTCTTCCAGCGAGGGGAGACGCAAGCGATTGTCACCACCACGCTGGGTACGGCAAGCGACGAGCAAAAGATCGACGCGCTGACGGGCGAGAGCTGGAAGCGCTTCTTGCTGCATTACAACTTCCCGCCCTTCAGTACGGGCGAGACGAAGCCGATGCGTGGCCCCGGACGTCGCGAAGTAGGGCACGGTGCGCTCGCCGAGCGAGCCGTGGCTCGCTTGATCCCCACGCACGAGGAATTTCCGTACACCATCCGCATCGTCAGCGAGATTCTCGAGTCGAACGGCTCGAGCTCGATGGCGTCGGTGTGCGGGGCTTCGCTCAGCTTGATGGATTGCGGCGTGCCGCTGCGTCGTCCCGTCGCGGGCATCGCGATGGGCTTGATCGCCGAGGGTCCGAAGGTCGCCATCCTGAGCGACATCCTCGGAGACGAGGATCATCTCGGCGACATGGACTTCAAGGTCTGTGGCACCGAGAAGGGCGTGACCGCGATTCAGATGGACATCAAGATCGCCGGCCTGGCGCGCTCGGTGCTCGAGAGCGCGCTCCAGCAAGCCAAAGACGGCCGTCTGCACATCCTGGGCAGAATGCTGTCGACGCTGGCCGCTCCGCGCGTGGACATCAACCGTTGGGCTCCGCGCATCACCACCATCAAGGTCAAGCCCGATCAGATCCGCATCATCATCGGTCCCGGCGGCAAGACGATCAAAGGCATCGTCGAGCAGACGGGTTGCCAGGTGGACGTCAATGACGACGGCACCGTGGCGGTGGCCAGCGCGGATGCCGACGCGGTGAAGCGCGCGCTAGCGATCATCGAAGGCCTCACGGCCGAGCCGGAGGTCGGCCGCATCTACAAGGGCACCGTCAAGCGCCTGGTGGATTTCGGCGCTTTCATCGAGATCTTGCCGAACAACGAGGCGCTCTTGCACGTCTCCGAGATCGCGCACGAGCGCGTGGAGTCGCCCGCGGACGTTCTCAAAGAGGGCGAAGAAGTCGAGGTCAAGGTGCTCAGCGTCGAGCGCGACGGCAAGGTCCGTCTCACGCGTCGCGAGCTGTTGCCGTTCCCCGAAGGGGAAGAAGGCGAAGCGGCTCGCGAACGCATCGCGCGTGCGCGCGAAGCCGGTCCGCCTCAGCGCGGCCCGCGCCGTGATGGTGGCGGCCGCGGTGGCGACCGTGATCGTGGCCCGCGCCGCGATCGGCGCTGAGCGCTCAGCTCGAAACGATAGGTAGCGACCGCCCGGCGAGCAATTCATTGTGCGAGCCGGTGCGGTAGCCGCCGAGATCGAGCGTGACGTACGTGAAGCCGTGCTTCTTGCCGGAAGCGAGCATGGCTTCACGCACGCCGGGCTCTAGCAATTGAGGGAGTTCATCGAGCGCGATCTCGATACGCGCGATCTGATCATGCCAACGTACGCGCAATTGGCGGAAGCCGAGCTCGCGGAGTTCAGCCTCGAAGCCGCCGATCTGCGAGAGCCGTTCACGCGTAACGCTGGTGCCGTACGGAATACGACTCGATAGACAGGCGGCAGCTGGCTTGTCCCAGACGTCCATGCCGATCAAATGCGCGGCAGCGCGGACGTCGTTCTTGGTCATGCCGGCTTGCACGAGTGGGCTTTTCACGTTCGCGGCGCGCGCGGCCTCGAGCCCGGGGCGATAGTCACCGAGGTCGTCGGTGTTGGTGCCGTTGACGACATGGTCGAGCTGCCACTCGCGGCGCTTGGTTTCGGCGATGTCGTACAGTTCTGATTTGCAGTGAAAGCAGCGGTCAGGCCCGTTTTGAATGTAGCCTGGGCGCTCGATTTCGTTCGATTCGACGAAGCGGTGCTCGGCTCCGATCGAGTTCGCGATGCGAGCGGCATCCGCCTTTTCGCTCGGGGCGAGACTTGGGCTTACCGCCGTCATGCCGACCGCGCGCGCGCCGAGTTCAGCGTGGGCCACGGCAAGTACGAGCGCGCTGTCGATTCCGCCCGAGTAACAAACGAGCACCGACTCGAGCTCGCGCAGGATCCGCTTGAGTTCGAGGAGCTTTGGTTCGACGGCAGACGACACCGCCAAGTCATATCATGTGTCGCTTGCCGAGCCAGCTTCGCAGGCAGAGCATGCGATCTTCGGCTCGCATCGCTCGGGAAATCGCGCTAGTACGAGTGAGCGCGCGGCCCGGTTTTGCCGCGAGTTCGAAGTAAAATCATGTCCTCACCCTTTGCCCACGTAACCCTCGCTCCCGCAGATCCGATCCTCGGCCTCACCGACGCGTTCAACGCCGACGCTAACCCCAAGAAGGTGAATCTTGGGGTCGGCGTGTACCAAAATGCTAGCGGCAAGATCCCCGTGCTCGAGGTCGTGCGCGAGGCGGAGAAGCGCTGGTATGAAAAAGAAGACTCCAAGGGCTACCTGCCGATCGACGGCGCCGTTGCCTACACGAAGGAAGTGCAGAAGCTCTTGTTCGGCGAAGGCTCCCCGCTGATCGGCGAACGCAAAGTGGTCACGGCGCAAGCGCTCGGCGGTACGGGTGCGCTCAAGCTCGGTGCGGATTTTTTGCGGCGCTTCTTGCCGGAGTCCGGACTGTGGATCAGCGCGCCGAGCTGGGAGAACCACCGCGCGGTGTTCGAAACCGCGGGCTTCAAGGTCAGTGAATATCCGTACTACGACGCAAAGAGCTACGGGCTCGACTTCGCGGGTATGCAGAGCGCGCTGCGCGAGCTACCGGCCCGTAGCATCGTGGTCTTGCATGCCTGTTGTCACAATCCCACGGGTGTCGATCTCGACGCGGGGCAATGGGCGGAGGTCGTGCGCATCGTCAAGAGCCGCGATCTGGTGCCTTTCATCGATTTTGCCTATCAAGGCTTTGGTGACGGCATCGTCGAAGACGCGCTCGCGTTACGTGCGTTCGCGTCGGAGAGCGTACCGTGTTTGATCGCGAGCTCGTTTTCCAAGTCATTTTCGCTGTACCGCGAACGGGTCGGAGCGATCACGTTCGTTACGGGTGACGCGGACGAATCGGCTCGCGTGACCTCGCAGCTCAAGCGCGTGATCCGCACCAACTATTCGAATCCCGCTTCGCACGGCGGTCAGATCGCCGCGTTGATCCTAGGTGACCCGGAACTACGAAAAAAATGGGAGGCGGAGCTCGGTGAGATGCGGGAGCGCATCCGCAGCATGCGCACGCGTTTCGTGGACCTTTTGGCGGAGAAGGGTGCGTCGCGCGATTTTTCGTTCGTTGCGCGTCAAAAGGGCATGTTCTCGTATTCGGGACTGGACCTGGAACGAGTGCGCCGCTTGCGCTCGGAGTTCGGCTTGTACATCGTCGACAGCGGTCGCATCTGCGTGGCGGCTCTGAACGACAAGAACCTCGACTACGTTACGGACGCGATCGCCAAAGTCCTGTAACGATTCCAGTTTGAATCACCTGAGGACATTGAATGTCCTAGTAGCCTCTTCGAGTGCTGGCATCCGGGAGGGCGACTGCTAGGATGTTCAGTGATGGCCCTCCCGGCAAAAGTCCTCGAACGGCTCCCGCCCGAGCTTCTGCAGCAGGGGTACGGGGTTCAGGTTGGTCAGCGCCCAGAGCCTGAGTTTCCCGCGTTGTCGCTGGGGGTCGCCGCTCTGGACGAGGCGTTGCCGGATGGCGGGCTCGCTCGTGGAGCAGTCATCGAGTTCGGGATTCACGGCGCGGCGCTCGGCACCACTTTGTCGCTCGGGGCCTGCCGCTCTCTGCAACAAGCAGCGCGTGCGCTCGGGGCGAGCGTCCCGTGGTGCGCCTTCATCGATCCGTCGGGCACTTTGTATGGGCCCGGCGTCGTCGCTGCCGGCATCGAGCTCGAGCGCCTGTTGGTCGTTCGTCCCCCGCTTGAAGCACTGAGCCGCGTAGCGCTGCGCATCGTCGAGTCGGGAGCCTGTGCGCTCACCATCATCGATACCTTGGGTGTGCCAGGTCATTCGCTCGGTATCGACATCGGCGCATGGTCTCGTGTCGTGCGTCGTTTGTCGCTGGCGGTAGATGGCACGTCCCATAGCGTGCTCTTACTCACGGATGCCGCTTGTCCGCGCCCGCTCCCGCTTCCCGTCACTCAAAGAATCGAACTTAGCCGTCCGAACGCCGGCAAGCTTTCGCTGCGCGTGGCCAAAGACAAATTCGGACGAGTGTCGTCGCCTCGACCAATTGCCTGGGTGAGAAAAGAACCGAGCTGCGAGCCCGAGCAGGGCTCGCTGGAGTCGCTGGGTGTCCTCCGCCGAGCCTGACATGGGTGCGGGTGAGTCGAGGCAGGCGTCACCGGAGCGGCGCATCGTAGCGCTGATTTTACCCGAACTTTTGTGCGAGCTCGCTCACGCTTCGGCTTTGCCACAGGTAAAACCCAAAAAGTGGCAGCGCAAGCGAGCTTCGCCGCTCGGAGTCGTTCTCACTCAAGGTCTGAACAACGACGAGGTCTCGACGGATACGATGCTCGACGCCGTCAACGACGAAGCGCGTCGTTTCGGCGTTCGCAAAGGGCAAACCATCGCCGAGGCGAGCGCATTGGTCGCTCACTTGCGGGTAGAGCGCGTTACTCAAGCGGCCGTTTCCACCGCGCTCGCACGCATCGCGGAAATGGGCATGGCCTTTGGCGCCACGGTTGCTTTCGAAGCGCCGGAGACCATCTGGGTAGACATCACCGGCGCTTCTCATCTGAAAGGCGGTGAGGTTGCGCTCGCGCATGAATTCGCAGCGCGCGTGCGTGCGCTCGGTCATACCGCGCGTCTGGCCATTGCGAGCGGACCTGAACTCGCGCGCGCGTTTGCTCGCTGGGCCGCGCCCGAGGTGGCGGAATCAGCGGGTATTTTTGTGGTGCAGAGTGCTCAGGGCGCAAGCAGTTTGGCGAATTTGCCGATCCTGGCGTTACCGCTCGACGTCGATACCTCTGCTTGGCTGGCTAAGCTCGGGGTGCTCCGGGTTGCTGACCTGCTAGCGCTGCCGCGGGAATCATTGGCCGGGCGTCTCGGGGAGCTTGCCCCTCGCGTCTTCGAGCTCTGCTCGGGACAAGACAACACGCCGCTCGTCGCGCATGTCCCGCCTCATTTGATAGTCGAACAAAGAGCTTGGGACGAGCCGCTCGTTGGTGTCGAGCCCCTATTGTTCGTGCTCGGAGATCTGGTGGCAAAGGTCAGCGCTCGGCTGATTGGGCGGGGCGAAGCCGCGGAGTCGCTCGTACTCCGCATCTCGCAAGACGCTGCGATCGCTCGCTTTCACGGTGAACGGCCGGAGCACTTGTTGCGCTTCAAGTTCGCTACGCCGCTGTATCGTGAAGGCGAACTGCGGCGAGTGATCACGGCTCGTTTGTCACGCGCCAAGCTTGCTGCGCCTTCGCTGGGTATGGTACTCGAAGTGAGTAAGCGCACACGCGCTCTGGCCAGACAGCTCGAGCTCAGCCAGGTAGTGGCGGGCTCTCTAGCTCTGAATTCTACGGCGGAAAGTGAGTTGCCGGTGCTGCTCGCCGAGCTCAGCGCCGATATCGGAGAGGAGCATGTGGGTGTGCTCGAGCTCTTCGACTCACACCGTCCTGAAGCAAAGAGCCGATTTGCTCGCGTCACGTCGCTCGAGCAAGCCCCCTCGCTTCGAAAAGCCAAGGAGCGAGCGGTCGAATTGCCGGATGCTCCGACACGGCTATTGCCCGTTCCGCTCGAGCTGCGTGCGCCCTTGCGGGTCGGTTCGCTGCTCGCCATCGATCGCAGTCTTTACACCATCGAACGCCTGCGCTTCGAGCATCGGCTCGATGCCGTCGAGTGGTGGGGGCAATCCGCGTTGTCGCGTGACTACATTCGGCTCTGGCTTTCAGGAGCTGCCGGCGGGTTCGAAGCGCAAGTGTTCGTAGATCGCTCGACGGGTCGACGCTACTTGCATGCCATCTCGGATTGATGAAAAATTCGCTCATGGCTCGACCCATTCTCAACATCGAAGAGCTCGAATTTCGTCCCTGGTCACGCGGTGACAAATTCGAAGCAAAGCTCGGCGCGATAGGCCTCAAGCTCGGCGCTCAAAAGCTCGGCTACAACTTGACCGTGCTGCCTCCAGGCAAGAAGGCGTTTCCTTTTCACAACCACCGAGTCAATGAGGAGATGTTCTTCATCCTCGAAGGCTCCGGTGAAGTGCGCATCGGCAGCGAGCGCCATGCCATTCGGGTGGGGGACGTGATCGCGTGTCCTGCGGGTGGCCCGGAAACGGCGCATCAAATCGTCAACACCTCGCAAGCGGATCTCAAATACCTGGCCGTCAGCACCACACTTTCGCCGGACATCGCCGAGTATCCAGATTCGAAAAAATACGGCGTACTCGCACAATTGCCCAATGCTGAAGGCAAGCTCGAGTCCGTGCGTTTCATCACGCATGCCCAAGCCACGGCTGACGACTACTGGCAGGGGGAAGAGTAAGCGCGGAGCTAAAGCAACCAGCCGATGCGTAGGTTGAAAGTCGGCAGCATCGTGCGGCCGATCGTGTTCAGCGTTCCGCGCACTTTGTCTTCGCTAGTGCTCTCGTCCTGTTTGCATTCCGGTACCTGCGAGCAAGCGGTCTGGACCGAAGCCGGTGAAACCTGAGTGGTGTACTTGATCTGGCTAGGTGCCAGGGGCATTTGCAGGCCTGCGTCGATGCCGAGTGAGAAACCAGAACCAAAGGTGTGAAGAAAACCGATTTGCGGCGTCAGCACGAGCGTGCGTACAGAGGCTTGACTGTTGACGGTGACAGAGGTCGGAAAGATGGTTGCTGGCAGCATGAAGTCTGTCGCGTTGTACGTTTGATTGAACGTTCCGCTCATGGTCGCGTATCCGACCGCTGCTCCAAAAAAGAACGATCCTCCAAAGGGATGAATGTGCCCGTACAGGTCGTACTCCTGATACGAAACAGTGGCATCGCCGTAGAGCGAGAGGTGAATGCTCGGGATCAGCCCGACGTTGATACCGGCACCGAAGTAAGGCGTGAGCTTGATCGTGCCACCCAGATTTAGAACATCGGGTAACCCGGTACCCAGCAAAAAGCCGATCCTGAACGGGCCGAACAGGCCGTTCGTATCATCGGATTCTGAGGGCGGGGGAGTGGCGGGCGCGGGCTCGGGGGGAGTCGAGTTTTGGGAGGCGGCTTCTGGCGCACGAGCTTTGGCAGATGAACGAGTGGGTCCTGTCTCGGGCGGCGCTGAGCTCGGTTTGATTGTGTGTCGTTTTGGCGCCGTCTTGGGTTGCGCAGGCTCTTCTGGGAAAGCGGCGCTTCCGGTGGGAGGACTTGAAGTGGGTGGCTGATCGGGAGGAGTCGAGGAAGGCGCGGGTACGACGGGCGAGG
>DASXKQ010000314.1:0-9565 GCA_036496745.1 Polyangiaceae bacterium
CCTTACGGTGGCGGTTTTGTCGGCGACGCTTACGCGGGCTACCGATTCCTCCCCATCTTGAGTGCCGGGCTCACTGCGGGCATCCGCTCGTCGTCCGCGACCGCGCCGAGCGACGGAACGACCGGGCTAACACGCTCTGCATGGCGCGCTGGCGTCTACGCGCGCGCCTACTTGCCTCTGATCCCTGGGTTCGATCCGTGGGCATCGATCGGCATTGGCTACATGGGTGACAACCAGACGTATCAGCGCCCCGTGATGGGCCTGATCGGTACCTACAAGCTCACGCATAACGGGATCGAGGTGCCCCTTGGAGTCGGTCTCGACTACAACTTGCTGCCGCTGCTCGCCGTGGGTCCGTCGTTCGAATACGCGGTCGTTTCCGGCGCAGGCGGTTGCTTGAAGACCAGCGCGCCCGGCGCGGTCGGCTCTAGTTTTTGCACGGACGCCGACCCGAGCCAGAAGATCACCGCAGCAAAGTCCTACGGCGTTTGGTCGCTCGGCCTCGACGTGCGGCTGACACTCTGAACAGGTAAGAGCACTTGTCGAATCGTGCCTGTGCCGCGCAGAATCGTGCCTGCACCGGACGGAACCGCGGCCCCGCTTGCCTTTTTGCGACCAAAGGCGATAGCTTTACAACATGAATATTGCGTCGGGGCGTCGCTGGGCTTCTTCTTATAAGTGGGCGTTGGCTCTGTTGCCGATCTGGGCTTGTGGCGGCACGGTCACTCCGCCTGGCGGCGGCGGTGGCACGGCTCCAGGCATCAGCACCGCGTGCCAAGCGTGCAGCGCGGCCCAGTGTCCGAGCGAAACCTCGGCGTGCAACGCTTCTCCCGATTGCGCGAAGGTGCGTAGTTGTGCGCTGGCTTGTTCGCCCAATGACGTGACGTGCCAAACCAATTGCTTTGCCGGCGTCTCCGACGTCAATGCGATCCAGGCGGCGTCGAGTCTGATCGCCTGCGCTGACATCAATTGTGAAAATCAGTGCGTGGGGTCGGTTGGAGTGGGCGGCGCGGGCGGTATTGGTGCAGGCGGCTTTAGTGGCTCGATTGGCGTCGGCGGCTCGATCGGCGTCGGCGGCTCGATCGGCGTGAGCGGGAGCGGCTCGGGCCTCCCGGACGAGGTGCCACTTCCCGCTGACACAACCGGCTTCGTCGGCGCAACAAGCAATCCGGTCGGCGTGCAAGGCGGCTGGTACGCCTACGGGGACGGCATCGGCAGTGACGGCTCGACGGCAACCGGGGATTGCGAGCTCGCAGGCCATCTGGTCAGCGCGTGCGCTTCGATTTTGACGCCCGGCTTCGGCATGTTCCCCAACACGGGCGGCGCCATGATCACGAGCGGCACGGTGGAGATGATCACCAATCTCACGGGCACGACGGGTTGCCCCACCACGAGTGCTTCCTGCGACTACACGTCGATGTGGGGCGCCGGTATCGGCATCGACTTGAATAACGCCGGCGCCGGCACCACCAAGCTCCCTTACAACGCCACCGCGCACAGCGTCGTGGGCCTGGCCTTCGACCTCGATCAAGTCCCGCTTCCCGGCATGCGCGTCGAGTTCCCCACGCCGACCACCACCGATACCGCGCACGTTTACCTGCCCGGCTCGGCCGCCACCAACTACGTGAGCCCGGTCGTCGTGGGTCACAACCGGATCCTCTGGAGCGATCTCGAGCAGCCGTCGTACGTAGCGACACCCGTCCCGTTCGACCCGACGATGCTGCTGTCGATGCAGCTCCACGTCCCCACCAGCACGACCGCAAGCGCAACCTACACCTTCACGGTCAAGAATCTCGCGGCGATCGTCAACTGAGCCCAGACGGCTCAGTCTTTCCCGACGGTCTCAGTACGAGACTGGCACTCTGGGATACCTACATCCGCCGCAACCAAGTTCGGAAACAGACTTTAGCAGGCATCGAAAAATCGAAGTCTCGATCTTGAAAGTCCGATTCAAAAATCGTGTGCACGTTGAACAGCCAATCACTCACAAATCACTCTTGACTCAAACACCTAGTTTCGGATAACTGTCGCCGCCTGACGCGGTCCGCGACTGAGCGCGACCGTGCCCACAGCACGCGAGGGAGATCGCTTATGAGCAAGAGTTGGCTTGGCTTTGTCGGCTTGAGTTGCATGGTTGGCGCGCTGTCGTGCTCGTCCGCGGGGCGAAATGAGACGAGCGGGCGGGTGGCTTCGAACCTGTTCACGCCACCGGGCAACGGTTTCACGCAGTGTGACGTTGCGGCGCTCCCAGGCGGCACGCCACTCGCGGACACCGGTATCCTCGGGATTGCCACGCTGCCCGACGGCACCGTGCGCACCGGCATGAACGGCGGCGGGCTTTGGTCCTACACCTCCCCGAGCAGCTGTCCGGCGTCGCCTCTGACCATGACCAATCTCGACCCCACGAGCGCCAACACGGCTCCTCCGAATGGCCCCGTGTTGGATTTGCTGGTCAACCTGCAAAACCAACTGTTTGCCACCCGTGCCTATAGCCAGGTCGCCCGCATCAATCCGGCGAACGGCGCGACCATCGGCTCGCCGATCCCCTCGCCCAACACCGGCGGGCTCGGCGCACTCGGCCTCGCGCTCGATCCGGTGACTGGTGACCTCTTCTTCAGTAGCCGTCTCGGCGCCACCTCAATCGTCTACAGAATCCCGGCCTCCTGCAATCCGAGCATTCCGGCGACTTGCCCGGTCACGCAGTTCGGCACGACCACCGTCACGTCCGAGCTCGACGGCATTGCGTGGAGCTGCGACGGGCAACGGCTGCTCGGCGCCTCCGAAGAGACGAGCATCGTCGGCTGGACGCGCGCGGGCGGTAGCGGCACCCTGTTTTCCACTACCTTGAGCAACGGTTTCGGCAACGGTTCGGACGGCCTCGCGTTCGGCATGCCGGGCACCGGCCTCGGCAATTTCGTATACACGAACAACAACGACGGCTCGGTGAGCGAGATCTGCGTCAAGGCGGGGATTCCGGAGCCCTCGCTCTGCCCCGTGGCGCAAGCGCCCTCCACGCGCAGCCCGATCGTCTCGGGCAGCGGCTTGCGCGGCGATTTCATGAAGGTCGATCCGAAGGGCAACCTGCTGCTCTCACAGCTCGATCGCGTGACGATGGTGTCGCCGCCGCGCGGCGGGCTCGAGGGTGGCGAGTTCATCGTGCCGGGCAGCAGCTCGTGCGCCAACTTTCAATGCGCGCTGGCGTCGCATCCCGCTTGCGCGGCTCAAGCTGGCATTTCCTCGCTGGCGAACGCGTGCGATCCGCACATTGCCGATTCCTTCTGCTCGACGTCCGCCGCATGCGCGCCGGTCCTCGAGGCCGCTCGCTCGCTGCAGACTGCCGCCGATCGTATCTTCGGCTTCGAGCGCGCGGCGGATTTCACGCTCGCGCCGTGGTCGGCTCCTGCGACGCTCAGCGTGCAGACCGCGCGGCGCACACAAGCCTGTGAAGGGCTGCAGATCCGCGGCAAGGGCTTCATGGAGCTCAGCACCGCTCAGTTCTCCAGCCAGGATCTGATCGGGCCAAGCTCGCGCATCGACGTCGACCTCTTCATTCCAACCGGGCAGCCGAATCCGTCCTGGCTCGGCGCGCTGCAGATGTACCTGAGCTGCCCGGCGGAAGGCATCAACCACAGCTACATCGGTCAGGTCGAGCTCACCGGCAAACCCGTCGGCGCGTTTTCGACGCTCGCGTTCGACCTCTCGGCGTCGCAACTTCAGCCGTTGCAGGCGGGCACCGCCACCGACTGCTCGTTCAACTTCGCACTAAACGTGAACAGCACCGGTCCGACGCTGTCGTGGGTGCTCGACAACTTGCGCTTCGGGACGCCCGGAGTCCCCCCCACTGCCTGCAGCGGTCGCGGCACACTCGACACGACGAGCGGCACGTGTTTGTGCGATCTCGGCGCCACGGGCCCCGTGTGCGCCACGTGCGCTGCCGGATTCACGCTGCGCAATGGTCGCTGCGCGCTGAACAACGACACCTGCACGGGAGCTACGGCCAGCACCTGGCCGAACCGCTGCAGCAACAAGAACAGCGATCCGTGGCTCGCCGTCCATCACGACGACATTCAGCTGATGAAACCCACGGTCCTGGTCCTGCTCTACGCGAATCCCGGCACGCTCGCGGCAGAGACCAGCCTAGTCGACACGATCGCGAACGGCTTCGCTCAGGGCTCGCGTGCCCTCGGTACCGGCCCGGTGCAGTTGCAATACAATCTGCGCGTCGTCGACCTGCGTGACGGCGTGGGAGGTCGCCCGCCGCCGCCCGCGAGTTATCCGTTCCAAAACAGCACGCTTTACCCGCGCGTGGGCCCACCGCTGCCCGGTGCGCCCGGTGGCACCTTCGATTACACCACGCTGTTCTCCCCAGCTTACGCGGCCAACTACGGCTTTGCGGGCAATCCGGATCTGTGCACGCTGGTCAACCAAGGCACGATCCACGAAGTCTGGGTCGTGGTTTCCGATGACGTCCCCGATACCACCGGTCTGCTCGAGGTCATGAGCGAGCGGCCGAACTACACGGCCAGCGACAACCAGACGGGCACCGTCAACACCTGCGCCAACGGTTGCGCGCCGCCGACCGTGCCTTTCTGCGGACGAAGCCTACGCGTGGGACAGGTGAACTACACGCGCGGTCCGGGCTGCTTTTTGCACTCGCAGGGCCACGATATCGAGTTTGGTTTGCAAAACAGCGTGCCGTCCTTCCAAGAGTGGTTCTCGCCGTTCGCGCGTTTCAACCTGAGTTCGCCGCCCCCGGTCGGTTACAGCCTGCCCTTCTCGAATCTCTACGGCGTGAGCTCCTTCAGCCTGCTGTCCCAGACGCACGCGCAATTCCCCTTCGGCGGGACGACCTTCGACGTCGATCCGTTCGACCCGGTGTGCGGCGACGTGCACTACGCGCCAAACGGCGTCTCTCAGTACGACTACTTCGATGCCGACACCGTGCTGAGCTCCTGCGACGAGTTCGGGCGCAGCAACATCAAGCTACCCATCAGCGGCACGCCGCCCACGGCGCTGCCGTGGAACACCGCGACGAACGCTCAATACGGCGACTGCGGCGGCGAATTCATGGTCTGGTGGTACCAGCACATGCCGAGCCACGGCTCGGGTCAGTTCTTCTCCACGCCGCCCCCGCCCGCGGCGCCGCGGCTGATGAAGTCCATTTGGCCCTACATGTTCTACTGAAGCGACACCGAGCGCCCGAACGCTTCGGCAAAAAAACGTCGTGGGGCGCGTGACGAACGGCGCCCGGACTCCGTCTCGCTTCTTGGATGGCCAAACCAGTGCTATCTGCAAGCGGAGCCCGGCTTGGTTTGGGTTCCGGAAGGATCGCGGTCTAACTTGAAAACTAGGGCTTTCTGTCTGCTTTGCGCGGGGCTTACGGGTGTTGTCTTGGTGGCGAGCTGTTCATCAGCCGAACCGCCCTCGTTCGACCCCTCGGTTTCGGGCCTGCCCCCGCAAGGAGGGGATAGCGCGGGATTGGCGGGCAATGCGGGCACGGCCGGCGTTTCGTCGGGTGCCGGCGGCGGCGAGTCCGGCGGCGCCGGTCAGGGTGGCGGTGGGGGCCGCGCTGGAGCACCGAGCGGCGGAGCCGCGGGCGTGACCGCAACCGGCGGAGCCGCGGGCGTGACCGCGACCGGCGGAGCCGCGGGAGCTGCGGGCAACGGCGGTGGCGCCGGCAAAAGCGGCGCAGCCGGAACAGCGGGCGGCAGCGGAGCCGCTGGAACCGCGGGCGGCAGTGGAACTGCCGGCGCGAGCGGAACGGGCGGCACCTCGACTGCCGGTACCGGTGGAACCAGCGGCGGCGGGGCCGGTGGCGCGAGCGGCGGCGGCGGCAAGAGCGGCGGCGGCGCGTGCGACAACGTGCAGCCAGGTCTGCCCATGGACGTCGCGCACAACAAGCCATCCACGGCCAGCAAAGAGGCGCAGCCCGCGTCGAACGCAAACGACGGTGACACGATGACCGAGTGGAGCTCGGGCGACGGGAGTGAAGCGTGGTGGCTCGTCGACTTGCAAAAGCCCTACCGTTTGACCTCGATCCAAACGCAATGGGAAGAAGGCGGCGTCGACTACCACTACTACATCGAGACCTCGGCCAACGGCGCTGACTTCACGAAGGTCATCGATCAAACGACGAATACGCAGGGCCTGGGCACGTTCAGCGATCTCTTCCCCAGCGGAACCTGTGCGCGCTTCGTGCGCGTCACGATGACGGACGCCGGGGGCTTTTGGGCGATTCTGCGCGAAGTGCAGGTGAACGCGCTCACGCCGCAGTAGCGGCGGGCGCGCTCCTTGCCGCGCGTGAGCCGTGCGGTTAGGACCGTCGCCCTCGCGATGTCCGAATCCGCCGCGCAAGCTTCGCCGTCCGGGCCTCCGCCGCGCGTGAATCTCGCGGGGCGCTTCGTGAACCGCGAACTCGAGCGCGAGTTCCAGCGCGATCATTGCGAGCCGCTTCGGCGCTTTCTGGCGCTGAGCGTGCCACTTGCTTCGGCCGTATTTCTTGCCTACGGCGTGCACGACGCGCTGCTGGTGCCCGAGGTGCGCGCTCGCGCCTGGGCCGCGCGCTACGGGTTATTTCTGCCCATCGCGATCTGCGCGAGCGCCGTCGTGCGGTCGGGGGCGCTGCTGCGCTTTGGCCAGATCGCCTTGCTCGGCTACGGCCTCGCGGCAAACCTAGTCGTGCTCTACATCGGCGCGATCGCGGCAGAGCATGGCTACCTCTATACTTCCTACGCGGTGCTGTTCGTGACGCTCGGGCCGTTCGTCGTGCGCATGAACGTGACGACGCAGAGCGTCTTCACCGTGCTCACGCTGCTCGCCTATCTCCTGCTCGATACCTGGTACGGCAAGAGTGATATCTCCATACGCGTCTCAATCGGCAGCACCCTGCTGGCGATGGGAGGCATCGGCGCGATCTTGGCGCACCGCTTCGAGCAACAAGCGCGCGCCGGCTTCTGGCAAGCGCGCCTGATTCAGTCGCAAGTCGCCGAGCTCTCGCGCGAGAAAGCTCGCTCGGAAGAGCTCTTGCTCAATGTCTTACCGCCCGCGATCGCCGAGCGTTTGAAGCGCGATCCGCGAGCGATCGCCGACGCGTTCCCGCGCGTTTCCGTGCTGTTCGCCGACATCGTCGGCTTCACGCGCATGAGCGAGCGCTTGGCGCCCGAGGTGCTCGTCGAGCGGCTGAATCTGATGTTTTCGAGCTTCGACGAGCTCGGCGACAAACTCAAGCTCGAGAAGATCAAGACGATTGGCGACGCCTACATGGTAGCCGGCGGGCTCCACAGCCACGAATACGACCACGCGCAAACCATCGCGGAGATGGCGCTCGGCATGCGCCGTCGAGCCGCGGAGTTCACCAAGCAGTTCGGCGAACCGCTCGACATTCGCATCGGCATTCACTCTGGACCGGTGGTCGCGGGCGTGATCGGCAAGCGCAAGTTCATCTACGATGTGTGGGGCGACACCGTGAACACCGCGAGCCGCATGGAATCGCACGGCGAGCCCGGCAAAATCCACGTCAGTGAAGCCATGTATCTCCTGCTGAAGGACATGTACGAGCTCGAAGCGCGCGGCGAACTCGAGATCAAGGGCAAGGGCAAAATGAAGACTTGGTATTTGCTCGATCAGCTCGCTCTCGGCTCGCACACGGCTCTGCCCCGCCGACTCCCGACCTGAGCCACGCCGCGGAACCGAGGCCTAGAACAAACCGCGCGCGGAGACGTCGGCGTACCATTTGTCGGCGATCTTTTGCGACCCGGCGGGATTCGGGTGCACGCCGTCCACGGTGTACGTGGAGTTCGGCAGGTAGGATGCCGCGTCGAACACCGAATGCACGTCCACGACGTAGATGGGTGAGAGCGCCGTGCTCTTGCCGGACGCCCAGCTCGAGATCTGAGCGTCGAGCGTCTCGACGCCGCTTTCACAACCTGCGCAGCCCGCGGGGTTCAGAGGGATGATCTGGGCCACGAAGATGATCACATTCGCTTTGACGGCTCGCAAATCGTCCACCGTCGTCGAGTAGGCGGACAGAATCGTCGCGGGCGCAATGCTGTTCCAAACGTCGTTCGTACCAAAGTGCATGAGCACGATGTCGGCCTGGTCAGCCGAGAACCAACCCGGCATGGCGCTCAGCGTGGAGGAGTCGGTGATCAGAAAGCCACCGTGCCCCTCCGTCTGCACGTTGGGCGCGTTACCGCAGCCCTGATTGTTGAGCACCGAGCCAACGAACTGAAAGTTGGTGTGACCGTTTTGCGTGAATTCTTGAGCCAGCAACTTGGGGTAGCAGGTGGTGCCCGTGATCGAGTCGCCGAGCGGCATCACGCGCCAAACGCCGGTGTGGGCGACTCCGCCGCTCCCACCTGCGCCGGCTGCTGCGCCGCCACTTCCGCCGCTCGTGCCACCGCTGCCGGACTTGCCTCCGCTTCCCGCGTTTGCGCTGCCGGAGCTGCCGCTCACGCCGCCCCCCGCAGCGCCGCCACTACCGAGCGCGCCGCCGCCCGCGCTCGCGCCGCTGCCGGAGCTCCCGCCATTACCAGCGCTGCCGCCGTCGTTCGCGCCGCCGCTGGCCAACGCGCCGCCGCTGGCCAACGCGCCGCCGTTGCCGGCTCCGCTCACTGCGCCACTCGCACCGGCCTGACCGGAAATGCTCGAGCCGGCCGTGCCCGCCCCACCGTTACCGCCCGCGCTCGCACCACCGCTTGCTCCGCCCGCGCCGGCGATGTCAGGCGCAGGCGTGCGCGCATGCGCGCTGCAGCCCGCGATGAGCCATGCCGTCGCTCCGGCGACGAGCATTCGGGAGGGTCGAGGGCGGAGGAGCACTTGACGGCTATACGATGACATGCGCTTGCATCAAAGGATGCGTGCTGCTCAAGAACTTCGATCCAACGCATCATTTTTCGCCGACGCCAACGGATTTCGCTCGAAACAGCGCGCGAGCACGCGGTGAAACTGGAAGGACCGCCGCCGCGACGTTGGCGGGACTGATGTTCATCGCCGTCACGTTCGGTTCGGATCTCGTCACACCCGAGTCATCTTCGGCGCGTGGGAGCTGATGGTGTGGCTCGCGCTGACACGCAGTCGCAAGAGGTAGGCTGGCGTATCGCGTTGGTGGCCTCCCGGGCCGCCCCGCTCGGTCGGGGGGCGGCCGCGGGGGCCAGCCAGCCGTCTAGCGCTCGAGTAAGCACGACGCACGTGACAAGAGCGCGATCAGCTCGCGCGCTATCGCCGGACCAAACTTTGCCTGCTGCGAAGGGCCAACGATTACCTATGTAGTCACGGACCAACGCGGTCGCGCGTCCTCCACAGGAGAATCCCACTTGCGCACACTCACACGCTCACTTGGCTCGTTGCTTTCTTGTACAACGCTCGTCATCAGCTGTGGTGGTTCGACCCAACCCGGCGCTGACCTCGGCGCGCCCGCGGGAACATCCGGGGTCGGCGACTTTGCCGGCTCGAGCGGCTCGAGCGCGGGCGGCGCGATCAGCGCAGGTGGAACCAGCGCGGGCGGCATGAGCAACTCCGGCAGCGGCGGGCTCGGCGCGGGCGGCATCGGTGCAGGCGGCATCGG
>DASXKQ010000315.1:0-26949 GCA_036496745.1 Polyangiaceae bacterium
GAAGTTCTTGTCGCCGCGCTCGAAGAAACCGACGATCTGGCGCGCGGCAGCGAGTCCGGCGTTGACGTTGGCTTCTTCGGTTTGGGCGCCCATTTTTGCTGGCGTCACGTAGACGCGGGCGTCGTACTTTTCCTTGAGTGCCGCGAGCGTCGCGTCGCTCGGAGCGATGTCCGACACGTAGCGGAGATCGGCGCGCTCCGCGAATGCCTCGAGCAACTCGGGCTCGTTGATCACTTCCTTGCGCGCGGTGTTGATCAGCGTGCCGCCCTTCGGCATCGAGCACAGAAGCTTCTTGCCGATCGAGCCTTTGGTCTCGGCGGTGGCGGGAATGTGCAAGGAAACGTACTGGCACTTCTTGTACAGGTCTTCGACGGAATTCAGGGCTTCAGCGCCGCCGGCCTTGATCGCGTCCGCCTTGACGAACGGATCGTGCGCGTACACGCTCATGCCGAAGCCCTGAGCGATCGTGGCCACCGCGCGACCGACTGCGCCGAACGCGTGCAAACCGAGCGTCTTGCCACGCAGCTCGCTGCCGGTCTTGCCGTTGAACTTCCCGCGCGCGAGGTACACGAGCATGCCGAACACCAGCTCGGCGACGGCGTTGGCATTTTGGCCCGGGGTGTTCATGACCGCGATGCCCTTGGCCTTGGCGGCCGCCGTGTCGATGCTGTCGTAACCCGCGCCGGCGCGTACCACCAGCTTGAGCTGCTTGGCGGCGTCGAGCACCTCGGGGTCCACGATGTCGCTGCGGACGATCGCGGCGTCGGCGCTCGCGATGGCCTCGATCAATGGGCCCTTGCCCTTGTAGGATTCGAGCACCTTGGCGGTGTAGCCAGCTTGCTTGATGATCGCGACGACCTCGTCGCGGGCAGCTGCGGAAAAGGGCTTTTCGGTGGCGAGCAGGACGGTCTTGGACACGATTCTACCTCGAGAGTTAGTGGCCGCACTGGCCGAGGACGAATCACTTAACGCCAGCCGCGCGTAGCGGCAAGCCATCGCGCGTCGGCGAGCCTCGCGCGGCCGGATTTGTGGCACAAACGCGCTGGCTAGCCGGGCGCTCGGCGTCTCGCGACCAGGATCGCGTCGTCGAGTGCGTAGAGCTCGCGCTCCGCGTCGCCGAACGACAGGTAGGGCAGGCGGCTCAGCGTGACGATTTCGAGGCCGAGCGGTGCGAGCTCGCGAGTCGCGAGTTCACGCACCGCGAGCTCCCAGCTGAGCGAGCTGCAGCTCAGTCGTTCGAGCGGCTCGGGTGTGGCCGCGCCGTCGTAGAAAAAAGGACGATAGGGCAGGGCAAGCGCGACCACGAGACGACCCTGAGGCAGTAGGAGCTCGCACGCTCGTCGCAAGAGTCGTTTGGGATAGGACGCGCGATCGAGCACGTTGAGACACGTGACCAAGTCGAATCGTCGTTCCTCGCCTAGAGGCTCGAGTGCGAGGTCGACGCGCCGGCAACGGATTCCGCTCCGCGCGAGTCGCCGCGCCATCGGTGGCGACGTCTCGGTCGTCAGCACGTCGCGACAGAGCGGAAGCAACGCACGCGTCACCGCGCCCGACCCAGCGCCGACGTCCAGCAAGCTCGCGATCGGTTCGTTGCCCAATAGCGCGCGCCACTGCTCGCTGCTGGCGAGATGCATCGGATACATTCCGAGCCAGCCGTTGGCGTCGAAGTCCGACACGAACAGGCGCGCCAATCGCTGGATCCAGGTCAGCACGCGGCCGTGTCGCATTTCGCGAGAATTCGCGACGAACTCTTGCGCGGCCTGATCGAAATCGAGCTCTTGAAAGCGGGCAGCGAGCTCGGCACCTAAGCTCGCGCGGTCGGCGCTGTAGCGAAATTGCTCTTGGGGCAGCCGCTCGGACATGCCGGCTGGCCGTATCTCGGCTGGCGCGCAAAGAAAAGGCCCGCGGCTGCGCTCCGTCGTTGACAGCGGGCGCCGCCGACCCGAGATTTCCGAGCGTCAACCAGACAAGGAGTGAAGCCATGGCCATCGAGGTTCCCCCACTGCCGTACGCGAAGAACGCGCTCGAGCCAGTGATGAAGCAAGAGACGTTCGACTACCACTACGAGAAGCACCACAAGGGATACGCCACGGCGTTGAACGGCCTGATCGAGGGCAAGCCCGAGGCGAGCAAGAGCCTGGTCGAGATCATCAAGAGCAGCTCCGGACCGATCTTCAACAACTCGGCTCAGGTGTGGAATCACACCTTCTTCTGGGAGAGCATGAAGCCGAACGGCGGCGGCGCGCCGCCCTCGGGCGATGTCGCTGACTTGATCAAAGGCATGGGCGGCTGGGACAAGTTCCGCACCGATCTCGTAGCCACGGGCACCGGGCGTTTCGGTTCGGGCTACGCCTGGCTCGTGCTCGCCGAAGGCAAGGGCAAGTTCCTCAGCACCCCCAACGCCGAGACGCCGCTCACGACAGCGGACACGCCACTGCTAACGGTCGATGTTTGGGAGCATGCGTACTATCTAGACCATCGCAACAATCGCAAAGGGTTCCTGGAAGCCTTCGCGGACAAATTGTTGAACTGGGATTTCGTTGCCAAAAACCTGAAGGCCGCAAAATAGGTTCTTCCCTCCAGCTCGTCTCCCTGCTTCTCGGACTCTCCTTCTCCAGCGCTCGCCTTCTCCCGGGCGAGCGCCGGAACAACCTGCAAGAGCGCCTCAGGGAGACTCAGCGGATGGACCCGCGCGTCCTCGTGGCACGAGGCCGCGCGGGATCCACCCCGCAGTCTTGGCACGATCAGATCACGACCGCAAAAATAGCTAGGACCCCAAAAACCCGGCGAACCCGGGCGCCTGCTTTCCGTCAGGTCAGATAGATCGCGAAGCGTCCCAGTACGGAACTACAGAAACAAAACCCAAACCACGAATGCCTTTCTCAGGCATTCGTGTTTGCGACATTGGACACGCCGCGCACGGGCAATATCGGCGCCCAGACCAACTTCCCCAACAACGAGTCATCGATCAACAAGCCGCGCTCGTTGAAGCGCAACGTGTTGTCCGGGCCGTCTTCCTGCCACTCGCCAACGAACAGAATGCCCTGGCCTTGCTCGTTGTATCCGAGTTGTACAATCGCGTTCTTGAGCCAGCGGCCGCCGCCTTCGAAGTCGATCGCGTCGGGCAACGTATAGAAGCCCTCCGACGGTAACTGCTTCAGAGTCTTCGCCCAGCTGGGCGAGCGTAGTGGCGTCGTGGGGTCACGCCAGAACCAACGGTTGCGGCGATTGTCAGCCGGGCGCACGACGAACTTCACGCCGCCGTTCTGCGGCTGGCCCAGATAGATAAGCACCCCGCCGGGGATCGCGTCTTCGTGGCCGGGGAGGGGCTGCGTGGTTCGGTATAGGCCTGGATCGGGAAGGTCGAGCATCGCGCGCAATTTACTCGAATCGGCGACTTCGACAAGCCGCTCGGATGATAGAGTTCGCGGCGCTCACGAACCAGTAGGAGACCGAGCCATGGCAGCCAAGAAAGCGAGCGCCAAGCGCGCAGCCAAAACCGCCCAGCCCGTCCGCGCAGCTAGCAAAGCGAAAACCAAGCCCGCCCAATCTGCGGCCGCAAAAGGTGAGGGCAGCACAGCCCCAGCCTTCGCGCTGCAAGATGATCAGTCGCGGGAAGTGACGAGCAAGAGCCTCGCGGGCAAACCGTACGTTTTGTACTTTTATCCGAAGGACGACACCTCAGGCTGTACCAGGGAGGCGTGTGATTTTCGTGACAACCTCGCAACGTTCAACTCGCGAAAAGTGCGCGTGCTGGGTGTCAGCCCGGATTCCGTCGAGAGTCACGTCAAGTTCAAAAAAAAGTATGGGCTGACGTTTACGCTGCTCTCCGATCCGGACAAGGTGCTCGCCAACGCGTACGGCGTGTGGGTGAAGAAACAGAACTACGGGCGTGAGTACATGGGCATCGAGCGAAGCACGTTCGTCGTGGACAAGACGGGCACGGTTCGCGCGGCGTTTCGCAAGGTGCGTGTCGACGGACACGTCGCCAAAGTGCTCGAGCAGATCGCCGCGGGCTGAGGCTATTTACTTCAGGACCGGCGCGACTTCGGCGAACGGCAGCCCCGACGGGCTCAGCGAACGCGTACTGCGCTCGCCGGAGCTCGGCGGCCAGGTGATCTTCGGCATCGGGTAGGCGGGGCGCGCGAACAGGAAACCTTGGCCGTAGTGAGCGCCCGTGTCGCACAGAGCCTGAAACTCCTCGTCGGTTTCGATGCCCTCGGCCACCACGGTGGCGCCCAAATCTTGGCACAAGCGGACCACGCTCGCGATCAACTGACGCTGCCGCTTGCTCTGCGCGACATCCTCGATCAGCCCACGATCGAGCTTGACCACTTTGGGTTCGAGATCCGCGATGCGCTTCAAATTCGAATAGCCCGAGCCCAAGTCGTCGACGACCAGCTGCACGCTGCTGCGAGCTCGCAGTTCGCTCAAGACACCCATGCAGAGCTCGTGGTGCGTGAGAGGCACGGACTCGGTGATCTCGAGGAATACTTGATGATCGTGCGAGAAGATTGGATCGTCGGGGCGGATCAACCAACTCTCTTGCAGCTCTTGCGGATGTACGTTCAGGAAAATAGGACCGCCGGAGGCGAGCGGCACCGCGATCTCTCGAATCATGCGTCCGAGCCGCCCCGCGCAGCCGACTTCGACGGCGCGCTCGAAGAGCTCCATCGGCCCCTTGAAGGACGTCGCGCTGCAGCGCACCAAGGCTTCGTGCGCGAACAGCTTGCCGGTTGCTAAATCGACGATTGGTTGAAAAACGACGCTCAGCTCGGCGGGTGAGACCAGAGTCTCGAGCGCGATATAGGAATCACGACGACCGGCCCCCGCGATAGGCGGCGGCGCGTCGGAAAGCCGGTTCGAGCGCGGCTTGTTGCGCGGAGGGGACGCCATCAGTGATGGACCTCCCGGAGCGGATTGGACAGCGAGCGACAAATTGCCAAGCCTATCAAAACTAACACTTCAGGGTGCTCGCATCAACGAACATACGGCGCGCTACCCGCAATGCGTTCGCTCCATATTTGTCCGCCTAGCGTACGCGCCCAGTCAGGCAATCCCCTCCTAGTCATTTTGCATGCGCGCACCACACGGTTTCATGACTGCACGATGGCGCGTGCAACCACGCCGTTGGTGTTTCTTCCGCCTTCGAGACAGTCGCAATTCACTACGTATTTGGGCCCAGCTCCTCCAGCCGCCGCCAGGGCCTCGTCGAATTTTGTTTGCTCGCGCAGGGCGAGGACCTATCTGAGTATTTCAAAGATGAAAGTCCGACGTTTCACTACATGGGTTCTGTTCTCCTGCGTTGCACTCTGGCTGCTCGCTGGGTGCAAAAAGGCGAGCACCATCAGCGCGGAGCATGCCGGGGTGCACGCGGCGTTGCTGGTGAGCAAGGCCAGCGCTGACGTGAGGGAAGTGAGAACGGGCTTGCCGGTCGGAGCGCCACTGCTCGCCTCTATCTTCGCCACTGGCAAACCGCCGAGCGAGGACCCGCAAGGCGCTCGTCGCGCGCTCGAGAAGGCGCGCGATAAAGTGCAGGAACTGCGCGTTGCCAAGAGCACGTTCTTCGCCGTTGCCGACGCGACGGGCCTCGTGATCAGAAACGATCAAGAGCAGGATCAGATGGCGGGCAAATATTTGTTCGAAGCGTTTCCCGATTTGAAGAAGGCAATCGCGGGCCAATATCTGGAAACGCGAGGCTCCATGCCGGAAGCGGCGGGCGTCAAAGGGCGCGCGGACGGACAGTGGATTGCTGGCGCCCCCATCGTCAAAGGCACTGACGTCGTCGGCTTGTACGTGACGGGCTGGTCCTGGGCGGCCTATGCGTACCGCCTCGAAAACGCTCTCAACGAGAACCTCAGGAGCCAGCTGAAAGAGGGGACCAAGCAACCGCTCACCTACGTGTATCTGCTCGTCGACCACGACGCGTTCGGTACACCAATTTCGCCCGAGGTGAACGCCAAGGCGATCGTCGCGCTCGGGCCATTGTCGAAACTTCCCGCCAGCGGCCAAGCGACTTTCGAGCTCGAGATTGACGGCCGGGAATTCGGTTTGGGCGTCGCCCGCGCGCCCGAACTCGGCAAAGACGTCGCGATCGCGGTGCTGCGCAGCGAGACGTGAGGGGGTAGCGGCTCGCTCAGCGCGCCGACTCGGGGGCGTCCTTGGCGCGTTTTTTTCGCTTCTTGCGCTTGTGTTCGGCTTCGTCGAACTCGAGCGGTTCGTCAGGTCCGCTGCGGCCGAAGCGGTGCAGACCCACGATCATCGATATGACTCCGGTGAGTGTCAGCCATTTACCGACGTCCTCGCTGCCGGTCGCGCTGAGCGCGATCCCGCACACCGAAAGGGCGCCCGCGCCGAGAATCAACGAGCGCGTCGTCCGGATCCGGGGTTGTGCGCTGGTCACGGAAACTTTTCCGTGTGCGCGTGGACCAGGAAGTCGTGCACGTCTCGCTTCAGGCGTAGCTCGGTGGCAAGCGTGCTCTGTTCGTGCGCCTCGCCTACGTGATCGTCGTACACGTAGTCGCTATCGTACAAGATGAGCACGCGGGCGTCCGAGTCGTCACCCTGGCCGGGCACGATCGGCAGCGCGTCCCCCATGTTCGGATCGCGCGGTGGCAACGCGCCAGCCAACGACCAGCGCTCCGGTCCGCTGACGTACGCCACGCCGTATTTGCGATCTTGCGCGGAAACGTCGACATGGAGTTTCTTGTTTGCACCGACCGAGACGTCCGTGCCCGGCACGGGGCGATCGTGCTCGTCGCGAAAGGCCTCGATGATGAGCTCGATCGCTCGTCGCTCGTCGAGCGGGCGGGTCGGATTCGCCGTTCGCGGCGGCGGACCGCCGCAAGCGATGATGACCGAGAGCGCTACCCCTGCGGACAGGGCGCTGCCGGAGCGAAACATTGCCAACATCTCGGGCACAAGGTAGCCAAGTGCTCCGGCTTTCGCTAGCTGTCTCCACGGAAAATGTCGGCATCGTCGCCTGTCGCCCGGACCGCGTGCGGCCTCTTTTTTGGCCTGCTTTTCGGCAGCTGCGCGCCGGCCGCGTTGCCCGACCCGCGCGGGGTCGCCCGCGAGTACGCCGACGCCGCCCGTCGCGGAGACTCGCGGCGTATTTACGCACTTTTGAGTAAGCAAGCGCGTCGCGACTACGGGGAGGCCGGCGTCCAGCGCATGGTCTTGGACGCGCATGGTGAGCTGGCGAGCCAGGGGCAGGCGCTCACGCGCGGCCCACTCGCGCTCGAAGCGTCGGCGGAGATCCGCTTCGAGGACGGCGAGGTTGCTCGCTTCGAACTCGAGGACGGCACCTTTCGCCTGAGCTCGATGGGCGCATTGCCGAGCTTGCCGCACACTCCCGCGGAGGCGCTAGCGGATCTGCGGCGCGCGCTGGCACGGCGGAGCTACCCCGCGCTAGTCGGCGTGCTATCGACTGAAATGCGCAGCGCGCTCGAAAGCGATCTCGACTCTCTAGTCGAAGGGCTAGAGGACCCGGCGACGCTGGAGGTGAAGGTCAACGGCGACACCGCGATCGTCGACGTGCCGGAAGGACACCAGATCAAGCTCAAGCGCGAAGCGGGTATCTGGCGCGTACAGGATTTCAATTGACCGGCCCTGGTACGCTGTCGCGCCGCGCCGCTCTCGGCGTGCCCCTGGCGCTGTGCTGGGCCGCACGCGCGCGCGCTTTCGGCGAACATGGCGCGTTCCATGCGCGTTTGTTGCGTGCCGGAGGCGCCGCGTCGGTCGACCTGCTCGCGTCCGGTGCCGGACGTTGGGCGTGGGAACTCGTACGTCGCACCAGCGCTCCTGCGCATCTGGTCTCGGGCGAGGTGCGTGCCGACGAACGAGCTCTCAACGCGGAACCGTTCGTGATCTGGGCGGGTATTAGTGATCCAGGCACCCTGACCGGAGCGGAATTGCGCGGCCTCGAGCGCTTTATCCGTCTGGGTGGCGTGCTCTTGGTGGATGACCGGGATCCGGAGCGGGGGGCGTTCAATCGGGGAGCGCGTCGGGAGCTCGCGCGCGTGTTGCCGGAATCGGCGCCGGTAACGCTCGATCCGAGTCACGTCATCTACAAGACGTTCTACATGGTCGAGCGCCCCGTCGGGCGCGTGCTCGGTCCGCCGACCATCGACGCGATCGTGCGCGCCCACGCTGCACAGGTGATTTTTTTACAGCATGATCTGTTGGGCGCGCTGGCGCGCGCGGGCGAAGGTTTTGCGCTCGAGTGCGTGCCCGGCGGCGCAGCGCAACGCGAACAGGCGATTCGGCTCGCCGTCAACCTCGCTATGTACGTGCTCTGCTCCGACTACAAGGACGATCAAGTGCATGCGCCGTGGCTCATGCGGCGTCGTTTTCGGCAACAGCCATGAGTTCCGGATCACTGGCGCTCGCGGAGGGTGTCGGGCAGGCGGTCGTGATTGGCGCGGGCGCCCTCGCGCTCGTGGCATTCTTGCTCTTGGGTCTCGAGCTGCGCGGGCGCGAAGGGGGACACCGCTGGTTGTGGTTCACCTGCGCGCTCGGCGTCATCGCCATGTTGGGCGCCGTGCTGCGCCCCGTGCGGGTCACCATGCGTGGAACGCGCGTCGGGCCCAAGGTGATCGTGTTGGTCGATCAATCGCGGAGGCTCTTGTTGCCCGCGGATGGCGGCACTCGCCGTGAGCTCGCGTTGCGCGCGCTGCCGGCGCTCGCCAAACACCTCGGTGACGCCCGCGTCGGTGTTTTCGGCTTCGGGGACGGCGCGCCGTTGCCGCTCGCCCCGAGCGCGTTCGCGCAGGCCCCGTTGAGCGAGGATAGCGACTTGGTGGCCGCGCTCGACGCTCTCAGTCGAGACACGGGCGAGCGCCCGAAAGCCGTGGTCGTCGTGAGTGACGGCTGCCTGTCGCGTCCGACCCCGACGCTCGAGAGCGCGGAGCTGGAGCGCGCCTTGTCCGGCGTTGGAGCGCGCATTGACACGATCTCGCTCTCCGATCGCGAACCGGCGGATGCCAGCATTCGTGCGGTGCGTACTACAGGCACGGCGGTAGCGCATCAACCGCTCGCTCTGACCGTGGAGATCGGTTGCTCGGGTGGACTCGTGTGTACCGACATCCCCGTCACCGTGCGCGAGTTGCGGCACGGTGTGGAACCATTCGTGCTCGCCACGGGTGTCGCGAAAATGACAGGCAACGATGCCACCGTCGAGTTGTCAGTCACACTCGAGCGGGCAGGTTCCCGGATCGTCGAGATATCGATCGAGTCGCCCAAGGGCGACCAGATCCCGGAGAACAACGTGCGTTTGATCCCGTTCAGCGTCGCCCGCGATCGGCTGCGTTTGCTGCACGTTGCCGGGCGTCCCACGTACGACGTGCGTGCCTTGCGCCGCTGGCTGAAAGCCGACGAATCCATCGATCTGATTGCGTTCTTCATTCTGCGCACGGAAGAGGACAACACCGAGACCAGCGATGATTCCGAGCTCGCGCTGATCCCGTTTCCAGTCGACGAGCTCTTCACGGACCACCTGCCGAGCTTCGACGCGGTGATCCTCCAGGACATCGACGCGGTCACCTACAAGCTCGCGCGTCATTTGGGCGCGCTCGAAAACTACGTGCGCTCCGGGGGCGGCCTGATCATGGTGGGCGGCCCGTCTGCGTTTGCCGGTGGCGGCTACGCGGGTTCGCCTATCGAACGCGTCCTGCCCGTGAGCCTGCGCCGGCACGATCCGCCCTTCGACGGCGGTGAGTTCGTGCCGCGCTACACGGAGGCTGGGCGCGCCGCGCCCGTATTGCGCGGCCTCATCGCCATCGTCGGCGATGAGCTGCCGACGATGGGGGGCGCAAACCTGCTCGGGCCGGCGCGCGACGGCGCGCTCGTGCTCTGGGAGCACCCGGAACAGCGTGTCGGAGCGGGTGCGATGCCGGTACTGGCGCTCGGCGAGGCAGGCGACGGCCGATCGATCGCGCTCGGCGTCGACGGCACCCATGCGCTCGCCTTCAGCGAGTTTGCCGAAAGCTCCGGCGGCCGCGCCTACGGCGCGTTGTGGGATGGCCTCGTCGGCTGGCTGATGCGCGATCCTCGCTACGAAGCGGCGCACATGGAGCTCGTTGGGCCGTGCATCGCCGGGCTTCCCGCCAAGCTACGCATCGTGCGGATTCCCGACATGCAGGGCGAGATCGAGCTCGAAATCGAGCGACTCGGCCTGCCCGTCGCGCGCGCGCCCAAGCAGCAAAAGATCGCCCCCGCGAATCCGGGACCCGTGGAGGTAGAGCTTGGTCCGCTCGAAGCGGGCGGCTACTCAGCGCGCGCGCGCATCGGTACTGCGCCGCCCACGCGCTTCGATTTTGCGTGCGAGCGCGGCGGCCAGGCCTGGGGTGACTCGCGACCCGACCCCGAGCGACTGCAGCGCATCGCGCGGGCGACCGGCGGCAGCGCAGTGGGTGTCAAAGACATTGCCGACTTGCCGGTGCCGCCCGCGACGGAGGTCGCGAGCGAGCGCCAAACATCGCCGCTCTTGCCGATTTGGCTCTGGACGCTGCTGGCCGCGAGCAGCTGGGGCGTCCACTGGTACCTCCGCCGCCGCTCCGGCCTGGTTTGAGCAGCCCCAAAAACAGCATCGGATTGCAACGCAACGCCGCGGAGGCAGGGCGGCCGCGCGGAGCGTACTCTTGTACGTGAGCACGCACCGCAGAGGCCAACGCAGCATCCGTGGATGTTGCGGCAGCAAGCCGATACCATTTTTCAGTCGTAGTACTCGTTGCCGAGGTGCGTGATGAGCTCCTCGCCCATCATCCAGCGCAGCGTATTCTTAAGCTTCATCGACTGAATGAAGATGTCGTGCTCGGGGTAGAGCCCCGGTGCGGTCATCGGCGACTTGAAATAGAAGCTCAGCCACTCCTGCACGCCGCGGAAGCCGGCGCGCTTGCCGAGATCGTTGAAGAGCGCCAGGTCGAGCACGAGCGGTGCGGCCAGGATCGAATCGCGGCACAGGAAATCGACTTTGATCTGCATCGGATAGCGAAGCCACCCGAAGATGTCGATGTTGTCCCAGCCCTCTTTTGCGTCGCCACGCGGCGGATAGTAGTTGATGCGGACCTTGTGATAGAGGTCCCCGTAGAGTTCGGGGTACACGTCGGGTTGCAGGATCTGCTCGAGCGCGCCGAGCTTGCTCACTTCCTTCGACTTGAAGCTCTCCGGATCGTCGAGCACCTCTCCGTCGCGGTTGCCGAGGATGTTGGTCGAGAACCAACCCTTCATACCCAGCCCTCGCGCCTTGAAACCTGGCGCGAGCAAGGTCTTGATGAAGGTCTGTCCCGTCTTGAAATCCTTGCCGCAAATCGGCGTTTGCGTCTCGCGAGCGAGCTCGAAAGCAGCTGGAAAATCCACGGTCAGGTTCGGCGCGCCATTGGCGAAGGCGACGCCCTCCTTCAAGCACGCCCAGGCGTAGATCATCGAGTTTGCGATGCCCGGATCGTTTTCGCGCAAGCCCTTTTCGAACGAAGCGATGCTTTGATGGACCGCTCCCGGCTCCAGATAGATTTCGGTCGAACCACACCAAACGGTGACCGCGCGCGAGCAACCGTTTTCCTTGATGAAGCGCCGAATGTCCTCGCGCACGAGCTCGACCATGTCCGCCTTGGTTGCGGCCTTCTTCAAGTGTGTGCCGTGCAAACGCTTGACGTATTCGGGATAGAACACGGCGGGCATCGGCTTGATGTTCGAGAGCTCGCTCTTGATCGGGTCGAGGTGCTTGGCCTCGAGCACTTCCGCGTGGACGGCAGCCTCGTACGCGTTTTCGGGGAACAGATCCCAACCACCGAACACCAGATCTTCGATCTTGGCGAGCGGAGCGAAATCGTGAATGCGTGGCACGCGATTGTCCGTGCGCTTGCCGAGGCGAATCGTGCCGCTCTGGGTGAGCGAACCGATCGGCTTCTCGAGCCCCTTCTTCGCCAACAAACAGCCCGCGATGAGCGTCGTCGAAACGGCGCCGAGCCCGGGCAGCAGCACACCGAGCTTACCTTCGGCAGGCTGAATCTTCTGAGGTCGTTGCATAGCGCGCTCCTATCTTCTTCGTTCCTGAACTCGTCGCTTCTCGCTCGGGCGGTGTGGTAGCAAGGCGTGTGCCCGTCCGCAACGGCCGAAGCGCCTGATCGGCGCGGGAGAACGCCTCAAGGATTTCAGGGCAATCAAGCGATGAACCGCGCCGCAAACCCGCTGGGTGCTGACCAGAGAAACCGCTCGTCGACACGAAGGGACGGCTGCAGATGAACACCGACACGGCCGTGATCTTGGTCGCCGGGATCGGCTCGAGGTTGCGGCCGATCACCGATGATCGCCCCAAAGCGCTGGTAGACGTGGGAGGCGAAACGATCCTCGCGCGCGCTGTGCGCCTGCTCGCGTCCGCTGGGATCGCCAAGCTCGTGCTGGCCACGGGCTATCGTGAGGACGCAGTGCGCCGCGCGATGCAAGGCGCGCCGGTCGCCGTGGAGTACGTGAGAAATCCCGATTTCGAGAGCACACAGAATTCCGTGTCTCTGGCGCTCTGTCGGCAAGCGGTTGGCCCAGGCGCATTCTTCAAACTGGATGGGGACGTAGTCTTTCAGCGTCAAGTGCTCGAGCGACTCGCGCTGAGCGAGAGTGAGCTCGGTGTGGCGGTCGACAGCGGGCGCAAGCTCGACGCGGAGGCCATGAAAGTGAAGACCGAGGGCGCTCGCATCCTTGCCTTCGGTAAAGGGCTCCCGCTCGCTGAGAGCGCAGGGGAGAGCATCGGGATCGAGCGCGTCTCGGCAGCGCTCAATGACCGCCTGTTCGACGCGCTGGACCGCGCGCGAGTGCGTGCCGAGATCGGCCTCTACTACGAGGATGTCTACTCGCAGATGATCGCGGACCATGCGCTGTCGGCCGAAAAGGTCGACGTGAGCGATTTGGCTTGGACGGAGGTCGACGACCCAAGCGACCTCGCGCGAGCCAGAGCCCTCGTCGCGACTGGGGTGTGATCGCTCGGTCGCGCTCGAGCGGCGCACCGCGTCAGCTCCTACGCGGCCGGCTTATGCACGAAATTGGCCTAAATATGGCCGTTTTAGGAATATCCGGTTCTTAAGTCGCTGACTTTATTAATAAAAGCACTGGTTAAATCAGTAGTTTCCAGGGGGCACAACGGTGTCGTATTTTTGCAACACTGTGTCTGGTAAAAGACACCGCGAGGAGGTGCTAAGTTATCGAATCGAATAGGGTTTGCCCACTTGTCACGGCGCATGCTAAGTCCCAGGCAACCCTTACCATGGGACGAAAGCGAGACTTGGAGATGACGGACCGACGGGTCACTCGGGCGATCGTGCTGGCGGCTGGAACTGGCTCCCGGCTCAGTGAAGGCGCCGATGTAGTACCGAAGCCGCTGCGTGTAGTTGCAGGTGTGCCGTTGATCGTTCGAGTGCTGCGGACGCTGGCGAGCGTCGGCATTCAAGAGGCCGTGGTGATCACGGGTTTCCACGGAGAGCTCGTGCGGAGCACCCTGCGCGCCGAGGCGAATCTCGGTCTGAGCGTCGAGTTCGTCGACAATCCGGACTACGACAAGAAGAACGGCGTCAGCCTGCTGAGCGCTGCCGAGTTCGTCGATCGCGAGTGCTTGCTCACGATGTCCGACCATTTGTACTCGCCGGAACTCGCGCGCCGTTTGCTTTCCGCGACCTTGCCGGCAGGCGCCTGCGCGCTCGCCGTTGATTACGAAATCGAGCGTTGCTTCGACATCGACGACGCGACCAAGGTGGGTGTCGAACACGGTCGCATCAAGAAAATCGGCAAGGAGCTGGAGGCGTACGACGCGCTCGATACGGGTGTGTTCCGTATCGGTCCGGCGCTGATAGCCGAGTTGTCCGCGGTGGAGGCTCGCACCGGCGATTGCTCGCTGAGCGACGGCGTTCAAGCGCTGAGCCGCCATGGCAAGTTCTTCGCGACCGACGTCGGGGAAGTGCGCTGGATCGACGTCGATACACCGGCCGCACTCTCGCGCGCAGAAGCGATGTTGCGCGTGTTCGGCGAAACGTTGGGCGACGAGCCGGGTACCGCGCAGCCGCCCGTGATCGATCCCGAAGGCATCGAGCTCTATGCGCCGAGTTGGGTGCGCGCGGCAAAGCCATACAACGAGGAGCACTTCGCGATCGCCGAAGGCGACGACGACCTCGTGCGCCTGATGTCGAACGAGAGCCCATACGCGCCGAGTCCGCGCGTGATCAACGCGATCGTGGAAGCCGCGACGCGCGGCAACTTCTATCCCGGTGGTTCCAAGGCGCTCAAGCAGAAGCTCGGTCTGCGCGATTCTCTCGGCGACGACAGCGTGCTGCTTGGCGCGGGTTCTACCGAGTTGATCGACGTCGTGATTCGCACCTTCGTCGGCCCGGGTGAAGAAGTGCTGCTGAGCGTGCCCACCTTCAGCATGTACGAGGCGCGCACGCGCACGGTTGGCGGCATTCCAGTGCTCGTGCCGATGACCGAGGAGCATGAGCACGACCTCGTCGGCTTGATCCGTTCGGTCACGGAGCGTACGAAGCTCGTGTTCTTGTGCACCCCTAACAATCCGACCGGGGGCCGGATCTCGGAGGAAGACCTGCGCCGGCTGCTGCGGCTCGGTCTGCCCACGGTGATCGACGAAGCGTACTACGAGTTCGGCGCTGCCGAATCGTTTGCGCATCTGTTGAGCGAGTTTCCCAACGCGATCGTGCTGCGCACTTTCTCGAAGGCCTTCGGCTTGGCCGGTATGCGGCTCGGCTATGCGCTCGCGCATCCGGCCGTTATTCGCCTGCTCTCACGCGTGAAGGTGCCCTGGAATATCCCGGCCATCACGCTGGCTGCGGCCAGCGCGGCGCTGGACGACGCGGCTGAATTCGCGGCCCGCATGAGCGAGCTCAAAGTTGCGCGCGATCTGTTGGTGTCGCGGCTCTCGCGCATCGAGGGCCTGTCGCCGGTCGATAGCGAAGGAAACTTCGTACTGGTCGACGTCGCAGGCACGGGCATGACCGCCGAGCGGCTAGTGGAATCGATGCTCAAGGACGGCGTCCTGATCCGATCGCTCGCCGTTCATCATGCGCGCCGGAGCTACCTGCGCGTGACCGTGGGCACGCGTCAGCAAAACGATCGCTGTGTGGCCGCGTTCGAGCGCGTGCTCGGTCGGCAGATGCGCCGCGAGACCCCGCGCCCTTTCTTGACGGTGGCGGGTGACGCCGAGTGACACGCACGGTGTCCCGCCGCCGCTAGACGGCGAACAGCCCGGGTTTTGGGCTGGCTACTTACGAAGTTTGAAGCCCCTCGAGGTCGAGGAGCCGATTGATGTCTGGGTGCATCGCCCGCTCGCGTATTTGCTAGCGCGCGCACTGATGCCGACGCCGGTGTCACCGAATTTCGTCACGCTCTGCTCGATCGTGTGCGGTCTGGCCTCGGGCGCGGCGATTTTTCTGGGACAGGGCAGCTGGCACCTGCCGGTTGCGGGCGCGCTGCTATTCCTGTCTGCCGTGCTCGATTGCGCGGACGGCCAATTGGCGCGTCTGCGCAAAAGTTCCTCTCCACTCGGACGCATGCTCGACGGCGTGGCTGACTTGATCGTGTCGTCGGTGGTCGTGCTGGGCGGCGCGTTTTTGGTGTTGGCGAAGTATCGAGATCCGCCGTGGCTGCTCGCGCCGGTCGGGGTGATGGTGCTGGCGACCATCGTGACGAGTTCTTTCCACACCACGATGTACGATCACTACAAGAACGTGTACCTCCGGCTCACGCACGAGAACTATCGCGAAGGCGAGGATCTCGGGACGGCCGAACAGCGTCATCGGATGGCCGCGGGAACGGATCCGTTTTGGCTGCGCGCGTGCTGGGTCATCTATTTGTTTTATTTGCGCAGTCAAACCCAGTACGTGCGCGGCTTCGATCCATTCACCAAGACCCGGCTCGCCGATTTTCCGGCGGCTGGACCCCGGAACGCGAGCATCTATCGGCGGTATGCGGGGCCTTTGATGCGTCTGTGGCGGAACTACCTGGGCTTCGGGTCGTTGGTGTTTGGCCTCGCGGTCTCGATCGCCTTCAACGTGGCCGAATATTACATGGTCGTTCGCTTGGTCCTGCTGAACGCGCTGTTCTACGGCCATATGCGGCCTGGCCAACGGCGTGCATCCGAGCTGTCGTTTGCGGAGATGAGTGCCGCACGCGAGCCGCCCGTGGCCTGACCTGGCGCTCGTAGTAGGATCAGCACGTGCGGCGATTGGCTGGGCTCCTGCTCGCTTTGATCTTGTTCGACAGCGCTTCGGCTCGGGCCGTGATTTGGCCGAGCGCGGTCGAGCAGGTCGCGAAAGATTTGGCGTCTCACGACGCTACGATCCGCCGACGCGCGGCCGAGACGTTGCGCACGCTGCCCGAGAGCGCCGGCAAGCGCCTGGCGAGCGCGGCGCTCGACGATGCCGACGTAGACGTCCGTTTACTGGCACTCGACGCGAGCCTCGCGCTCGGCGTCTCGGACGTCGGTGAGCGCGTGTTGCCCTGGCTCACGGACAGCGAACGCCGCTTGCGGGAAGCGGCTGCGGAGGCGCTGGCGGAGAGTCCAAGCGCTCGAGCGGTCGGTCCGCTGTCACGCTCGCTTGCCGACGCCGATCCAGCGGTGCGCGGCGCTGCTGCAGTCGCATTGGGTAAGTCTCACGCGCCGGATGCGGTGATCGCTCTGCTCGGACACCTTGACGACAGCGTGCCCGAGGTCCGCCGCGACGCGGCTCACGCGCTCGGCGAGCTCGCCGATGCGCGCGGCGTCGTTCCGCTGATCGGCAAGATCGAAGACTCGCGACCGATCGTGCGTAGCGCAGTGGCCGACGCGCTCGGAGAACTCGGCGATCCACGCGCCACGAGCGCACTGCTGCTCAAGCTGCGCGATCCGGACGAGACGGTACGGGTCGCGGTCTTGCGCGCGCTGGGACGCATCCGGGATCCACACGGCGTCGCCACGATCGCCGCGCTGCTCGTCGACGATCCAAGCCCGCGAGTGCGTTCGGCCGTGCTCGAGGCGCTGGCCAAGATCCAGAGTCCGGAAGCGCTGCACGCGCTGCGCGTCGAATTGGCCTTCGACGAGCCGGGGCGGGAGCGAGAACCGGTGGTGGACGTGCTGGGCAGCACAGGCAGTCGGGCAGTCCCCGAGCTCAGCGGCTGTTTGCTGGCCGAGTCCAACCCGAGCCACGCCGACGGCTGCGCGCTCGCGCTGGCCGCCACCCTGGATCCGAACGGTGAGAGCGCGATCGTCGACGCACTGCGGCGAGGCAGCATTCATGCACTCGCCGCGTTGTCGGCTCTCGCGACGCTGGCTAACCGCGCCGCACTGCCGAGCGTGCTCGAGTACTTGACGGACTCCGACGTGGTCGTGCGCCGTGCCGCGCTCGACGCCACGCGAGCTCTGCTCGATCCAACGCATCCCGACGGCCGCGCGGTCGAGCCGCTGACGCGCGCGCTCGCCGCGACGCACGGCGATCGCTCGAGCCAGCGCGCATTGCTCGAGCTTTTGGGTCGCACTGGCTCCCCGCGCGCAGTCAGCGCGCTCTTGCCGTTTGCGCGCAAGAGCGACGATATCGGCTTGCGAGTGCGCGCCCTCGACGCGCTGGGCTCGCTTGGCGAGGCGAATCAGGCCGAGCCTTTGCTGGCGGCGCTGGACGACGAGTCCGCGAGCGTGCGCATGGCGGCGGCGCTCGCGCTCAACCGCTCGGGCGTGGGTCGAGCGAGCGCGGTGCTCGATCGCGTTCAGCGCGCCCCGCTCGAAGCGCGGAGTGTGCTCGCACTCGCCGTGGGCGGCATCCTCGCACGCGCTTCCGATCCGGCCGCCGCCGCGCGCGTGGACGCCCTCATCGCCGAGAGCCGAGACGGCGAACGGGACGCATGGATCGAGGCGCTCGGCCGCATGCCGGGTTTGGAGGCCGTCGAGCGCTTGGGCAAGCGCCTCGGCCAGGCTCGAGCCGGCGCCGATCGCGCCAAGTTCGCCGAAGCGCTTGCGGCCCATCCTGAAGCTCGAGCTATCTGGACAGCGTTGTTGAGCGACCCGGAGCGTCGCGTGCGCGCGAATGCCGTCTGGGCAGTCGGTGAGGTGGGCACCGCCGAAGACCTGCCGTTGCTGCGCGCGCGTCTGGGTGATTCTGCTCCGATGGTGGTGGCCAATGCGGCGCAAGCATTGGCGCGCGTGGCCAAGCGACACGCCGTGCCGGTCGTCAACGATATCTGCCCGTTGCTCAAAGATGCTCGCTCGCTCGCTCGCATGGCCGCGCTACGCGCGCTCCGTCACGTCGGGGCGCGCTGCGCGGACGGGCAAGAACTCAGCCTGTTGGCTCATGATCGTTCGGACTTGGTGCGGGAAGCCGCGGCCATGCTGTTGCGAGATGTGCCGCGCGCGGGCGGGGCCGACACGTTGGCCTTGGAGCGTGCGGCAGAAACCGACCGCAGCGGCGCGGTTGCCGCGGCGTGTACGTCCCGCATGGCGCCGCCCGCGGGGAGCCAGCCCGCGATGGTGATGGTCGTACCGGCGAGCGAAGAAGTGCCAAAACCGTCGCAGCCGTTCGCGTTGCTACGCGCCGACGGGCTCGTCCGCTTTGGTCTGACCGATCGGCGCGGGGAGCTGTTCGAGCTCGCCGCTCCGGGCGGAGAACTGTCGCTGATCGAACCCGGCGCTTTGGATCGTTAGACCTTGCCGGGCGCGCCGATCGTCATCGAAGTTTCGCTGCCGTCTCCGCCGGAGACCGGGCTCGCGGTGCTGACCGCCGCTTGCACCCGAGCCGCGCTCGGCGCGCGCTGCCTCCTCGCCAAGGACGCGCACGACGAGGTCCCCGCCGCTGTTGCCATCGTGACTTTTCAGACCGCGGACAACGTGCGCGTCGAAGTCGGCGTGCGTCACGGCGAACACGACGTGTGGCGCACGAGTGAATTTGCGTTTCTTGCGAACGACGACAGTAGTGAGCGCTGGCGAACGATTGGCTTTGCGATTGGAACGCTCGCCGAGAGCGAGCAAAGTAGCGCGCCGGCCACGGATGCGCCGCTTGCGCCGACGCCGAGCGGCGCCGCGAGCTCGGGGGCGCCTGCTGTAGCCTCTCCCGAGCCCGCGCGCGCTGCCGCTCCTGTTCCGACGGCAAGTCCGCCCGCAGCGAGCATCGCCGACACCAAGGAGACCCCGAGTACGCCCACCAAAGAACGCGGGCAGTACGTCGACGTAGCGCTGCTGCTCGGCCGCGGCCTCGTGTCGAGCCCGCTCCGCGGCGGTGGCGCGTTTGCCCTCGACCTCCCGTTGCCCAAGATGCCGCTCTATCTCGTGGGGGGTGCGAGCTTGACTGCGCTTGTTGCCGAACGCGGTGAACTCAGGTCCGCGCGTTGGGTAGACGTCTCGCTCGGAGCTTCGTCGAGCCTCGTGGGTGAGCTCGGTCAGAGCGGTCTAGAGCTTTCGGGGCAGGCGTTTGTGGAGCGCTTCGATGTCAGCGCGCAGGCGTTTGACGGTCGCTCGGACGCCGCCGGCCGCTGGCTGTTTGGCGCTGAGGGCACCCTGCGTGGACGTGTAGGTTTGACCTCGAGCATCTGTCTGACGGCCGACGTACGGGTAGCCGCGCTGTCCGGCGCGACCTACTTGCGCATAGCCGACGGCGCGCTCGGAGAAGCCCCAAGCTTACGATACACGGCAGGCTTGGGTTTGCGCGTCCGCGTGCGTTGAAACGACGCGCGTCAGTGTCGCTGACACTCGAACGCGACGCAGATTGCTGCCGGCGAACAGCCCGCGTTGTCGTAACACTCGACGCACTGACCGACCCAGCAATAAGGCTTCGAGGGTTGCGCTCGACAGTGCGGATCGCCCGTGCAGTCGACGCATACGCCTTGCGTCGGGTCACAGAGCGGGTGCTGCGTCGGGCAGTCCGCTCCGTCTTGGCACGCGCGGTCACAACGCTTCGTGATGCGATTGCACTTGAACGTCGCTCCGCAGTCCGTGTCTTCCAAACAAGCCACGCACAAACGAGACACGGGATCGCAGAACGGCACGTCCTGGCTCGGACAATCTTGAACGGTGTCGCATGCGGAACAGAATTGAGTGCCTGGTGGACATTCGGCGCCGGCTTCCGGGCACGGTCCTAGCCCGCACTGAGTTGGCGCAGCGCCAGTACCACCTAAGTCACGGCCGGCGTAGCCTCCGTTGCCCGCGCCACCGAAGCCGGTGCCGCCGGCCTCGCTCGTGCCGCCGGCTGCGTCGGCAGGGATTGGCGTGTCGAGCAAGTCGAAGGTTTCGGCCCCACACTGGTCCAGCAGGCCGAGCGCAAGGACCCCTAGCGTGATCGCTGCCCAGCGTGCGCCGAAAAGCCTCTCGGGGATCCGAGCTGGCTGCATGTGCGTCACTCTACCACGCGCGACGCCTATTTCCCGGAGTTTCGAGAGGACTGCCTGCTCGACCGAAGGAGAGGTACTATGGGTTCAAGCGTGTCCAGCCGTTCCGTTGGTCGTATGCGACCGAAGCTCGTCGTGGTCGCTCCCCAGGGTGGCGGCAGCGAGCGCGAACGCGTTGCAAACGACGAGGAGTTGATCGAAGCGGTGCAGCGTGGCGATCATCGCGTCGCTTCCGAGCTCTACGATCGACTGATCGGCGTGGTCGATCACACCCTCTACCGCGTGTTCGGGCGACGCGAGGTGGACCACGACGATCTCGTGCAAGCCGCGTTCGAGCAGATCGTCATGACGCTTTCACGGCGCTCATACGCGCGCGCATGTAGTTTGCGCACGTGGGCTTCGAGCATCGCGAGCCACGTCGGCTTCAATGCCTTGCGCTCGCGCCGCCGAGAGCGTCGCGTGCTCGATCGCGACGTGGCGCTGGACGCGGAGCCGTGGCACGCCGCGAGCGATCTCGAGGGAGAGATCACGGCTCGCTCCGAGCTCGCGCGACTGCGCAGCGAGTTGTCTGAAATGAAGTCCGCGTACGCCGAGGTCGTCTTTCTGCACGATGTCCTGGGTCACGAGCTCGCGGAGATCGCACTGATGACGCAAGTCAGCGTCTCGGCCGCGCAGTCGCGTCTGGTGCGCGGTCGACGCGAGCTCTTTCGGCGGCTGGATCGCAGCGAGTCGCGCCCGAGTCCCGGAGGCCGCAGGTGAGCGAAGAATTCCCGCGGGATCCGGAGTCGCTGCTGCGTCGCATGGCGAACCAGGTCGTTCCGGTGGAGAGCGCCGAGCAGGCCGAATCTCGCCGTGGAAAGCTCGTTGCCGAGCTCGCTCGCTCGATTCGTCGTGGTGTCGAGCAGCGCGGTCGTGTGCGTCGTGTGCGGGCGCTGTTTGCCACGCTGGGCGTTGGCTTGGCCGCCGCGGCAGGGCTTGCAATCACGCTGAGGGTGAAGGACGCACCGCACACACCAAACGCGCCTGCAGGTGCGATGGTCGCCGAGGTTTCGGGCGCGGTACTCGTGACGGATGGTGGCGATAGCCACGTGCTGCGCGACGGGTCGAATTGGCTTCTGCACGGCACCGGGGAGATCGAGACCGTCGCCGACGCGCGCGCCGACGTTCGCACGCAAAAGAGCTTGGTTCATATCGGCACAGCCTCGAAAGTGCTGGTGCCGGCAGCGACGCCTAGCGAGGAGCGTTACCGCTTGATGCTGGGAACCGTCGACGTGTCCGTCGACAAGGACGCGCGTTCGAGCCGCGCGGTAGTCGTCGAAACGCCCAACGCGGAGGTCCTGGTGCGCGGTACCGTATTCGCGGTGGGCGTCGCGGCTCAAGCTTCGCACGTGGTCACCGTGGTCAGTGTCGTGCGCGGCTCCGTCTGGGTGTTGAAGGGCGGAGTTCAGGTGGCCGTGCTCGGTCCCGGCCAGCGCTGGTCGTCCGAGCCGCAGGCCGTCAATGATCCCGCTCAGCGTGATGCGCCGAGTGCGCCGAGTGCGCCGGCACTTGGCGGCGAAACCGCTGCGCTCGAGCCCCGCGCGGCCAAGCAAGCCGAGCCCATCGCGCAAGCCAAGTCAGGAACTCTGGCGGACGAGAACCGAAGTTTTCAGGACGCGCTCGACGCGCGAAACCGTGGGGACGATGCGCGAGCAGCAGAATCTTTCGCTCGCCTTGTAGCGCGCTATCCGCATTCGTCGCTGGCCGAAGAAGCCGAGGTCGAACGCTTTCGCGCGCTGAAGAGGCTGGGCCAAACGGCACCCGCTGCGGCCGCGGCGCGCCGCTATTTGGCGGCTTATCCGGTCGGTTTCGCCCGCGACGAGGCGCGCGCGGTCGCGCTGAGCGCAGCCGAGCAGTCTCGCTGAATTGCTGCCTGCTGGCGCGCGGCGCGGTTACCGATTGTTCCGTAAGGGAACTTGCGTCCGGACGGTCTGCCGGATTTTCTAGGAGGATTCATGAGCTCAATGAAATACGGAGTCGGCTTGCTATTCGCAGCCGGTTTGGGCGTCACGGTTGCATGCGGTGGTAGCTCAGACGGGAGCACGACATCGCCGACTACCACTGGTGGTAGTGGAGGCACGGGGACCGCAGGCACCGGAACCGCGGGCAACGGAACAAGCGGCACCGGAACGGGTGGCGGCATTGGTCAAGGCGGTAGCGGCCAAGCGGGCAACGGCCAGGCGGGCTTCGGCCAAGCAGGCAACGGCCAAGCGGGCAACGGCCAAGCGGGCAACGGCTTCGGCGGCTTCGGTCAAGCAGGCAATGGCGGTGCAGCAGGAGGAGCCGGCAAGGGCGGCGGTGGCCAAGCAGGAGCTGCGGGCGCCGGAGGCAATCCAACGTTTTGTCCGGCGGGAGCGCCCATGCAAGGTGACATGTGTACTCCGCCGACGGGTGGCCCAGGCACCGCGAACAACTGTCGCTACGAAGGGGCAGCCGATTGCACGTGCCGTACGGCTAACATGATGTCGACTTGGTCATGTCTCACGTGCGAGGCGACTGAGCCCATGACCGGCGATATGTGTACGCCTCCGATGGGCGGCGGCGCGATCGGCGGCGGCGGTCTGAACTGCACGTACGCGAACGGCGACCGGTGTACATGCGCGGCAGGCTTTGGAATGGGCGCAATGCCGACATGGACCTGTACGACACCTCCGCCGCCCACGCTCATGTGTCCGGGCGCGATGGCTCAGCCGAAGACGGGTGACGCGTGCACCGCGGTCGGTAGCTGTACGTATGGCAATGGCAACATGACTGCGCGCTGCGCGTGCGACGGCGCGAAATTCACCTGCGGCATGGCAGGCGATCCCAACGCGATGTGCATGGCGGCTACGGGTATGCAACTCGCGACGGGTGACACTTGCACCAACGTGGGCCGTTGCGGTGGTGGCGTCGGTCTTCCGGGTGCTCCAGTCTGCGTTTGCGACGGTGCGATGGTGACCTGCAACTAGCAAGTAGTCGGCTCCAAAAAGCCAGGCAACACGGCGCAACGCGGCTAGCTCCTCGCACCAGGAGCTGCCGCGTTTCGTTTTGTTTTGCGGCGCTGGATCCTGCGGTCCACCGCAGCACAGTCCGCCTGCGACAGCGCAATCGCGCTCGGTTAGAGGTCTCAGCCCGTACTCTGAGAGCGCGCGCCTACTTGGCGCTGCACTGCATGTTGCACATCAAGTCGCTGGGCGCGCAGCCGCAGCTGCTCTTCTTCTTGGGTGGCGGCGCGGGCGTATCGCTACCGCCGCCGGATGGCGTGCCACCGCCGGCCGCTTTTTTGACGGCGCCACCACCGCCGGCAACAGCCCTGTGCGCCGTGGTGCCCTTCTTGTCGGAAGCGGAATCCGCGGCCGAGGTCGCGGGCGGCGCCGTCACGACTGGCTCGGGCGTGGGCACTGGCGCAGGCGGTGGCGCTTGCTGCGTCACTACGATCGCCGGCGGAGGTGGGGGCGGTGGCGGCTTGAGCACGATTGCGAGCGCGACCACGAGTGCAGCGACCACCGCGCAGATGCCGAGGATGAGCGGAGTCTTGCTCTTGCTTCCGCCCATCGGCTCGGCGGACGACAACATGGGATTACCGAGCGGTGAGGCGAGGCCGAGTGGCGGTGCCATGCCGAGCGGTGACGCCATGATCGGTGCCGCGATCGGTGCCGCGGCAGCTTCGGAACGTGTGGCAGCCGCGGTGAGCGCTTTGAGATCGATGAGCCCCGAGTCGTCGCGATTCGCCGCGCTGCTCACAGGCCGCGATGAAGAAGACGCACGACTCACGCTCGGGCTGGAGGCCGACGTGAGCGCACTCAGCGAAAACAAAACCGATGATTCGTTGCGCGCGCCGGTCGAGCCGCTACCACCGCCACCACCACCGAGTGCTCCTTCCGGCGCGCTCGTCGTAACTTCTTCTTCGCTGCCGGCGGTTTCGATGCGTCCGAATAGATCCGCAGCTCCGCCGCGCGCCCGCGCGGCAGCGCGTGGAGCCGCCGCGGGCGCCGCCCAGGGGGAAGGTCCTGCGGCCCGCGCAGGCGCGGCCGCCGAGTTCAACGCTTCGACGATCTCGTCGACTTCACCGAGCGGTTTCCAATCGGCGAATCCGTCCGCCCACAGGAACGTGTCCGCGGTTACTTGTCCCGAGTTGTACGCGCTGACGATCTCAGCCACGCTCAAGTTGCGCTGATCGCCTTCGCCGAAGTCGACCGAATATTGCGCGCCGCTGCCTTCGTGATCCGCGCTGCCAGCGTCCGGCGCGTCGCCGGCGGCCGTGTAGACGTTGGGAGGATTCACTTTGCCGTCGATCACGATGTTTGCGCCGCACTTGCGGCAGCGAATCTTGGCTAGACGATCGTTAACTTTCTCGTCTGCAATCGAATACTTGGCTTGGCAGCTAGGGCAGGAAATCTTCACAATCGGCCTCGGATGCGCTGTTTGAGTGAACGAGCGGAGCTGGCGGGCCCTTCGGTGACAGTCCCGAACGGCAAGCCTACATGGAAAGAACGCCTGCCTTCAATTTTCGGTCTGTACTGGGCGCAGAATCGGGGGCCTTCTTTTATCATTCCTGGCGAAGATCGCTAGTCCCACACGGAGGCTCGTCCCCTTCGACACGGCGTTTCCCAAATATCTTTGGGGCGGAAAATTGCACCGGTCTGGAGCCGCTCGGGGCCAGGAAACGGGCGCTAGGAGCCCATCGCAAACAGTGCGAGATCCAGGGCGTCGAGCCGCTCAGTGAGCCCGGCATTTTCGCCATCGGCGCGTACCGCGAGCATCAGCTCGCTCTTGGCGGCCCCGAGATCTCCGCTCGAAATGAGCGCGTCCGCCCGCGCGGCATGCAATTTGGCTGCGGCCGATTGGCACAAGCTCTCGAGTGACTGCACCCCGGGGGGTGCGCTCGTGCGAGGCGCGTCAGATGCGATCAGGCGGAGCTGGCCGGTTGCCAGGGCCAGGTCGTAGCGCGCGCGAAGCTCGGGGTGTGAAAGCACGTGATAGGCCTCCGCGCCGCGCTGAAACACCTGCCTGAGCAAGGTCGAGGTTTCCGGGTCGCAGTCCGGGTGCGCGTCCGGGTGGAAGGCCAGGCAAAACTCGTGAAACGCGTCTTGCACGCCGGCAGGATCGGCGATCTCGAGCACACCCAGGAGCTCGTAGTAGTTCGAATCGTCGAGCACGTCGGCCCAGTCGAGCAGTCTCGCGAGATTCGCTGAACGGTCCATTACATCTGGCGCGCTGCGTTGCGAGCGGCCATCCAGCTGACGTCGCTCGCGTCGGGCATGGCGACGAGCCGCACCTGCGCGCTCGTGGCCTTGCCGGTGGCGACCTCTTTGGCGCTGACGTTGAGCATGCCGTTCGTGTCGAGCGCGAACGTGACGGCGATCTGCACTTCGCCGCGTGCGGCCGGGCGCAAGCCGCCGAGTTCGACTTCTCCGAGCAGCGTGTTGTCACCGAAGCGGCTCGATTCCCCCTGACTGATACGCACGCGCACCGCGGTTTGGTTGTCGGCCGCGGTGACGAAATCGCGCGTGTGTTCGCACGGTACCTTGCTGTTGCGCGCAATCACTCCGTCGCAGAAGCCGTTCACGGTCTCCACCGCTAGCGTGAGTGGCGTGACGTCGATCAAAAGAGGCGCCTGCTGTGGCGGAATCGAGCGAGGTTTGGGCACGGGCACCGGCTCGAACGGCGCCGTCGCATAGGGACTTGCTGCGGGCGGTACCGGTGCGGGAGGAGGTGCGAATAGGCCTGGGGGCGGTGCGAACGGCGTCGGCGCGGCCACGGCCGACGGCGGTGCCGGCGCGCGAGGCGGCGGCGGCGGCGCGGGCGGCGCGGGAGCAAACGGAGGCGCGGCTTGCGTTTGCTGCGTCGCGGCCAAGCTGTGCTGCATCGAAGAGAGCGTGGCCGTACCGACGCGCGTCGGCTCTTCGTCGGGCACCTCCGGGATCGGCAGAGCGTCCTCGTCGAAGTCCACGGGGGGAGGAACCGACGTCACCTCGTCGAACTCGGCGTCCGCCAGCGCGAAAGCGATGCTCTCTTCCCGCAGCTTCGCGGGTTGCGCGTCGGGCATGATCAGCGGCAAATTGCCGTAGCGCGCGGCGATTTGCGCAGGGTCGAGGGCGGGCTGCGTGGTTTCGGTGCGCGCGTCTACGAGCGGCAGGCCGAGCGCCTTGTTGGCGGCTTCACGCGCGCGTAGGGCCTGCTCCGAAGCGCTCACGAGGGTAGACGCACTGATGGCCTTCGCGGCCTCCGGACCGAGGGCGGGCCCAGTTCCGACGCGTCCGCGCGCGCCGAGCCCGCCGAGCGTGGGCGTACGCCCCAGCGCGCCGAGCGTGGACTCCGTGGTGACGCCGGGGGGACGGTTCGAGCCGGGTTGCATGCCGGGTTGCGTCGGCAAGTGCGGACGACCGAAAAACGGCTGTGTGCTCGGGACATCGCCGATGCCAGGCGCCGTATCGAGGCGTCCCCGCGCGGCGATGGTGCGCGCGTCAGCAAGGCTTGCCTGCGATTGGCGAGCGGCCGGGCTCGGCGCAGGCGGCACGGTGGCCTTGCGCCGTTCAGCGCCGCTGAGCGCGGCGGCCTGGATCGCGGCGCCGATCGCGACGACTTCATCCG
>DASXKQ010000316.1:0-1895 GCA_036496745.1 Polyangiaceae bacterium
TACGCGACCGAGGCGGCACGCGCGGCACTCGCATTCGGGTTCGAGTCGGCCGCACTCTCCGAGATCGTATCGTTCACAGTTCCAGCGAACCGTCGCTCGATCCGAGTGATGGAAAAGCTCGGGATGCATCGCAACCCCGTCGAGGACTTCGAGCACCCGAGCATCCCGGAAGGACACGCGCTCAGGAGGCATGTCCTCTACCGCCTCACCCGCCCTGCGCTCGATACAGCCCGAGCGTCGTGATCAAGGCGGCGAGCGAGAGCATCGTGAAGCCCAAAATCCCCGGGCTCATCGACTCCGCCAGACCCTGCAAAAGCACCTCAGCCAGTGGCATTTGTGGGTGCGCGTGCAGGAACTCCGGCGCGTGGTGCCCGACCGCTGCGAAATCCGCGCAAATCGAGGTCAGTATCGTCAAAAACGTCGCGGCTCCCAGGCTGAGCGTGACGTTCAGGCGCATGCGGGTGGGCGCGCTCGCGTAGCGCGTCGCAAATATCAGGGTCCCCGAGCCGAATACCAGGAGGAACCACATCGGAAAGCCGCCTTCGGTCAAGAGCGTCCACATGCAACGAGAACGCGCGAGCGCCTCGCGCGTGACAGATGGTCACGAATGCTTCGGCCGCGCGTTACACTCAGCAACATGCCCGCGCGCCTCGATCTGCAAGCGATCTCGCTGTTACGGGAGCGGGATCCGCGCGGCTTCGAGCTCGCCTATGCGGAGTACGCGCCGCGCTTGTACGGCTTTTTGCGGCGGCTCACCGGCCGCGCGGACCTCGCGGACGACCTCTTGCAACAGGCCTTTCTGCGTCTGGCCGAGCGAGGGCCGGAGCTCCGCAGCGATTCCGATCTGCGAGCCTGGCTCTTCACGGTCGCGCGTAACGCCTACCTGAGCGAAGTGCGCACCAGCCGTAACAAGCAAGAACCCGTCGCGCTCGAAGGCCTCGCGAGTCCGAGCCCCGACGTCGAGGCGCGCCTGCTGCTCGGTGACGTCGAGCAGGCGCTTGCGCTGCTTCGCCTGGAAGACCGCGAAGTGCTCTTGTTGATCGGCGTCGAGGGGCTCGCGCACGACACGGTGTCGACCTTGCTCGGCATCACACCCGCGGCGCTCAGGCAACGACTGAGCCGAGCTCGCTCACGCTTGCTCGCGGAGCTCGAACGCGCGCCGCAAGCTACGGACGGCGCAACGCCCCGCGCCAGGAGCCAACCATGACGGAAATCGACCCCGTGCTCACCCGCCTGGCCGCACTCGCAAACAGCGCGCCGCCCAGCGAACTGTCGGCGAAAATTCGGGCAGCCGCCACGCGCACGATCACGCCGCGGCGCGTGCACCCGCTCTGGACGTGCGCCGTCGCCGGCTCGGTGCTGAGCTATCTGTGCTGGGCCCTGCATTTCGCGAGTCGCTTGTATTGAGCCGAGTCGCGCTCGAATGGCGGGAATAATCCCGAATCGGGAACCTTTCGTCCACTCGTCGGTATGACGCGGTAAAGGCGATGGACGACGCATTTTTGGTTCGCCAGGTCGTGGCCGGAAATCGCGCCGCGTTTCGGCTGCTCGTCCTGCGTTACGAACGCCCACTCTTCCGCTTTCTCGGCTTTCTCGGCCTCGACGCGGGTGCCGCCGAGGACATCGCGCAAGAGGCGTTCCTGCGCGCGTTCCGTGCTTTGGCGAGCTTCGATCCGAAGCGCGCGAAGTTCTCGTCCTGGCTGTTTACGATCGCCAAGCGGCTAGCCGTAAACGAACACCGCCGCGCCGCCCATCGCGTCGAAACCCCGCTGCTCGAAGCGCACGAGGTCTCGCACTCCGCGCCGGACCAAAGCGAAGGGCTGCTGCGAGCCGAACAGCGCGATCGCCTAGAGCGCGCGCTGGCCGAGCTACCGGAGCCGCTGCGCTCGACCTTC
>DASXKQ010000317.1:0-31354 GCA_036496745.1 Polyangiaceae bacterium
GCGCTACCGCCGAAGCGCCGACGCTGGCGCTCTCGACGCACAGCATGCTCGGCCATTCGTCGTCGCCGAAGTCCGACATTTTACGGGCCTTGTCGAGCCACGGATTCCAAATCACGGTCGCGCCCGAGCCGCTCTTCTCGATGCGTAGCGAGCGTGCGGAGCTAGGGTCGTGCACGGTGCACGCGGCGTCGCTCGTGTAAACCCGATCCGTTTCGCCCGCGATCCGAATTTGCTCGCCGGCTTCGCGCCGAATTTCGCCGGTCACTTTGTCCAAGTAGCTCGCACCCGCCAGACCCTCGACCTGGCAACGCCGCACGTCCGACACGGCAAAGTAGCTATGCAGCGCTTGTTCGAAACTGAAGCCCATGTCGCCCGTAGCGGTCACGGCGAGCTCCAGCTCTAGCGTCGCGCCGACGGTGATCGTGTACTCGGCGCGGAACGCATGCGGCCAGAGCGCCCAGGTTTGCTCGTCGCTCGTGAGCTCGAGGGCGAGGCGCACCGCGCCGTTTCCACCGGCTGTCGAGCCGAGGTAGCGCCAGCCCCGCGTGCGCGCGAAGCCATGCGCCGGCGCGTCCTTACGCTCGGCATGATTGCCGAACCAAGGAAAGCAGATCGGGACTCCGCCACGCAGCGCCTTACCGGCTGCGTATACAGCGTGCTGACTCATCCACAGCACGGGCTCCTGCGAAGTAGGCTGAAAGTGCGCCACATGCGCGCCTTGCAGGTAGACCAACGCGCTCGCCAGCGGCGTGTTGACCTCCACGACGGCCAAGCCGTGCCTTGTGCTGTGGCTGACGCCTTCGGTCATTGGGTGTGTTCGCCTTTCTGGGCCAATAGTTCGCGTGCGCGCCGCACCACGTCTGCGCCGGCTTGATTGACGTCGACCTCGAGCGGACGCCCCGTGATTTGTTCGATGGCATGGCGCACGAAGTAGCGCACTAGCGGATAGGGATTGTCGAGACGTTCGACCAAGAGGGGCAGGAAGGTGGCGTCCTTGTCGCGACCGGCCACGCCGGCGACGGTGCCCTGCTCGTGCGGCTTGCCGAAGCGGAGCGCGGCCTGCAGCGCGTTGACGTCGAGGTCATCGCCGTACAAGCGACGCAGCGCCCCACGATCGTAGTGCTTGCCCCAATCGCGCTCCATCGTTGCGACGATTTGCTCGACGCTCTTGTCCGCGTGGCACAGCGCGCATTCGAGCGGGCGATCGCCCTCGACGCGCGCGCGATCCGTCGGTGAACCGATGCGATGGTAGCGCGTGAGCTCGTAGGCGAGCCCCATGTTCTTCTTGGGCATGTGGCAATTGAGGCACGCGTCGCCCGAACTGCCGGGCGCGTGGTGAGTGTGCGCCGTGCGCGCGTTCGGCTCGGCGTATGTCGAATGACAACTCAGACACAGTTTGTCCCCGTCGGGGCCGCCGAGGGCGTCGAGCGTCGCGCGCGGGTCTTCAGCGTGAGGATCGTGGCAATTGACGCAGCTCAGTTGGCTCGTGCAACCACCCAGCAAGAAATCCCGGGCCTCGCCGGAATTGATCGTGCTCCCGCCGGGATTCCTGCGCCGCCCGCCGCCCTCCCAGGTGTACGGATAGCGCGAAAAGAGCACGGTGTGACACTTGGCGCAGGTGCGGTTGACCTCTTGCGCGTGCGTGAGCGGCTCTCCACGCGCGGTCGTCACTCGTAGGAAGTCGCTGCGCAGGGATAGCGACGGGACCACGCTCGTCGGCCGCTCGACGTGTTCGCGCGCTCCGCCGTGACACATTTCGCAGCCGATGCCGAGCTCCACCAGGCTTGCTTCGCGGAACGATCTCTCCGTCGCCGAAATCGCCGCCCGCAGTTGCGCTTGCGTGTTGCGCTCGGCCCCCGAATGTTCGCTGCCGAGTACCGCGAGTTCGCCGGACAGGGCGTCGCTTAGGCGCCCTGAATCGCTGATCTGGTAGCGGAAGCGACGATCATCGGGTAGCTCGACGCTGGCAGAGCCCTGATACGCGGGGGAGCCGGGCCCGTACAGATCGTCGAACAACAGCGAGAACGTCGGCACCGTGTTGTGACAGAAGATGCAGCCTTGTTGCCAGACCACGCCGGGCTCGATGCGGGGCCGCTCCTGCACCATCACCGAGTAGCCTTTGTAGCGCCAGTCGCCGTTGAAGATCAGGTACGAGACCGGCAAAATGTGCTCCGCGCCCGTGGCGAGTCCGAACGGCGCGCTCGGGTCGACCTCCGCTCCGACGAAGTCTTCGCGGTAGTGACCCCCGATCACTTTGCTCACGCGCAGCAGCGATTCTCCGTGCTCCTGGCTGTATACGCGCATGAAGCGCGTGCCGTTCTCTGTTTCCATCTTCACGCGATCGGCGCGAAAGTCGAACGTCGCGCCCTCGAACGGCGCGTGAATTTGCGTATGCGCGAGATCGCGCGTCATGCGATGCATCGGCGAATCACGCCACGCCGCGTACTCGCTCGCGTGACAGTTCTTGCACGCCTCGGAGCCCACGTAGTCGTTCCGGAGCAGGTTGCTGTGCTCGAGCGCTCTGGCGGAGCCTTGTGCCTGAATGGACGCGGCAGGCGGTCGACCACAGGCGCTCAACGCGGCGGCGCCGAGCGCCAGTGCAGAGAGCGTGAGACTGTGTGCGTGTCCCATTTGGGGATCACACGATAGCATCCGTGTGCGCTTCGGTGGTCTCGGCTGGCGCTCGCTGGTTCGGTAAAGAGCGAGGCGCGTTGCGCACGGCTTCCGCTCGCGCTCGGGAATGCTAGAAGCGGCCGCGTCGACCATGGATCCGGCCCCGCTCTACAAGGACTCGAAACAACCCCTCGAAACGCGCGTCGAAGATCTGCTCGCGCGCATGACGCTGCCCGAGAAGGTCGGGCAAATGATGCAGATGGACGGGCGCCTCGACCCCGCCGGACAGATTCGGAAGTATCAGCCCGGTTCGATTCTGCACATCTTGAACGACGAGCTCGGCGCAGCGATGGACGTCGCGGCTCAAACACGGCTCGCCATCCCGCTCTTGGTCGGTGAGGACGGAATCCACGGTCACTCGTTTCATCCCGGCGCGACCATCTTTCCGACGCAGCTTGCGATGGCCTGCTCGTGGAACGTCGAGCTGCTCGAGCAGGCAGCGCGCGTCACCGCACGCGAGATGGCGACCACCGGCGCGCATTGGACGTTTTCACCCGTACTCTGCCTCACGCGCGATCTGCGTTGGGGGCGCGTGAGCGAAACCTTCGGCGAGGATCCGTTCCTGATCGGTGAGTTCGCGGTCGCCATGATCCGAGGCTACCAAGGCAAGGGGCTCGACGATCCGGAGGGCGTGCTCGCCTGCGCCAAGCACTACGCGAGCTACTCGGAAACGATCGGCGGCCGCGACGCCTCGGAGGCCGAGAGTTCTCGGCGCAAGATGCGCGCGTATTTCTTGCCGCCGTTCGAGCGCGCCGCACGCGCCGGCTGCATGACGTTCATGACCGGTTATCAGTCGACCGACGGTTTGCCGTCGACCGCGAATCACTGGCTCTGCCGGCAAGTGCTCAAGGAAGAGTGGGGCTTTCAGGGCATTTTGGTGACCGACTGGGACAACGTGGGTCGCCTCTTTCATCAGCAGCGCATCGTGCCCTCGATCAAGGAGGCAGCGGTGGTTGCGATCCGCTGCGGAAACGACTTGGTGATGGTGACGCCGACCTTTTTCGAGGGTGCGCAAGCCGCCGTTCGCGAAGGGTTGCTGGACGAGTCGGAGATCGACGAGGTCGTTCGCCGCATCCTGCGCTTGAAGTTTCGCATGGGCTTGTTCGAAAACCCGCGCCGCCCGGATCGCGCCGCACAAAAGCGCGTGATCGCGACGCCCGAGAGCCGCGAGCTCAACTTGCGCATTGCCCGCGAATCACTGGTGTTGCTCGACAACGACGGTGTCTTGCCGCTTGCGGCCGACAAGCTCGAGCGGATCGCGGTGCTCGGGCCAAACGCAGACAGTGACCTGGCCCAGCTCGGTGACTGGTCGCTCGGGGCGAGTCAGTATCCTCCGGAAAAAGGCAAACACCCGCGCGCGTGCACCGAGACGATCCTCGACGGCATCCGTGCGCGCGCGCCGAAAGCGTGTGTCGAGTACGCCGCGGGCTGCAGCTTGACGAGCAAAGACGAGAGCGGCATCGCCGCGGCCGTCGCGCTGGCGCAAACCGCGGAGCTCGTGCTGCTCGTGGTCGGTGACGACATTCCGTTCATCGGCGAGGGTCACAGCACGGCGACGCTCGAGCTGCCCGGCGCTCAAAAACAGCTGATGGATGCGGTCGCCGCGAGCGGCGTGCCGTTCGTGCTCGCGCTCGTGAACTCCAAGCCGATGGTGCTACCGGCGAGTGCCGAGCGCGCCAAGGCGGTGGTCGAGTGCTTCAATCCGGGCATGCGCGGAGGCACCGCGTTCGCCGAGCTTTTGTTCGGCGAGCTGAACCCGTCGGGCAAGTTGACCATCTCGGTGCCGCGCCACGTGGGTCAGCAGCCCGTATTTTACAATCAGATCCCCGCCCAACACGGCAAGGACTACGCGGATCTCACGCAAGAGCCGCGCTATCGTTTCGGTCGCGGTCTCAGCTTCACGCGCTACGAGTATGCGAATCTGCGCGTGCTCACGCCCAAAGTGCGCGAGGGGGAGTCCGTGCAGTTGTCGGTCGACGTCAGGAACGTCGGAGCCCGCGCTGGCGTCGAGATAGTGCAGGTGTATCTCAACGACGTCGTTACGTCGGTGACATGGGTCGATAAAAAGCTAGTCGACTTTGCGCGCGTTCCGCTCGAAGCAGGTGAGCAGAAGACAGCTGCGTTCTCGATACCGTACGAGCGGCTGGCGCTCGTGGACGCCTTCGAAAAAGTCGTCGTGGAACCCGGTGAATTCGAGTTGCGCGTTGGCCCTTCCTCGGAAGAAGCCACGCTTCTACGCGCACGATTCACCGTAGAGGGACAGGCGTTTTCGTTCTCGAGAATCCCGGGCGTCGCGCGCACCTGAGCGCCGCGCACGGCCTCCGTGTGCGCTACGGGTTCTTGGCGCAGCGAAACCCCGCGACCAGCATGCGCCACTCCGGCGGATGATGAACGCGGTTCGACGCGCGCAGTCCGGCGCCGGGATAGTTGAATGCGCCGCCGCGCAGTGCGCGTTCGCAACCAGTTGGGATCGGATTCGAGCCGGTGAAGCCCTTCAGCTTTTGTTTGCGGATCGAGGCCAGTGACGCGAGGACTTCGTCGCACGTCCCCGGCACACCCTGAGCGCTCCCGGCGCGCTGATACGCCATGGGGTCGTAGATATCGGCCGTCCACTCCCAAACGTTACCCGTGAGGTCGAAGTGTCCGTATGGACCGCGTCCGTCTGGGTATGAGCCGACCGGGCTGGTCGTCGCGCCTACGGCTCCCACTTTACGCCCGAAACAGGCCAGGTGCGCGTCGGGAGTCTGGTTGCCCCAAGCGTATTTACGGGCGTCGTCGCCGCGCGCCGCGCGCTCCCACTCTGCCTCGGTCGGCAAGCGCTTGTCGCGAAATGCGCAATAAGCTTCAGCGTCGAACCAAGACACGCCGACCACCGGCTGGCTCGCTCCGCGAAAGCCCGACTCCGGCCCGGCATGAAAACCGCGCGCGACGTTTTCGCGGAACATTTTGCAGGCTTTTTGGTCGACGCATTCCAGATAGGCTTTGTTCGTCACCTCTGTCTTGTCGAGCAAGAAGCTCGGAACCGTGACCGCGTGCGCCGGTTGCTCGTCGCGCTCGCCCACTCCATCCGCGCCCATCGTGAATGTACCGCCTGGGACGGGCAGCATGTCGTCTGGGACGCTCGCGCTCGCCACGGGCGTCGGGGGTAGCGGGTTCGCAGCTGCGGCTGGGACGCCCGTTTGCGCGCGCGCCGCAGGCGGCGCAGCGGCCGCCAGGGCGACGCAGGCAAACACGATAGACGGAAGGTCGCGCAGAGCTCGGCGATTCATGGTCGCGCGGCGGGAGTCGTCTGCAACAGCACTTTGAGCGAAACGTGCCGATCCGCGGCGTCGGCTTCTGGTGGTTTGGCGCCCGGCCCAAAAACGCTCGCCGAAAGCGTGATGGTCTGCAAACGCTTGGCGTCCACACCGAGTGAGATCAAAAGCTGCTTGACCGCTCTCGCCCGCGACTCGGCGAGAGACAAAGACTCGCCTGAAGCAACCTGACCCACGACAGCCACACATTCGAGAGTCGGATCCCCTTTGAGCCGAGTGGCAACGTTGGCCGCGGTCGTTTGCGCGTCGGGTGGCAGCGTCGCCGAATCTTGCTCGAAGCTGAAGCGCTCCGCGAACGTCGCGGTCGGGGCTTTTTGACGGCGCACGCGATCTTGCTCACTGCTCGCTTCGATCGCCGCGCAGCCGGTGGCGTGCGCCGGGGTTGCGCTGGGTACTCGCTCCGGATCGAAGGGCACGACGTCCGCAGTGAGCGTTTCACTTACGCAGCCGCTCGGAGCCGGCTGCAAGCGACAAGCCACGACACTCTGGGCGTGCAGGTGATCGGCGAGGGCAAACTCGTACTGTCCGGCGGCTCCGAAGCGCAAGCGCACGTCGGGTGGCGTGTACGCGGGAGAGCTCGCGCTGCGCTCGGGCGAGTACGTGGCCTCGTAGACGACGTAGGGTATCGGCAGTACTCGGTCTTCGACCTTGAGCAAGTTGCTGAGCCGGCACGAGCCCGCCCACGCGGACGGCGCGCAACTCGGCGCGGCAGGCGCGTGTGCCTGGCCGCAGCAGACTAGACTCGCCAGCGCGAGCCCCGCGAAACTGACTCGAATCACGGCTCGACTTAACCGCGGACTGTCTCGCGCGTCACCTAGAACCCACGCCATGACCGAAAGTGGTTTCTAGAGTGTCGGTTCGTCGAGCGTGGAGCCCGGCTCGTGAAAATTAATGGGGCACGACCGAGGGCACTTGGTGGTGGGGGGAGGGGGTGCTGCTCGGCCGCGCCCTCGGTTACTACGACACGGATGGCTCCAAGTTTCATCCTCAAAATCATTGAATTCGTAGGATATTTTGCCCCTTACTGTGGCACATTTCCACGGCGCTTTTTTCCGCGCGACGCGTCCGTTTCGCGAGCCTCCTGCGGGGCGTGATGGGTTACTGACTCGGCATTCGCGCCGAGCGGGTCACGCGTCACGCGCTTTCCGATGGGAGCTTCGCCGAGTTCGTCTTCAGCGAAAGGTTGCGTACGTTTGGTCGAGACGTTTCCGACCTTGCAAGGTCGCGCGGGATCATTGAGTGCTGCGCCGTACGGGAGTTTCTTGTGTGCGGGCGCCATGAAGACCTGTCCGTCCGCGACGGGCTTCGGGATGATCGCGCCCGCCACTTGAGGTCGACCACTTTGCGCGTCCTCGACGAGCACGATCACGTCGTTTCCCGAGAGACGATAGCCGGAGTACGACGGTCCCGCGCTTCCTTTCGGTTCGTCCTTGCATGAGGAGCCGTCCGGGGTGAGCGCCACGACGAGCTCGGTCGCATCGTCGAGCAGAGGCACACCTGCTTGCCACTGAAACGCGGCCGATTGCGCGGTGCCGAGCCCCACCTTCATGCAAGCGCACGCGACGTTCGCTTTCGTTCCGTCGAGTGCCAGATCATGGCGGGCGCCGAGCAAGGCAGTCTGCGGACCGCTCGGCGTCGCGGCTGGCGTCGCGTCCGCGCTGCTCACGGGCTTGTCGTAGATGGAATTTTCGTCGGCTGTCTCGTGCGCTGGCGCACTGCCTGTGTTGACCGACGTATCCGCGGTCATCGAAGCCTCGCAGCCGACGACGAACGCCAACAAGGTGAACACGATTTTTGGGGGAATGCTGGCGTGCGGCATGGGGTCCCGAGCCAAAACTTCAGCATCGTTTCCGGGCTTTGGCCAAGTTGTTCTGGGCGAACACGCTCTTTGGACGCTTTTCGGAGCGCCTGCAGCGTCTTTTCCCGCTAGCCTGGACGTCGTGGATTTCGACTCGCTGCGCGCGCGGCTGGCCTCGACGTCGACGCTGCGGGCGACCGGCAAGGTGGTCGGAGTTACGGGCTTGATGTTGCGGGTGACGATGCCCGGTGCACGCGTTGGGGACGTGCTGATCGTGCACCGGCGCGGCGAGCCGCTGACCGCCGAAGTCGTTGGCTTCCAGGACGGCTTGGCGCTGGTCGTGCCCTTGGGGGAACTCTCCGGCGTCGGTCCAGATGATCCCGTTGAGTCGACCGGCAGCGGGCTCGACGTGATGGCCGGTGACGCGCTGCTCGGGCGTGTGCTCGACGGGCTCGGTCGCCCCCTCGACGGACGCCCGTTGCCCGCGGGGTTGAAATCGGTGGCCGTCGATCGCTCGCCGCCGAACGCGCTCGAGCGCCAGGCGGTCGAAGAACCGCTTTATACCGGTGTCCGTGTGATCGACGGTCTGCTCACGCTTGCGCAGGGGCAGCGCGTCGGCTTGTTCGCTGGTTCGGGCGTCGGCAAGAGTACGTTGCTCGGTGCGTTGGCGCGCGGAACCAGCGCGGACGTGGTCGTGGTCGCACTGGTCGGCGAGCGCGGCCGTGAAGTGGGGGAGTTCTTGGAGCAGGCGCTCGGTGCCGCCGGGCGAAGCCGCGCGGTCGTGGTAGTAGCGACTAGCGACGCGCCGCCGGTCGAACGGTTGCGCGCCGCGCAAGTGGCGACGGCGATCGCCGAGCACTTTCGCGACGAGGGCAAGAATGCACTGCTGCTAGTCGACTCGGTGACGCGCGTCGCGCGCGCCCAACGCGAAATTGGTTTGGCCGCCGGCGAACCTCCGGCTCGGCGCGGTTACCCGCCGAGCGTGTTTTCGCTTTTGCCTCGCCTGCTCGAACGCAGCGGCCAGGGAGAAAAAGGGTCGATCACGGCCGTCTACACCGTGCTCGTGGAGGGCGGCGACTTGGACGAGCCGATCGCCGACGAGGTGCGCGGGATCTTGGACGGGCACGTCGTGCTCAGTCGCGACCTGGCCGCGCGTGGCCACTATCCAGCGGTCGATGTCTCCGCGTCCCTTTCCAGAGTGATGACGCGCGTGGCACGCCCCGAGCACTTGGCGGCCGCCCAGCAAATCCGTGCGCTGCTCGCGCGCTACGAGCAAAAGCGCGATTTGATCGCACTGGGCGCGTACGCGAAAGGCACTGACGCCGAGCTCGATCGCGCGATCCTGGCAAATCCGGAGATCGAACGCTTCTTGCGCCAGGACGCGCACGAGATCGAGCCGTTCGAGCGGAGCGCGGAAGCTCTCACGCGACTCGCCAAGCGTTTCGCTTGACGTCTGCGAATCTTCGCGGGCCTTTAGTCCTCGCTTGCCGACAGTTCTTGCTCGAGCTCTTTCAACAGCTGCTTGGCTTGCTTGCTGAGTTTTTTCGGTACGCGGACGTCCACCGCGATGTGTAGATCTCCGCGACCGGAGCGATCGAGGCGGGGCATGCCCTGCCCGCGCACTCGGATCACGCTACCCGGTTGTGTCCCGGCCGCGAGCTCGGCCTTGACGATGCTGTCGTCTGGCAGCGTGACCTCGAGCTTGCCGCCGAGCGCAGCCTCGCTGAACGACACGCTGGCGTGCGTGCCCAAATCCGCTCCATGACGCTCGAAGCGCGGATCTTCTTCTACCTCGATATCCACGTAGAGATCGCCGGGCGGCGTGTTGCTCGGTCCCGGCATGCCTTGACTCGGCACGCGTAGGCGCTGGCCGCTCTCGATGCCGCCCGGAATGGACACGACGACCTTGCGCTCGCGTTCGACCATGCCCGAGCCGCGGCAATGCTCGCACGGATCCGGCAGGTATTGGCCGGTTCCCCGGCAGCGTGCACAAGGGCTCGAGAACATGATGAAGCCGCGCTGCGCAGTCACTTGCCCCGAGCCGCGACATTGGTTGCACGTTTCCGGGCGAGTGCCGGGCTTGGCGCCCAAGCCAGAGCACTTGTCACAGGGCGCGGCGCCGGCCACGACGATCTCGTGTTTGCCGCCGAGCATTGCGTCCTTGAGGGACAAGCTCGCCTCGACGCGAACGTCCTGGCCGCGCTCGGCGCGTCGACGTCGAGAACCACCCTGGCCCGGAAAACCGGACATGCCGCCGAAGAAATCGGAGAACATGTCCTGAAACTGACTCAGAATGTCGCCCATGCCGGCGCCGCTGAAGTCGAACCCGCCGCCGCCGAGCCCGGCGTGCCCGAAGCGATCGTAAGTGGCGCGCTTGGTCTGGTCGGAGAGCACGGAGTAGGCCTCCGTGGCCTCCTTGAAACTAGCCTCTGCCGCCTTGTCCCCCGGGTTGCGATCGGGGTGATGCTTGAGGGCGGACTGCTTGTAGGCTCGGCGAACCTCGTCCTCGCCCGCCTCGCGCGAGATGCCCAAGATTTCGTAGTAGTCGCGCTTTTCAGTCATGCTTCACGAATGCAGCGGGCGGAAGGCTCGCCCGCGCGCAAGCTAAGGCTTCAAACGCCCCTGTCAACGCGAACCCGGACGGCTCGCGTCCTCGCCCGGCGTTTGCTCGACGCGCGCGGTGAGGCTGTCGATCGTCCACTCGGCTGCGCGTAGATCGGCCTCGCGCTCGGCGAGGGTCCGTACGAGCCCGGATTCAGGACTCGGCTGTACACGGCGAGCCAGCTCTCGCACCAGTTCGCGACCGGTGCGCTCCGCGGCGCGCAGGTCGCGTTCGAGTCGGCGTACCTCGTGGCCGCGCTCCTGCAGCTGACGCTCGGCGTTACCGAGTTCGTCCGTGACGCCCCGCTCCGCGCTATCGGCAAGCTCGTTGGTACGTGCGCGCGCCAGTTTCAGCTCACTCTCCCGTTGCGTTAGCTCCACGGTCGACGCCTTGAGTTCGGCCGCTCGCTTGCTCAACTCGACACGCACGGTGCCGAGCTCGCGCTCAGATGTTTCGAGCTTGTTCTTGAGCTCGGCGAGCTCGCCCTGTGAACGGGCGAGCGCTTCTTCCAGCTCGGCCTCGGCCTGATCCGCGCGTTCGTCGGCGGTGGTGGCGCGCGCCTCGAGCTCCGAGATCCAATGATTTAGCCGTTCGATCTCGCGCGTCGCGCTGACTTGCGAGACGGGCTCCGGGCGCCGCCGCAGCGCGGCCTCCAGCTCCGCCGTACGCAAGCGCGCGCGTCGCTCGGCCGCACGCGCTTTGTGCAGCTCGGCGTCGCTGCCGCCGCTGCCTGCCGCCTCCAGCAAGGGGCGAGTGGGCAGCTGAATGACGGCGTAGTCGTCGAGCGCGAGCTCGTGCATGGAACCGAGCGCCAGGAAGATGTCCGGCTCTTCGGCGCCGCTCGGCACGAAGCTGGTGTCGAGCGCGGGCTCCGGTTCGTGCGAGACCGAAAAATCCACGATCGCGTAGCCGACGAAGGGCGCCTGACCGAGCATGCGTACGTGCTCGAACTCGGCGGCGACCGCGTCGTACAGAGCGTAGTAGTCGAGAGCCGTGGCGCGCGGGTCGGTGGTAGGCAAGAGAGGAGAGCCGATGTCCGGGTTTGGGCAGGCGACCAGCACCGCGCCGCGCAGGGTCAAGGCGCGACGCGCCTTGCGGAGCACGGAGAGCGCGTCGAACAACCCGAGGTTGTCGATCAGCACGAGCTCGAACGATGCCTCGCGCACCGCCAAGTCTCCGTCCGTGAGAGGTGAAAACGAGAGCTGCGTGGAGGTGTTGCGAGCGGCGGCCTGGGCGATTCGCAGCGGGTCCGCGTCGCACACGTGCACGAGGCGCGCGCCGCGTGTGAGTAGCTGCTCCGCGAGCGGGCCGAGTGCGTCACCGAAGATCAGTGCGCGCTTGCCGGCGAGCAGCGGCTCGGCGTACGCCGCGAGCGCGATGCTCGGTTCGAGCAAGGGTTTGTCGGACATGGCGCGCGCAGGCTAGCGGAGAATGCCCGCCCCTGCCACGTTCGACTACGGTTGGGTGAAACGTTACCTTCAGGGTCTTTGGCAGGGCGTCGGAACTCGACACGGCGTCCCGCAATTCACCCCCAAGGCGTAGCGCTCGATTTGCTTCTGATCGTCGTGGCCTAAGCCGAGGCCCGCCAGACACATCATCACCGAATCGTCGACGTTGATGGCTTGCGCGGGATTGGCGCAATGTCCGTTCAGGCATTGGCCGTCCTTGAGTCCGTGCGCGGGAGGGCAGTCGCGATCTTCGTTGCAGACGAGCGCGCGACACGTAGTAGGCGACTGTGGGAGGCGATCCGCGCCCGCGCTACAGATGCCGATCAAGCGACCGGTATCGCGCAACACGAATTCGCTCTTGTCCGTACTCGGAAGCCGCGTGAAGGCGCAGGAGCCCTCGCGATTGCACTTTGCCGAGAACACGCGGCCCTCGGTGTCGCGTAGCTGGCGCTCGCTCACACGCTGACAACCCGCGGCGAGCAGCGACGAGCACAGGGGGACCGAGAGCGTGAAGCCAAGTAAGAATGCGGGAGAGCACGTGCGAGTCAGCATTCGTCGGCGCTTATGGTATTAGACTTTGCTCGGACATGTACAAGAAGACTCTGGTCGTCGATGGCGTTACCCCGGTGGGCGCTTACCAGGCGCTGCGCGCGCGTTCGGAGGGCGGCTCGTTCCTGCTCGAGAGCGTCGTCTCGGGCGAGCGCTGGGGACGCTATTCGATCCTCGGCTACCGGCCGCGCACTTACCACGTGATCTACGGTGAAGTCGGGGTCGACCCATTCCACCGCTTGTCCGAGCTCGCGCCGGGAGGAGCCGAGGAAGACGACGACATCGCGGCGCGCTTCGTGCACGCCTGCGTTGGCCTGCTTTCGTACGACATGGTGCATTTCGTCACCAAAGTGGAGTCGTGGCCCGAGCTCGCCGGTAGGACGCGCCCGATAGCGCGCATGGTCGCCAACTCCACGGTGATCGTGTTCGACAATTTGACGCATACCGCGGTGATCGCCGCCCGGGATCCGGCGGACGTAGAGCGCGCAGAGTACGATCTCCGAAGTCGGACGCCGCTCCCGTCGATGCCGCCACCCGATCCGCAGGGCCTGTCGAACGACGTCGATGTGAACTTGAGCGACGAACAGTACGGGCGCGTCGTCGAGCGGGCGAAGGAGTACATCCGCGCCGGGGACGCGTTTCAGATCGTGCCGGCGCGTACGTTTTCCACGCCGACGTCGGGGGCCGATCCGTTCGACGTGTATCGTTCGATGCGCGTGTTGTCGCCTGCGCCGTACATGTACCTGCTCGAGCTGCCGGCGAGCGACGGGGCTCCCGCAGTCGCGATCGCCGGAGCGAGTCCGGAAACGCTGGTGCGCGTCGAGGACAAGCGCATCACCTTGCGGCCGATTGCCGGCACGCGTCGGCGCGGCCGCAACGCGGAGGAAGATCACGCGCTTGCCCAGGAAATGCTGGCGGATCCGAAGGAGCGCGCCGAGCACGTGATGTTGATCGATCTGGCGCGCAACGACATCGGCCGCGTGGCGCGCGCGGGGAGCGTGCGCGTGCCGCTCCAGATGAGCGTCGAGAAATACAGCCACGTGATGCACATCACGAGCGAGGTCGAGGGCGAGCTCGCGGCGGGCCTCGAGCCTTGGGACGTGATCCGCGCCACCTTCCCGGCAGGGACGTTGAGTGGCGCGCCCAAGGTGCGGGCGATGCAAATCATTCGTGAGCTCGAGGTCCGCCCGCGTGGCGCGTACGGTGGCGCGATCGGTTACGTGACGCGTGGCACGAATCTCGATCTCGCGATCGCAATACGCACGGTCGTGATGCAAGATGGCCGCTTCGAGGTGACGGCGGGCGCTGGCATCGTGGCCGACAGCGTGCCCGAGCTCGAAGCCAAGGAGACGCGCAACAAGGCGCGCGCCGCGCTGTCCGCGATTCATGCCGCGCGCACGCAGGCCAACCGCGCGCGCTGAAAGCCGACGAGGGCATGAAAAATGGGCCTTTTCGACGAAAACGCGTTCGGTGTCTTGATCGGGTACCACGGACTCGAGAACGACGAGTACACGCTCGAGCCGAGCGATTTTGCCGCGCGCTTTACGGACTTCCGAGACACTTTGCGCCGCTGTTTGCAAGAATTTCCGCTGGCCCCGGCTGCTCAGGCGCGTGAGCTCGGCCACGCTCTCTACGTGGAATTCGCCGACGGCGATCAAGTCGAAGACCCGATCGTTTGGGTCAAACGCGCTCGCCAGCAGCTGCAGGCGCGAGACGTCGAGAGCATCGGCGTGCTCACACATGGGGGGCGCTGGCTCGACGAGCAAGCGCTCGCGTCCGCGGACGGCCGGATCGGTGAGGTGACCTTGCTCGCGGTGTCACTGCCGAGCGAACCCTTTCGTCGCGCGCTACACGCCGAGACCGCGAGTCTTGCTGACGACAACTCGAAGCTCGAGGGCTGGGGAGCGGGCGTCTACGTCGACACGGAAGCCATCGAGGCGCTCGGTCGCACTTTAAAAAATGCGCCGACGCCGCTCAGCGTCGCCGGAGCGACTTTCTATCGGATTTCCCGCTAGATTAGTTGGCGCCCGTCGTGAATTTCCAATCGAACGTGACCGGCGCGGCGGCGATCGTGACCACGATGGTGACGTGATACGTCGTGTTGGCGGAAAATGGCGCGTCCGTGTACATGATCAGCTGGTTGGCGTCGTTGTCGCCACCCTGATTGTAGTCGATCCAAGTGTGATTGAGCGGTGTTCCTGAGCCGTCGACCTCGATGCTGTGGCTCATGGTCGTAGCGTTACGCACGTAGAGCGTGATCGGCGAACCGCTGGGCCAACCCGTGGCGGGTGCGGGCGGCGTGGGCCCTTCCTGGTTGCCATGGAAGTTGCGCGGCACGCCGGTTTGGCCGGCATAGGGATACATCGCGGTCGTGGTCTTGGGGCTCTGAGTTCCGGGGCCTTGATCGATCACGTCGCAGCCGGTCGCGTTGCCGTAGCCCATGTCGTCCCACCACGGGCTCAAGAGCGGTGTGCGGTGCCAGACCGTGTTGATCCACTGCGCGACGGCTTTGTTCGGGTCGTCGTTGAAGGCCATCACCTCGGACCAGCCATTGCCCTTGTAGCCCGCCGCCGCGATCCGCGCGCCTGGGTCGGCGCCGGTGAAACCCATGCAGCTCGCGTTCATTACTTCATCGTGCGCGCTGATGCTGCCCCCCTCGCACGTCGCGTTGCCGGTGTTTCCAGCGTAGTAGTCACAGTGCGCCTGGGCAGATTGATCCAGGGTGAGTACGAGGTTCATGCATTCGACGCCCATCGCCAGGCGCGCGGTGTTGACGGCGTTGAGTGCCGTGACGGCGTTTGCCGCAGCGCCAGTGGGCGGCATCGGACATTGATCGAGGCCCGGCGCGCCTGCGGTGCCAGCCGTACCCGCGCCGCTCGCGCCTGCAGTTCCACTTGCGGCGCTGCCGCCCGCGCTCTGCGCGCCGCCCGCGCTCTGCGCGCCGCCGGACGCCGATGCTCCACCGCTGGTTGGCGAACCCGCGCTACCCGCGGTTTCGTTACCATTCGAGTTCGAGTTCGAGTTCGAGCTCGAGCAAGCCGCGAGCAAAGTCGCTACACCAAACGCCGCGAGCAGCTCAGATCGTCGTTGCATGGGAAACCGTGCCTCTCGCTCGGCAACGTTGCCGATGCGGGTCACAATATATCGCAAACGCTCAAAAAATCGGCGCAAAGGGCAACGCCAGGACAGCCTATAAATCTCCGACTGCGACGGATTTTGCGGGAGCACTCGGATTCAGTGCATGGAACGGGAGACTCCGGAGACTAGCTCAAAGTCTAGAGCCAGCCAGCTTCTCGATACCACTCGACGGTGTGCTTCACGCCGTCCGAGAAGCGCATTTCTGGAATCCAACCCAGCTCGGCCTGCGCGCGTTTGCTGTCGCACACCCATTGATCGAAAAGCTCGTTGCACTTGTCGCGCGTCAGCATCACGGCTCGGTTGCTGACGCGCCCATAGAGCTCGCTGAGCGTCGCAGCCCCCTCCACGACGCGGCGTGGCAGCGGAATGCGCAAGAACGCCTTCTTGCCGACGGCCGATTCGGCTTCGTAGATCAGTTCGGCCATCGTGTGCACGGCGCCGTCGTCGAGCGTGAAAATGCTACCGCTGGCGACGTCCGCGTCGATGGCGCGGATGCACGCGCGTGCGCAGTCGGGGCCGTAGGTCATGCTGAGCTTGCTGTTGGGTGAACCGAGCAGCGGCAACACTCCGAACTTGATCGACTTGAAGAACGCCAAGATCTCACGATCGCGCGGCCCGTAGATGGCCGGGGGACGAAGTATCGTGATCGGGAGTTGATCTTTGAGAGCGATTGCAGCGCGCTCGGCGGCAAGTTTGCTGCGCCCGTAGTCCGTGACGGGGTTCGGCGTGGCATCTGCGGGGACCGGGTTGCCTTGCTTGTCGCTGGGTCCGCCCGCCGTGATGCTCGACACGAGCACGAAGCGCTTGAACCCGCTCTTTTGCGCCAGCGCAGCGGCCAGCATGTTCTCGGTGCCTTGCGCGTTGACGCGCATGAATTCCGCCAGATTGCGTGCTTTGACGAGCCCGGCGGAGTGCACCACCGCTGCGACTCCTTGCGCTGCGCGTAGTACGCTCTCGCGATCGTCGACCGCGCCTTCGACCAACTCGACGCCCTTCAGCGTGCGCAAGAAGCGGGTATCGCTCGAGCGACGCACGAGCACGCGCACGGCGCGGCCGGCCTGCGAGAGCTGCTCGGCGACGTGCGAGCCCAAGAAACCCGATGCGCCCGTGACGAGGATGGTCATGTACTGGTCTCGTATACTCGGTACTTTTTGTAGATCTTGCCGCCCATCAGCTTGATGGCGACGTTCACTGGGCCGTTGTCCTCGAGCGTCCACGACAGCTCGCCCCACTTGATGCCGGTGCGTTGCCCAGCTTCGTTCATCTTCGTGTAGAGATACGTGCTGAGGCCGGCGTACTTGCGTTGGTTGCGGTATTTGCGCCGGATACCCAAGATCGCGAGGCGCGCGGTCTTCGGGCCCGCCACCTTGAGCCGCCAGAGCAGCTTGGGCAAGCCGAGCGCGCCGAGCTTGCCGCCGAGATCGCGAATCAGTTCGTTCAGATTCGGTAGCGCGAGCGCGACCGCGGCGGGTTCACCGTCGATCTCGGCGATGTAGCTGAGTTCGGGCATCGCGATCAATTTGAGATCGGCCGCCATCTTCGACAGTTCTTTTTCCGTGAACGGAACGAAGCCCCAGTTTTCTTGCCAGGCGTCGTTGAAGATGTCCATCACGGTGCGCACTTCGGTGTCGAGGTTTCGCATCTCGATGTGACGCGAGCGCACCTCGGGCAAGGTTGCGATCTCGTCGTGGGCCTTGCGCGCGCGCGGAGGCACGTCCCCGACCGTGTAGCGCCAGGCATACACGTCCTTCAGCTTCTCGAAGCCTGCCTTTTCGATCAAGCCGCCCTGATAGGGCATGTGGTGCGGCATCAAGATCATCGGTGGATAGTCGAAGCCGTCGATCAAACAGCCAATCTCTTCGTTGATCGAGAGTGACATCGGTCCGCGGATCTTCTTCATGCCGCGTTCGCGCAGCCAGCGTTTGGCCGCGTCGAGCAAGAGTTGCGCGACCTCCGGGTCGTCGATCGTGTCGAGAAAACCGAAGAACCCCACGTCGTCCTTGTAGCGGCGCAGGTGCTCGCGGTCGATCTGCGCGCTCACGCGACCGACGCACCAACCATTGCGGTGCGCGGTGAACAGCGTGCCTTCCCCGTGTTCGAAAAACGGATTTTTCTGGCTCAGACGATCCTTCATATCCATGTCCAGCGGACGGACGTAGTTCGGATCCTTCTGATAGATGTAGTCGACGACGTTCAGAAAGTCGGCGACCTTCCCACCGATCGGCGTCTCACGCAGCGTGACGGTCATGACGCCGCGCAGCTAAACAGTTCCGGGTTCTTGCCGCAACTTGGGGTGGATTTCAGGGAGTGTGCCCGAAAGGTCCTCGGGAGAACCTGAAGGAAGAGGCGCAGCCAGGCCGCACCTCTAACCCCTCAAATAACCCCGTACTTCTTGCCGACCTTCTCGAATGCTTCCAGAGCCCGATCCAAGTGTACCCGTTCGTGCGTGGCCATGTAGCTCGTGCGCAGCATCGCACTCTTGGGCGGCACGCCCGGCGAGATGAACGGATTGGTGTAGATGCCGTACTCTTCCAACAGATCTCGCCACATCATGATCGTGCGCAGATCTTGGCGGATGTAGATGGGGATCACGGCGGTTTGCGTGTGGCCGAGCTCGAAGCCGAGCTTGCGCAGTTCGTCGCGCATATACGTGAAGTTCTCGCGCAGCTTGTCGATGCGCCATTGCTCTTCACGCATCACGTCGAACGCGGCCATGGCGGCAGCGACCGAGGGCGGAGCGGCGCTGGCGGCAAACATGAAGGACGGCGCGAAATGCCGGATGTAGTCGAGGACCTTGCGCTCGCCGACGAGCCAGCCGCCGATACTGGCTAGGGATTTCGAGAACGTGCCGCCCATCAAGTCGACTTGATCGACTAGGCCGAAATGCGCGGCGGTGCCCTTGCCTTCCGGGCCGATCACGCCGAGCGCGTGCGCGTCGTCCACGAACAAGCGAGCGCCGTGCTTTTTGACGACGGGCAGGATCTCATCGAGCTTGACGATTTCGCCTTCGGCGCTGAAGACGCCGTCCGTGAGCACGAACGCGCCTTCGTCCGCCTCCAGCTTTTCCAGCGCTTTGTCCAGGGATTCGGCGTCGTTGTGGCGATAGCGCACGAGCCGCGCGCCCGCCGACTGACCGAGGCGCGCGCCGTCATACAAGGAAGCGTGCACGTTGCGATCGATCACCGCGACGGACTTCTTGTTCGAGAGCAGCGCCGAACAAATGGCGATGTTGACCTGGTAACCCGTGGTGAAGACCAGCGCGGATTCCTTACCGTACCAAGTGGCCAGTCGCTCTTCGAATTCTTCGTGCAGCTTCATCGAGCCGTTGACCAGGCGTGAGCCGGTCATACTCGTGCCGAAGCGATCGATCGCGGCCTTGGCCGCCTCACGTACCTTCGGGTGCGTGGTGAGGCCCAAGTAGTTGTTCGAACCGAACATCAGCACGCGGCGACCGTTGATCAGCGCCTCGGGGCCGTCGTTCAGATCGAGCGGGCGGAAGAACGGGTAGATACCCATTTTGCGCGCGTTGTCGGCGGCCTTGAACTTGAAGCACTTTTCGAGCACGTCCTTGCCACCGATGCTCGCCAGGCTGGAGCGCTCCTTCATGGACTCGTCCATGTCCGACGAGCCTTCACCCTTGAATTCCTGGCGACCGGAGCCGTTGCTCGCGCCGTTCGTGGCGTGCCCGTTCGTGGCGTGCCCGTTGGTTTTCCCGTTCGTGGCCGGGCTCTCCGACTTCGTGCCGAGCGACTCGCCGATGCTTTCGTCCAGCGCAGGATCGATGTTGGGCAACTCGTGCCCGTCGCGCAAAATCTTCCAAGCGTCGCGCACGCGAGTGCGCGCATCCATGATGCCTTCGGTCGCCTTCATGACGCGATCGTCGGTGACCCAACGCAGCACGGCCGGGTTCATCAACGCTTGCTTGCCGCGCTCGACGATTCTTTGTTTAAGGCCCATAGGCAGCCCGGAACGTACGCGAGCACCCACAGTGCGTCAATGCGCTCAGGGCCAGAAATCCTGCAGATCCACGTCGAGCACGACCTCTTCGAGACAGAGCCCTTGTGCCGGCGCGGTGATGCCGAGATCCGTTCGCACACCGCTCTCGAGTGCGCGCTCGAACGCGTCGGCCGCGAGTCGACCGCGCCCGATATCGACCAACGATCCCGCGATGATTCGCACCATTTTGTACATGAAGCCGTTACCTTCGACGTCGATCAACGTGATGCGTTCATCGCTATGCGCCGTGTGCACGTCGATGCGAAAGATTTGTCGCACCGTCTCCTCGCGTTGGTCTTCTGCACCGCGAAACGCCCGGAAGTCGTGCTTGCCGAGCAACGCGCGCGCACTACGAACGGCTTCAGACTGGTTGAACCTCTCCGAAATGCGCCAAGCGCGTCCTTCCCAAAATGGATCGCGTACCACGCTGTGCAACACGCTGTAGCGGTACGTTTTGCGTTGCGCGTGTCGTCGCGGATCGAATCCAGGCGCGACGCTCGCTGCGCGCACCACGGCGATCTCTTGCGGCAAGTGTTGAGTGAGCGCGAGCACCCAGCTACGTGGACTAAGTTCCTTCGTGCTGTCGAAAGCGCAGAGCTGACCTCGCGCGTGCACGCCCGCGTCCGTGCGACTCGCTGCGCGTAAATTGGTTGCGCGTGGATCGATCGCGCTAACCGCGCCGCCGAGCTCGCCACCGACCGTGCGCGCGTTCGCCTGGCGTACGAATCCGGAATAGTGTCCACCGTCATAAGCGACGGTGAGCAATACTCCGTAGCGCGGCGCGTCCGTCAGGGGGTGTTGCCCGCGGTGCCGCCGGAGCTCGTCCCGCCGGAGCCACTGGAGCTCGTGCCGCTCGACCCAACGGAGCTCCCGCCGCCCGAGCCGGGGCTCACCGCGTGTCCGATCGGCGTGAAGCAGTTCGGGTCCGCGGCGCCCGGATCGGGCGCGCCCGCGGCCGCGTCGTTGACGTCGTAGGGCGGCACGGCCGGGCACTTGGACGTGACGCCGTCTTCTCCACAGCCCGCGGCGAGCGCGAGCCCGATGGTCGCGCACAGAGCAAGCTTCACGATGAGAGTTCGCATCACGTCTTGGGAGTGAAGTTCAGCGGAACTACGGCGTCGACGCAACCGTTAGTTGGGGCTGGGAAGGTGCTACTGCGGAATTTCTGCAGGACGCAGTTCGCCACGCTGGGGTCTCCGAGCTCGTTGGTGGCGCTGGCATTGCAGACTTGTCCCGATTGATTGATTTTCAGACTCAGCCTGACGTGGCCTTGCAGCATTGCGTTTTGGCGGAGCGCGCGCTCGTAGCAGGCGCGCGCGGTTCCGGCCATCGTGCGCAGAGCGCCGGCCATCGCGGGGTTCGGCGTCCCCGAGCAGTCGCCGCAGGAGCCTCCCGAGACGATGTTGTGCTTGGCGGATTTGGACTGATCCGGCGTAGCGGACGCGTCGGCCGTAGCGACGGGCGGGGGCGGCGGCGGTGCGTCTTCCAGGGCAGCCGGCGCCACGGTGGGCACGGCGGGCGGCGTGTCCTGGGCCTTCGGTGCCTCGCCACTCTTTAGCTTCCAGAAGATCAAGCCACCCATCAACAGCAGCATCACGATCGCTGCGAGGATGAACGGTCCGCTTCCACCCTTTGGGGGAGGAGGCGCGGTCGTACTAGACATCGTGGAACTCCAGCTTCAGCATGGCGAGGGCGGGCCGACTATAGCCACCCCTCCGACCAAGTGCGAGCACGTCTTGAGCTTAGGACACTTCGGCTCGGGGTTCGAAAATAGTGACGGCAGTATCGCCCCAGTTGCGGCGGTCAATCAGCGCGAGCCGCTGCTTTCCGAGCGGTGTATCGCGCGCGGCGTGCTCGAGCACGAGCCGCGCACCCGGCGCGAGAAATTGGCGTTCGACGAGCTTTTCGAGCACGCCGAGCGCGGCCTGAGCATCTGCCCAGGGCGGGTCGGCGAATACGAGCTCGAAAGGGCCGTGATTGGCGAGCGGACCGAACGAGGCCTCGGCGCGCAGCGGTAGCAGCGTCGCGAGCGGAGCAATGCCGAGCGAGCTCAGATTGCTGCGAATGGCGCGCTGCGCGGCGCGGCCGGACTCGACGAGCACGGCGCGCGCGGCGCCACGCGAGAGCGCTTCGATCGCGAGTGCGCCGCTGCCGGCGTACAGATCGAGCACACGCGCGCCGTCGAGTTCGCCGAGAATGGAGAACAGTGCCTCCCGCACGCGGGCCGCCGTCGGACGAGTCGAGTCACCCTTGGCAGTGATCAGAGGGCGGCCGCGCAGACTTCCTGCAATCACGCGCATCAGGTCGTCTCGATTTTGCTCCACATCTGCCGACGCATCTTCTGACGAGTCTTGTCCTTGCGCGTGATCAGGCGAGTCGCGTTCCAGGCCGCGAGAACCTCCCCTTCCTGTCCGAGCGCGGGCAGCACCGTTTTGCCGACCAAATAAGTGCTCGGTATCGGGCCACGCGCGGGCTCCCCACCCAGATCCAGATAGCCAGGAGGGTCGATCGTCCAGAGTCGCTCCATGGGTTCGGCGGTCGCTCCCGTTTCGCTGACGTGGATGCGGTCGACGTCGCGCCGCGCGCCGGAACGATAGTCATAGAGCGGCAAGCCGTCGTGCGTTGAATCGACCAGCACTAGGTTTTCGTCGAGGAACGGTAAGGCCCCACGCAGCACCTCGAGCACCGCGTCGCGCGCTTCGAGCATGCTGAGCGAACCGCGGGCAGGCAGCAGGGTTTCCGCGACGAGTAGAGTTTCGCTTTGCGCTTCCGGACTGGCGTCGGGGAAACCGCCGGTCTCCACGCGTTGCAAGTGGACGAAGGGACGTCGTGGATCGCGGCGTCCCCGCTGGGAGGGCAAGATGAACGACTCGCTTGGCAACGGCTCGGGCAAGCCGCGCGTCTTCACGACCACGCTGACCACGAAGCGCCCGGCGGCGGGCGTCAAACGCGGCCAGTCTTCGCGCGCAGCCCGCGTGATACCGACTCCGCCGGACAGGTCGGCCACCGTTTCGCCGGATTGATCGGAGATGACGGAGCTTGCGCTGGTCGGTTGCTCCTCACCTTCCTCGCTGACGGCGATCGTGCCACCACGCCGGACCTGCAAGCCGGTGGCGCGCCGCGCGAGCTCGATCGCGCCGCCGTGCGCCTCGATGCGTTCGCACAGAAACTCGGCGAGTTCGTCTTCCCCGCGGCTGAGAGCTTGCACGCCGCGCGTCCAGGCGCCATGCAAACGGGCGAGCGCGAAGGGCGGCACTTCGCTGCCTTGCAACGCGGAATTGCTGGCGAACGAGGCGGGCACGATCGTCAGATCGCGGTAGTCGTGCGCGGACGGAAACTTGCCTAGCAAGTCTTGCGGGCGCTCGCCGCGCGTGAGCGGCAAGCTCGCGGCGGCGCGACCCGTTTCAAAACGTTCCCAGAGCGTGCCTGGTGGCCAGATCAGATCGCGCTCGAACGCCGCGTCGGCGGCGCTGTTGACCTGCGCCATGCTCAGGTAGAGTTCGTCCACGAGCTGGCGAACCTCGGGGAACTCGCGGTCGAGTTCGCGCGTGTAGAGCTCCATATCGGGTGGCACCTCGACGCGGCGCGTGTCGCTGATGACGGTGAACATGGGGTCGAGCGTCTTGACCCGTCGGCGAAATTGCGGGCTCTGCGCGAGCTCCTGGAGCACGCGGCGCCAGGCTGGCGAGGAGCCGCAGAGCAGCGTAAACGCGCGGCGATGCAGCACGCGCTGCTCGAAGCGATAGCTCTGCGCGCGCTGCCCCTGGCCGAGCACGAGCACGCGGAAATCGCGGCGCGCGAGTAGGGCGGCGGCGGTCAGCGCGCCGAGCGAGCGACCCAGCACGATCACGTCGTAGTGGCGCGAGGTCACACCGGCTCCGGAGGAACGATGCGCTGCGCGTTGGGGGAGATGCGCCCGCTCGCGATTTCGTTCAACGCGTGCACGAGCAAGCGATGCTCGGCTACGTGCATGCGTTTGGCGAGCGAGTCGTGGTCGTCGCCGACTTCGACCGAGAGCGGCGTTTGCGCGATGATTCTTCCCGTGTCGACGCCCTCGTCGACGAAGTGCACGCTGCAGCCCGTGACCTTCACGCCATAGGCCAGCGCTTGACCAATCGCGTCGACGCCGGGAAACGCGGGCAGCAGCGCGGGGTGAATGTTGATGATGCGACCCGGGAACGCGCGCAGAAAAGTGGGAGTGAGCACGCGCATGAAGCCCGCGAGCACGATCCACTCGACGTGCGCTTCCTCGAACGCGGTGACCAGCGCCGCGTCGAACGCTTCGCGCGTTTGAAACTCGCGATGCGCGATCACACGCGCGGTCACGCCCGCCGCGCTCGCGCGCTCGAGCGCGGTCACGCCCGCGCGATTCGAGATCACGAGCTCGACCCGCGCGTTCAGCCGCTTTTCGGTGATCGCGTCCAGAATGGCCTGAAGGTTGGAGCCGTTGCCGGAGACCAGCACACCGAGCGCAAGCGAGGTTCGTGCCGACGCCGCCATCGCGGGCACTCATAGCATGAGTCGTCGGCTCAGGTGCGACTCGAGCGTGAAAGCTTCAGCGCTGCACGGAGAAGCTTTTGACCATCGGCGGCAGCTTTTGTCCGAGTACCGATTTTCGCACGATCTCCGCGCTGATCGGCGCGAGCAAGATCCCGTTTCTATAGTGGCCGGTGGCGAGCACGAGTCGCTCGATCGAACTTTTGCCGAGCAGCGGCAAATGATCCTTCGTGTACGGACGAAAGTTCGACCAGCTGGCGCGCAGACCGGCGTGCTCGAGTGCCGGCACCAGCGCGAGCGCGCTCGCCAGCAAGTCGCGCACGGCCACGGCTGTCACCTCGCGCTCGTAACCGACGAACTCGAGCGTCGAGCCGATCAGGACTTTGCCGTCGTCGCGCGGTACGACGTACGCGCCCGGGCCGAACACGACGTGGCTGAGCGGTGGGGCGGGCAGCTCGAGCTCGACGATCTGCCCGCGCGCCGGGATCACACTGCCCGTGGGCAAGGGCAGCCCTTCGATCAAGGTGGTCCAGCTGCCGGCAGCAACCACGACGTGGCCAGCCTTGACGGCGGTGTCATCGTCGAGCGCGACGCCCACGGCTCGACCTGCCTGGACGACGACTCGACGCACGAACGCGCCGCTCCGGAACGTCACGCCACGCGCTTGGGCCGCCACGTGCAGTGCGCGCAACAGCGCGCGCGGCTCGACCCGCGCGTCGCGCTTGAAGCGCACGCCGCCGCGTAGCTTGGGCGACAGTTCGGGTTCGAGCTTGATGAGCGCGCGACGGTCGAGCTGCTCGACGGGGAGTCCAAGCTCGCGCTGCCACGCGACGTCGCGGACGATTGCGCGTCGCGTTTTCTCGTCGAAGCCTACGCGCAGCACGCCGCACTCGCGATAGCCGACATCGATGTCCGTCTCGGCCTGCAGCTCGGCTGCGAAGGAGCGATACCTGGCGCGGCTGGCCAGGCAGAGCTCGCTCATCGCGCCCGGCCCGTGCGTCTCCACTTGAGCGCCCAGAATGCCGGCGGCCGCGCTGGAAGCCTCCGCGCCCGGCACGCTGCGCTCGAGCACCGTCACGCGAGCCCCGTGGCGCGCGAGCTCCCAGGCCGACGCGGTGCCCATGATCCCGCCCCCGATGATCAGGACGTCCGGCGATTTGGAGGCTTTCGCCATGGCCCCGCACTTAGCACTCGCTACGCGCGGTCAGTTCACTTTTTGCGTCAAACGGACGAGGCCGGTCACGCTGAAGGCGGCAAAGCCCAAGAACAGCCCGACGAGCCCGAGCGTCCAGCGCGTGTCCTGTGGCGCCTCGTCGTCGATCAAAAACCAAGCGTCGTCGGCGACGTTGCCCTGCGCCGTGTCGGCCACCGTGGAAGGCACGATCGAGTGCCGAATGCCGGCCTTTCTCACCGGCAGCAGCCGTCCGACGAATGACGTCGGTGGCACGAAATGTTCGCCGTCCGGATCCGACGGATCGAACGGGACGCGCACTTGCACCCAGAGCTTATCGCTGCCTTCGATGCGCGCCAAGCGGTAGCTGTCGTGCTCGAGCGGACGCGCGTAGTGCACCGCGCCGTCCGCGCGCAGCGCGGCGCTGCCGCGCACCCAAGTGTTGGTGAGCTCGGGACCGAGCGCCGCGCTGGCGAGCTCGCCGATGTCTCGTGGTGGACCACCCTTCAGCGCGAAGGCTGCGTCTTCGCGCAGACCCGCAGTCAACCAAAGCGAACCGACCGCGCAGAGCGCGAGCGCACCGAGCGTGGCGCGCCGCCAAGGTCGGCGCGGCGCCGGCAGCTCCTCCAGATCCCGATCGGACTCCGCGAGGGGCTCGCTGGGCACGCTCGGCTCGGGGGGCGAGGGGTCTTCGGACATCGGGCCTTCAGTCTAGCGAGACACCGGGCGAGGGCGGGATGTTCCACACTAGGATTGCGTTCGGAAGCTACGCGAGATCCCTCGAAAATCCCCAGAAAAAACGGCGTATGTCAGGCCAAGTGCCGGGGGGAGGACATTTTCTCGGAGACGGGCTAGCTTTGTCAGGCTCTCATGGCTGCCCCCGCAAAAATCCTCTGCCCGTCGTGTGGTTTTTCGAACACGCCGCCGCTTGCCAACAATCGCTGCATTTCGTGCGGCGCCAAGATCGAAGACCTCAAGCGTTCGCTCACGCGCCAAGAAGAACTCGAACGCCGCTACCAGCAGGAGGGCTTCAGCCCGCTCTGGTTCGGTGTCTCGATTGCGATCATGACCGTGATGACGGCCGCCCTCGTGATGGGGCTGCCCATGGTGGTGCCCGCGTTCGACTTCGAGGGTTCGGCGGGCATGCTGGTCGCGATTCCGGTCTGGTTTTTGGGTGGCATGTTGATCGGTCTGGTATCGCCCGGCCGCACCTTCATCGAGCCGATGATCGCAGTTTTCTTCGTCGCAATCCCGACCGCATTTTTGCTGCACATGAACCAGACCGTGAAGACGATGCCGTCCTTCATGTACGTGCTGATGTCGGCGCTCGGCGTGCTCTTCACGTTGATTGGTTCGTACATCGGCGAACGCATTCAGCTCGGTCCTCCGCCGAAGCCCGCTGATTGATCGGACGCTTCGAGGTCGCTTGCCTGCTCGCGCTGTGCGCCAGCGTGTCCGCGTGCGGGCCTTCGGTCGAGGAAAAGGCCGAAGCGGGCACGCTCAATCGAGCGATCCAGGTACTGCGCAATGCGCCCAACCCCATGAAAGCCTCGTCGTTGGCTGCGCTCGCAGCAACGCGCTGTGAACGCCCCGAGCTCTGCACCCTTCGCGACCGGTGCGCGGACGCATACGGGCTCCACGTGCAGGGCGTCGAGGACGAAGCACGCGCCAAGCAAATGCTCGCGACCGACGCCGCGGCGGCGACGATCGACGCCGTGCTCGATCGCGCGCGTGATGAGCTCGGGCGCGCACGGCCCCTGGTCGAAAAGTGCGCGGACGCGCAGGGCGACCTGCAGCGACGCTACAAGCTGCAGTAGAAGGACGCGGTCAGTCGTCCTTGCCCTTGTCCTTGTCCTTGTCTGAGGGCGACTCGGTGAGCCGCGCGACGACGACGGTCGCAAAGTAGTTGGCGTTGGTCGCCGTTTGGTCGCCCATCTCCGCCATGCCGCTGGCTTGCCCTGTCTTGCTCACGAGCAGCTTGCGATGTTTGCCGCCCAGGTCGAGCTCGACCTCGCCGTCGACCGCTGAATCGCCGAGACCGAAGAAGGGGAAGAATCCGCGACAGAAGCCGCAGCCCTTGGCGTAGTGAGTGACCTTCACCGCGATGACTTTGTCGGAATCCGCGCTGACTTCGACCTTCTTGTCGGCGAGTTCTTTCTTCAGGTCTTGCTTGAGGAGCTCTGAAACCTGCGCGGCGTCCTCCTTGCCGAAGTCCGCTTCGATGGCCTTGACGTCGGGTTCGGCGAGTTTGACTTGGTCGCTCGGCTTGAGCGCGACGTCGGCGCGCTCCTTGTCCGCGTCCTTGACGTCCATCATCAGCCCCGCGCACCCAGTCAACAGCCATACCGCTCCCAGTACTGAAATTCGTTTCATGTCGACCTCCGGGCACTGCATACGGTAAGTCGGCGCGCTCCCTTCCCCGCGCTGGTCGGTATTTCAGTGCACGGCGTCGAGGGGCTTGGACGCGGGCTGCCTGATGAGCGGCGTGGCACGCGCCGAGAGGACCGACGCGGCGTGCGTGCTGGGCGTCGGCGCGGCGCTGGGCGCCGCAGACGCCGGCGCAGGTGGGGCAGCGCTGGGCGGGGCGCCAGCTATCGGAGCCGGCGGTGCCCAGCCTTTTTCTGCCCAGCGCACGCGACCAAAGCGCGCCGCGCGGTGGAAATTGCCCTGGCCGAGGATCGGGGACCAGGCCACGCCCCCGTTGTTTTTCATGGCGTAGAAATTGAGGCGCCAGGTAGCGCCGAGCTCGGGTGGCGTCTGATGCGCCTTGCTGAACGACTTCCAGGGCAAGAGCGCCTCGACGGTGTAGCCCTGGTCCTTGTCGCTACTCTTGTCGATCGTGCCATCGACGACCACGGCGCTCTTGGCGTTCACCGACCACTCCTGATGACCGAACGGGCCGTCGGGATCGACCTTCGGCTGGTTGTAGTCGTCGAACTGTGAATCGAATACGAGGTTCTGGGGATTGATCTGGATCTCGTAGTAGTCCTTGTTGTCGCCGTCCCCGTCGGGGTCGATCATGATCTCGACCGTGTCCTTCGTCCACAGGTGCGGGTCTTTGTCGGTCTTCTTGAAGCCGCCGATCACGTCCGGATCGCTGACCGAAAAGCCGACGTAGATGCCCTCGTCGCTCCAGAGCAGCTTGACGCTGCCGTTGACCGCGAAGGTCTTGTTCGGTTCGCCCGTGCGCACGTCCACGAGCGGGCCCGTGCTGGCAGCGCTCTGCCAGGCGTCTTCGTCGAGCTTGCCGTCGATCTTGATCTTCGCATCAGCCGCGAGCTTGTCGACGCGCAGCGTGGGTATCGGAGAGACTTTTGGCGCAGCCGGCTTGTTGTCGAGCGTGAGCGTGGCCACGACGCCGCGGTTGGTGGTGTCATGGGGCCCTGACACGGTCTTCAGGCGCGTGTCGCCTTTCCAGATCCCGGTCACGAGCTGGATACGCTCGGTCTTGACGTTGGTCGGCACGTTGAAGGTCTGCTCGTCCACGTACACCTTGCCGGGCTCCCACGCGCTCGGCGGCAACGCTTGCTGTCCGTCATGAAACTCGCGAAGCGGGCCCACGTTGTCGATATTGACCAGCCGCTCACCCGAACCGTCCACGATGTGCGTGAACAGATTCCAGCCGCTGCCGAGCGCCTGTTCCGAGCGCCAGTACATCGTCACCTTGACTTGTTGGCCGGCGCGCACACTGCTGCCCGGCTCCACGCGTGCGCCGAGCAACGTCACCTTGCCCTCGTAGCTGATATCGAGCTTTTGCCCGACGTCCGCGGGGGCTGCTGCCAGCACGTGTGATTGCAGGCGTTCGCGCGCTTGCTTCTCGTCACGTGCCGAATTGCCCACGCAGGCCACGAGCAAGCAAGCCAGCGAAACCCAAGCCACACGTTTCATCGCTTGCCCTTGCTCTTCTTGCGCGCGTCTCGTTCGCGCTTGCGCTGATTTTTCTTGGCGTTCTTTTCCGACTTCGAGAGTACGCGCATGCGCGCGGGCTCGTTGCCCACACCCGGCATGCCCATGCCCGGCATCCCGCCCATACCCGGCATCCCGCCCATGCCCGGCATCCCGCCCATGCCTTCCGGGAAGCGTCCGCTCTTCATCGCGCGGCGCATGTTGCGGGCCATGTTGAAGCCGCCCATGCCCGGGATCTTGCTGAGCAGCCCGCCCGGATCTTGGCCGAAGCCACCCATCATCTGGCGCATGAACAAGAACCGCTGCACGAGCTCGTTCACGCCTTCCGGCGGCTGCGCAGAGCCCTTGGCGACGCGTTGCACGCGCGACGGCTCGCGCACGAGCACCTGCGGATCGTCGCGCTCCTGCGCCGTCATCGATTGGATCATGGCCTCGATGCGCACGAGCTCGCGGTCGTCGATCTGATCCGCAGCTCCGGGCGGCATCATGCCCCCGAGACCTGGGATTTTTTCCATGATGTCCTTGAGCGACCCCATCTTCTGGATCGTCCGGATCTGGTTCAGAAAGTCGTCCAGCGAGAACTGACCCGTCATCATGCGGGCGGCGTCTTTCTCCGCCTTCTTCTGATCGACGACGTCCTCGAAGTCCTGCATCAGGCCGACCACGTCGCCCATACCGAGCACGCGGCTCGCCATGCCTTCGGCGCGGAACGGCTCGAGCTTGTCGGTGGTCTCACCTAGACCGACGAACACCAGCGGCGCGCCGGTCACTTCTTTGATCGAAATCGCGGCGCCGCCGCGCGCGTCGCCGTCGAGCTTGGTCAAGACCACGCCGGTGACACCCAGGCGATCGTTGAAGCCGCGCGCCGTGCGCACGGCGTCTTGGCCGATCATGGCATCGACCACCAAGAAGATGTTCTCTGGCTTTACGCTGGCTTTGATGCTCGACAGCTCGAGCATCAGCTCCTCGTCGATCGCCAGGCGGCCGGCCGTATCGTACAGGATCACGTCGCAGTCGAGGTTCGCGGCCTCCGCGCGAGCGGCTTCGCAAATCTGAAGCGGCGACGCGCCCTCGACGTTGAACACCGGCATACCGATCTGCTCGCCCAGCACGCGCAGCTGTTCGACGGCGGCTGGACGCTGCATGTCGGCGGCGACGAGCAAGGGAGTCTTGCCTTGCTTCTCGAACCAGCGCGCGAGCTTGGCGGTGGTCGTGGTCTTGCCGGAGCCTTGCAGGCCGACCATCATCACGCCGGTCGGGCCGGAGGACGCGAACACCACCGGTTCGTCCGTGTGGCCCATCATCGCGATCAGCTCGTCGTGGCAAATGCGTACGAATTGGTCGCCGGCCGAGACGCGGTGGGTTTGACCCGAATGACGCACGCGCGTTTGCACGGTTTGCCCAACCGCTTGCTGTTCGACGCGCTCCAAGAAGCGTTTGACGACACCCAGCTCGACGTCCGCCTCGAGCAGCGACAAGCGCACCTCACGCAGCGCGGCTTGGACGTTTTTCTCACTCAGCTCGGTGAGCCCGGCGAGGCGATTTTGCGCCTCACGAAAGCCTTTGGTCAGCGCTTCGAACACGGCGGGGGTCTTACCATAGGAGCACTCCGGTCGCCCACCGGACCGGCGTTGCGAACGTAGTATCGTCCCTGAGCACCGGATGGGCGCTATGCTTCGAAGCTCGAGAAATGCAACTAGCGTCGGGCTCGCCGTTGCGCTCGGGCTGCTGCCGGGGCGAGCCCTGGGCGTCGATGCCTTCGAGATCCAGGTCTACGACGGCACGGCCGACGCACGCGGTGGAGCTGGGCTCGAGTTGCACGTGAACCGCGTGCTGTCGGGCGTACGCACCGCTCCGCCGCCCGAGATCCCACCCAATCACTTGAATCACTTCACGCTCGAGCCTTCGTACGGCTTGTTCGCTTGGTGGGAGCTCGGTGGTTACTTGCAGTCGACGCTCAGACCCGATGGGCGCTTCGACTATTCCGGTATTAAACTGCGTAGCAAGTTCGTGCTGCCTCGCGCGTCGACGAATCCTCTGCGGCTCGGCGTGAACCTCGAATTTTCGCGCCTACCGCGCGCGTACGACAAAGAGCGCTATGGTACCGAGATTCGCCCGATCGTGGCTTTTGAAGACGAGCGCGTGCTAGCCGCCTTCAATCCGATTTTGGATGTCGTCTACACGGGTGACGACGCTCGCTACGGTCCAGAGCTCGAGCCGTGCCTGATGCTCAAAGGCAAGCTCTTCGGCACGGCGTGGGGT
>DASXKQ010000318.1:0-3427 GCA_036496745.1 Polyangiaceae bacterium
CCGCAGGGTGTTTGCGGCGTCCACGCGTTGTTGACGCACTTGGACGGCGTGTTGTCCGGGTCACAGCGCGTGTCGTCGTTCAAGCAATCGACGCATGTGCCGTCGTTGCAGATTTGAGGCGCGCTGCAGGCCGGCGTGCACGTGGCACCCGTGGTGCCTGCGGCGCCCGCGCTGCCGCTAGCGCCCGCGCTGCCGCCGTTGCCGGTATCGCCGCCCGCGGTTGCGCCGGCGTTACCCGCATTGCCGTTGGTGCCCGCGTTGCCGGCACTGCCGCCCGCATCCGTGCCTCCGTTGGTGCCCGCGTTGCCGGCGACTCCGGAAGCGCCTCCCGAGCCAGCAGCGCCCGACGCCGCCCCGCCGCTCCCTTCTGAAACGGTGCGGTTGCTCGTGCCGCAAGCGACGAGCGTGAGCGCCACGAATGCCAGTAGCTTTCGCGATCCGCCTCGCTGGAACCTGTCAAAGGGCATGGTTCGTGTCCGTCTTCCCTGAAGCGCGCGCGACCGCGTCGAGCTTTTCGACGCCCTTCTTGCGCCGCCTCGGGTGCGGGGTCAACTGGCTTTGGCGCGGCCGCGGATCTGATGGGCGGCCGTGGATGCGCGACCCGGAGCGAACGTATCTGCTACGTTGGTAGGAATATGTTATGATGATTGTATGAACCTCAAACATCGCCTGTCCGCGTCGGTGGACGCGACCGTGCTGGTGGCGGCGCAGACGGCGGTCTCGGACGGCCGCGCCGCGAACGTGAGCGCGTGGGTCAACCAGGCGTTACATCGCCAGGCGGAGCACGACGCGCGCATGCGCGCGCTCGACGAGTTCTTGTCGGCGTACGAGTCCGCGTACGGCGCGATCACGGAGGATGAAATTCGGGGTGCAACTCGCCGTGCGCGGGCTCGCGCGCATGTCGTTCGGGCGCGCGCCGCGCAGGCGACGCCGAAGCGTCGACGGCGTGCGGGAGCGCGCTGAGTGCTCGTGCTCGACGCCGGCGCGTTCGTCGCGGTGGAGCGGTTCGATCGCGACGTCATCGCGCTCATCAAACGCGAGCGTTTGGCAGATCGAGCGCCCGTCACTCACGGCGGAATCGTTGGACAGGTCTGGCGCGGAGGCGCGGGCCGCCAAGCCAATTTGGCGCGACTGCTGCCGGGGGTCGAGGTCGTTGCGCTCGGCGCCGAGCTCGGTCGAAAGGCGGGGGCACTGCTCGCGCGCAGCAAGACCGGTGACGTGGTGGACGCCGCGCTCGCGCTGCTCGCCCAGGACGGTGATGAGATTCTGACCTCGGACGCCCGCGATCTGCGACCCTTGCTCAAGGCGAGCAGCGTGCACGTCGACGTGATCGAGGTCTAGAACCCGAGCGCGCCGGCCCACGGCCTGCCCGCACTGGTGCACGCGCGCTGGCGCGAGGCAGCCAAACTCTCGAAAGTGACAGTGTTCAGCGCGCCGCGCGCAGCCGCTGCCGGGCGCGATGCGCGAGCGATTTGACGCCCGCGGTGGTGGTGCCGAGCTGCGTGGCGATGTCGGACGTGGACAGGCCGCCGCCGCAGAGCAATTCGAGCACTTCGCGTTCGCGGCGCGGTAGACCGCCGAGCGCGTCGCAGGCGCGGCGCGCTTCGAACACGATGTCGGGACCTGCCAATGGATGCGGACCGAGCGTGAGGGCGTCCATCGGTGCAGCGGTGCGACGCTTGACGCGGCGGAAGTGCTCGCGCTGGAGGTTGATGGCGATGCTCAAGAGCCAGGGGCGAAAGGGCGAGCCGGCAATGAAGCGACTGCGCGCGCGGTGCAAGTGCAAGAAGGTCTGCTGCACGAAGTCGGGGACTTCGTCGCGCAGCGAGCGCCACAGGATGCGCTCGAGCACGGGCGCGTAGCGACGAAAGAGCTCGCTGAATGCCTCCGAGCTGCCGCTGATGTAGAGCGACATCAGCTCTTCGTCGGTTTGACGCTTCGGATTTGCAAGCCGCGGAGCCGGATTGCACTTGGATTCCGCAACCGCCTCCTGAATAACGCCGTAATAAGCTCCAGACTGGCCGATCATGATCGCAGCGTGCTCGGCGGCCGCGTCGAGACCCAGTTAAACGGGGTTAATTGCGGATTTTCAGCCTGATTTCCGGGTGCACGTGAGCGCTCCTTCCAGGCGCTGAACTCGCGGGCGGCTTTTGGGCCGGTCTGGATCTCGGCGCGCTCTACCGGTAGTGAGATGGCTAGGGAGCTTCTCATCGCCAGCCGAGTTGCCATTCAAGGCGTCGATCACGCGTTCGACGGCGCAGCGGTCCTCAGCGGAATCGAACTCGAGATCGCGGCAGGTTCGTTCGTCGCGCTGCTCGGACCATCCGGTTGCGGCAAGTCGACGCTCTTGCGCCTGATCTCCGGGCTCGATCGACCGGAGCAGGGGCGCATCGTCATCGAATCGGGTGGCACGGAGGCGCGTGCGCGCGGCTCGCAGCTCGCGTTCGTATTCCAAGAGCCGCGTTTGCTGCCTTGGCGGAGCGTGCTCGACAACGTCGCGCTGCCGCTCGAGCTCGCGGGCGTACCGCGTGAGGAGGCGCGGCGCCGGGCGCGCGCACCGCTCGACGAAGTCGAGCTCGGCGACGCGCTCGATCGCTATCCCGACCAGCTGTCGGGCGGCATGAAGATGCGCGTGTCGATCGCGCGCGCGCTCGTGACCGAGCCGCTCCTGCTCTTGCTCGACGAACCGTTCGCGGCGCTCGACGAGCTCACGCGTCAGCGCTTGGACGAGCGACTGCGCGCCCTTTGGCAGAAGCGCAGACTGACCGTGATCTTCGTGACGCACTCGTTGTCGGAGGCGGCATTTCTGGCCGAGCGCGCGCTCGTGATGTCGAAGCGACCGGGTCGCATCGTACTCGATCGCGCGAGCGAGCTCGGGGCCGAGCGCTCGGCGGCGCTACGCACGAGTGTCCCGTTCGTGGCGGAGACCGCCGCGCTATACGAAGCTCTGGAGGCGCATGGCTCAGCCTAACAGCGCTGGTTTTCGCGCGGCAGCGCCGCCCGCGTTGTCGTTTCTGTTGGGGCTCTCTGTCTGGGAGCTCGGCGTGCGTGTGCTCGCGATTCCTGTGTTTCTGTTGCCGCCGCCCTCGGCGATCGCCAGCGCTACCTTCGCCGAGCGAGCGCTGCTCGCCGGGTCGCTCGTGACCACGGCGGAGGGCGCATTGGCTGGCTTCGCGCTGAGCCTCGTGCTCGGGACGCTCGCGGGCGTCGTGCTCTCGCTCTCGCGCTGGATCGAGCGCGCGTTTTATCCGTATGCGCTCTTTCTGCAAACCGTGCCCATCGTGGCGGTCGCGCCGCTGCTCGTGCTGTGGTTCGGACCGGGGCTGCGCGCCGTTTCCGTTTCTGCCTTCATCGTCTCGGTGTTCCCAATCGTGGCGAGCACGCTCTCCGGGCTGCGCGGCGTCGTCCCGGCGCTCGCGGATCTATT
>DASXKQ010000319.1:0-89602 GCA_036496745.1 Polyangiaceae bacterium
AGCCCATGCCATCTCCGGCGAGAAATCGTTCGAATCCATCATCTGGTTCAGTGCTCGAGACATGGACTTGCTTCCTCAGGGGCCGAAACCAGTAAAGCCGTCGGTACTCAATTTCGAGGACATGGCCCAGGAGTACGTTCGGCTGGTAGGACCCGCCGAAGCCAACGTTAAGGGCTTCAAGCCGGTCGAGTATTTGGCGAGCGCCCTCGGCCATCCGACGCTCGGTCCAACTCTATTCGTATTGGACAACTTCGAGACCGTGGTGAACCCCGCGGAGGTATTCAAATGGCTTGATACCTATATCCGCCTTCCGAACAAGCTTCTCATCACCACGCGCCATCGCGATTTCCGCGGAGACTACCACATCGACGTGCGAGGAATGTCTTCGCCCGAATGCGAGCAATTGGTCGACTCGGTCGCCAGACGCCTTGGCATCACGCCCCTGCTCACGACGGCCTATCGCGACGAGCTGTTCCGCGAGTCCGAAGGGCACCCTTACGTCGTAAAAATCCTACTAGGAGAAGTCGCCAAAGCCGGCCGGCTCAGAAAGGTAGAGAGGATCGTTGCCGACGCAGACGAGATCCTCACCGCACTTTTTGAACGCACCTACGCGACGCTTTCGCCGGCCGCGCAGCGTGTTTTCCTGACATTGAGCAACTGGCGAGCAACGATCCCTAAGGTGGCGATCGAGGCTGTTCTCCTGAGGCCGGCAAACGAACGCATGCCGGTGAGTGAAGCGATCGATGAGCTTGAGCGCAGCTCGTTCATTGAGCTTCTGATCTCGGATGCTGACGGCGAGCTCTTCATCGCAACGCCACTGGCTGCTTCAATATTTGGGAAGCGCAAGCTTGCGGTGAGTTCGATGAAGAGTTCCATCGAGCTCGACACGGAAATCTTGCGAGATTTCGGAGCAGGCCAGCGTGCGGACGTGAGGCAGGGAGTCGCGCCGCGTCTACGGAAGCTCGTCGACACCGTTGCCAAGAAGCTGGAACGCGATCCCTGTGCGCTGGAGCTTCACCTGCCGTTGCTAGAGTTCATGGCGAAGCATCATCCCTCGTTCTGGCTGGAGATTGCCGATCTACACGAGGAAAGCGAGGCTCCCACGGCTACAGCACAGGCCAAGGAAGCGGTTCGACGACACCTCGAGGTCTGCTCGCCGACCGACGCAGCGCCCTCTTGGAGTCGGCTCGCGGATCTGTGCGGCCGCACGAGCGATCTAATCGGCGAGGTTCATGCTCTCGTGGAGCTAGCCACTCTTCCAGGCTTGCCATTCGATGATCTCAGCCGCGCCGCCAATAGGGTCAACAGCCTGCTCGTCGAGCATAAAGGTGCGCTCGACTCGGAGGAGAAACGAATCCTCGTACGGCGAATCGCGGACGCCATGGAGACACGTTTGCACGAGGCGGGTCCGACTGCATGCTCACGATTGGCGTGGCTCGCGCTACATCTCCATGACACCAAGCGAGCTGAGCGGTGCGTCACTCGCGGCTTGAGACTTGATCCGAACCACGACCATTGCCTTCGCCTCGCTGAGCGCCTAGAGCTTTCGGTATGAGGGGCCACCGCGTCCGCATGGGGATTCATCGAGTCAAGACCTCATCGAGTACACAAGCAGTACAAGGTGCCGCCACCCATGATGCCGATACCGAAGATTGTCACCACTCCATTGCGTGGCCCTCGCATCCTGTGCTGCAAGTTTCGTCTGCGTGAGAGGCTTGAGCGTGGCAAACAGGCCATCCGGATAGCTGCGGCAGGCCCTCTGGAATCGGTTCAACGAGCAAGCACAGCACACGTACTTGAAGAGCCGCCGCCCACACGAGACTCGGCGCTAGGTGAGGGCTATGGACCCCGCCGCGCGGTTATGTTCAGCATGGATTGCGAACGCCCGCGGGATCTGCGATATTCGGTTTCGCATTCCATGGCACCGCGCACGCAAGGCGCGGCTGAACGACCGACGCAATCTTTCCAGGGATTGTCGGCCGCCCAGGCGCGGCGGAGTGCAGGAGAATCTCGTGAAAACTACTGCAGCACCGCCAGCTTCGGGAGCGAACCTACCACCTGAGTCCCAGGCCGAGCAAGTCTCCACGGACCTGCCCTCCGAGCAGCTCTCCTACGCCAAGCGGACCGCTTCATGCGAGAAAAAGGCGAGGGGCTCAGTCCGGATGTCCGCGGCCGCATTTGAAGCCGCGACGTGCGCCTATCCGTCCTCTTGGGCACTCCGCCGTTGGCGAGCTGCCATCGAACGCGCCGAACGCCGCATCGCTTGTATCTGTCGCGCGGCCGTGGGCGTTGCGCGCCTACCACGTGCAGGGCGCGCGCCGCGCCGAGTAGGCCGCCGCGTTGCCGCGCGCCGCGACGCTCAGGCCGCCGATAGCGGCGGTGGCGACGGCGACCCAGCGCCACCACCCGCGGGCGCTGGCGGCGCTCGGAGGTGGTCATGAGTGTGCGACGGCGTATTCGGCGACGCGGCGATCTCGTCCGTCTCGATGACACGGAGGCATGCGCGGGCCCCCCCGCAGGTATCACAGTGGTGCGCATGCCCGACGGTACCATCGTGCTCGGCGTCGATGACGTGGGGCACGTGCTCGATCCAGACCGCGCGCGCGCGATCGGTCTGGCGCTGGTCGCCGCTGCCGGCGTTCGAGGGCTTGTATCATGAGCACCGACGAGTTCGAGCGGCTGGCGCGCGGGTTTTCAGTTGCAGTGCGGTCGGTGTGGGTCGAAGACAGCCACGGCCGTGAAATCGCGGGCTTCAGCTTCGCGTTGCGGCCGGGACGCCCGACTCCGCCGAAGCTGGACGTTAGCGTTGTCGGACAGCTCGACGCGGCGGTACTTGACGCGCTGCTTCGCGCAGCGATGGGGCTCGCGCGCGAGCAGCAACCCGTGAGCGTCAGCCGCGTAACGGCAAAACAAGACCTGGCCGCGCTCGCGCAAATTGATCGAAGCCTGGCGGAGTCGTGCGGACGACAAGCAGAGCTGTTCGCGCAGCGCGCTCGCGTCCAAGATTCGCTCAGCAGCGGGCGCGGTGTCGACCTAACGAACGCACGGAGGGTGCCACGGCCACACGTACCAACGCTCCCTGACTCAAGCAACCTGAGCGAGCTCGATCGTGAGCGCGCCAAAGCAGCGCTGAGGAACCGGAGACGCCAATGAGAGAAGCAGGACTAGGAACGGTTAGGACAGTTCGCGATCGGTCGCGACAAATCATCGGCTTCAAGGCACTGCTTCCGCGGGAGGTGAGCCGGCCACCGAAAGGCTGTCGAAACCCTGACCGCTACCAAGAACCGCTAGGCGAGCTTCAGGCCTCGCGCGACGACGCGCAACGCCTCCTCGATGCGGCCATTGTCGAGCTACGCAGCAACCCCGCTCGTCAACATGCCCTCGCGTTCGCCTTCTTCGCCGACGCGGAGTACCGCGCGCGCTTGCAAGACGCGCGACGAAAATATCCAACGGCCGCGCGAGCAAATGAAGCGGTGTCCACACAGAAGAGCCTCATCAAGAAGTGGTTCAGCGAGGCGCCCTTCTACGAGACACCGCCGAGCGACATTGATGCGGAGCAGGACCTGCGACCTTGGTTTGCTCGACTCCGCGACGAGGCGCGTTCGAACGTTACGGGTGAACCGTTGAGCAACCAGTACGTTCGGACGGTCGCGCAATTCGCGCGGAGCGTATTCGAGCGGGCCGGCGTGTCGCCGAACCCGATGGATGCCATCGAGCTCCCGAGCAAGAGCCCGCCGCAGATTCCGTTCCTTCCGATCGCAGACCAACGGCGCCTACTACGTCTCGACGCGATTCCGTTGGCAGAGCGAGTGATGATCGGGTGCGGCCTCGGCACCGGTGTTCGCGTTGGTGAGCTGCTCTCGATTGAAAAAAGCGACGTGTTCCTCGACGGCTCCAACCCACACATTTTTGTGCGCTACGGAGGCCCTGATCGCGCGCCGACAAAGAGCGGCCGAACGCGTCGGGTCGAGCTCTTCGAGCCCGGCCTTGGGTTCTGGCGCTTCTGGATGCGCGACCACTACACCGGAGGCGACCTCGTCTTCGCCGGACCGAGAGGCGGCCACCAAAAGCATTGGCCCGAGAAATTTCCAGAATGGGGCGAACTCATCGGCCGGGAGCTTAGCTCTCACGTCATGCGCCACAGCTACGCCGTCTCGCTCCTGTCCGGGTCCTGGGGCTACGAGCCGCAGGGCCTAGAGTTCGTTCAGGTGCAGCTCGGCCATTCGGAGCGCTCGACGACAGAGCGCTACTACGGCGCCTACGAGGACGGCACCTGGCAGCAAAGGGTCCGAGATATGACCGGCCGCAGTTTGCCCGAGGCGCGCAAGCCGGTGACCGCCGAGGAACTTCTCGGTTTGAACGAGCGGCCTGATGCGCCCGTTGATGCGTCAGGCCCGAAAGGCTCGGGTGAAACCGCTAGTGATCGGAATCCCCGTCACTCACCCCGTAAATTCGTTCAGAGCGTGGCAGCGGCACACTTGGCTGCGAGTAACCCTTCATTGTCGCGAGAAGCCGGGTATGCTTGACGTCTTGGAGGATCGCTCATGAATAACGCAACTTGGTACGGCTCGTGTTTGGCGCTCGCACTGTTCGGCGCGAGTGGCTGCAGCGATCCAGTGCCTCCACCCGCGCAGGGCGGGGTGACGGTGGGATTCACCAATGCCTCACCCATCACGCCAGGCCTGGCGTGCTCGCTCAAGTCTGGACCGTCCACGTTCCACGTTGGCAGTCCGTCGCCCGGCGTCGGAGCGAACGGCGCCGACTCGTCGGGCAACCCGTTGGTTGACGGGCAAGGCGGCGCCTCCGTGTCGTGTTCGGTCAAAGGCGCCGGGGCCACCTTTGCGTTCACCGGCAGCTTGAGGGGGCCAGCGGCTGAAGCCACCGTCGTGCAAGTTCGCTTCTCCGGCACGGTCACCGACGGCACGACGAGCTACCTGAGCGGCTCCGCCTACACGGGCACCGAGGTCGATGAGCTCTCGACGGGTACGGACATGGGATCGATGTGCGCCGTCACCGTCATCCAGCACCAGGTAAAGAATGGCGCGATCTGGGCTAGCTTCAACTGCCCGCACATGGACGCGACTCCGTCTGCCGAGTGCGCCGTCACGGGCGAGTTCGTTTTCCAGAACTGCGACGGCTCGTAACGCACAGCCGAGCAAAGAAGCGCCGAACGGCGCTCGGCTTGACTAGCTCTTGCGCTCGGTCGCGCCCGCGGGCGGCGTATCAGCCGTCGCGTCTGGCGCCTCCGCAGCGGCAGCGCCGGCTGCCACACTGGCGTCGGCGGCGGAGCGCGTCGCGGCTGCGGCCGCGGTCGGCAGCGTATCCGACAGGTTGATGCCATCCTCCCCGCCCGCGTCGATGCGGACAACGACGGCCGTCACGTTGTCTTCCCCGCCGTGTTCGTTGGCGAGCGCGGCCAGGCGACGGCACACCTCGTCCAGGCTTTCCGACGATTGCACGACCTGCAGGATTTCCTCGTCCTCGACCATGCCGCTCAGGCCGTCTGAGCAGAGCACATACGAATCGCCCACTTGCGCGTCGTCGGCTTGTAGATCGACGGAAACCTGCTCCTGCATACCGAGCGCGCGGGTGATCACGTTCTTCGGCAGCTCACTGCGCTGCTCTTCGGTGAGCTCGGGCATCGCCAGCAGATAGTCGTTCACGAGCGAGTGGTCGCGCGTCATCTGTTTGATCTGTCCGGCGCGTACGCGATAGGCGCGACTGTCACCGACGTGACCGATGTACATCTTCTTTTTTCGCGCGCTGAACAGGGCGCCGACCACCGTCGTACCCATGCCGTGAAATTCACGAGAGCGCGCGCTGCGATCCACGATTTGACGGTTCGCGATCTTGATGCCCGTGAGCAGACGATTTTCTTCTTCCGAAAGACGCGAGTCGAAGTGAAACGGCCAGGTGAAGTCGTCCGTGGCGGTGGCGCGGAAAAAGTCGACGATCGATTCCGTGGCAAGCTTGCTGGCGACGTCCCCGGCGCGATGACCGCCCATACCGTCCGCGACGATGTAGAGCTGGTGATCCTCGAGGATCGCGAAGCTGTCCTCGTTGTGATCTCGCTGCAGCCCCACGTCCGTGACGCCTGCCGCTAGTGCACGCATGGATCACTTCCGAAAATCGTCGATCGACTAGCCATGCGCGGCGAACCCGATTCTCACGCTTTCATGGGCCATTCTAGCTGTCAAGGTGCAGGCACCCGGCGAGCCGCTCGCAGGGCTCCGCAAACGCCCGCAAGGCTTCGCAAAGCGCCGGAGAGCTCGCTCGATCCCCCGCAAGCCATGAGTCCTCAAATCGCGAGAATCTCCTTTTCCTTGCCGAGGATGATTTGATCGATCTGCTGGCCGGCCTCCGAGATGATCTCCTCCACCTTCTTTTTAGCGCGATCGACCTCGTCCTCGCTGGCGTCCCCGCCCTCCTTGATCTCGCTGAGCATGTCGAGCGCCTCGTGCCGCGCTTTGCGCACGACGACCTTGCACTCCTCGCCGTGCTTCTTGGCCACCTTGACGAGATCTTTGCGACGCTCCTCGCTCAGGGCCGGGATCGGAATGCGAATCAGGTCGCCGTCGACCTGCGGGTTGAGGCTCAGATCGCTCTCGCGCAGCGCCTTCTCGACCGCTTGTACTTGCGATTTGTCCCACGGTTTCACGGTCAGCATGCGCGGCTCCGGCACGCTGACCGTCGCCATCTGACCGATCGGCGTGGTTTGGCCGTAGTAGTCGACGCGGATCGAGTCGAGCATCGAAGCGTGCGCCCGGCCAGTGCGCAGCTTGGAGAGGTCCCGTCGCAGAGCCTCCTTGGCTTTCTCGTTTGCGCCTTTTAGCTCAGCCAGTACCTCGTCGATCATGGGACGTTCCTCGCAGCCCGCGTGGACCTATATCATTGCGCGTGCGGCAGGCTACGCGCTTTTGTGCGGCAAGGCATCCGGCTACCGCAACCGAGTCCACGCCCTTGCGCGTTCAGTGGTGCCTCTTACGATTGGTCGGCTTTTTTGCGCTGGGATCGGCACCGCCGTCGCGGGCCGCAGAGCCGGCGTCCGCGGCCGCCCAGAAGGCTTGCTCGGCCTCCCGCAACTTGCGCTGATTCTCGGCCTCGACCGCGGCGGCGGCGCTGGCCATCGCCTCTCGCATGACCTGATCCGCCTCACGCGTGCGCTTTTGTACGTAAAAACCGAGACCGCCGATCGTGATCGCGATGCCGGCCAAGAGCCCGCCCAGCATTCTCGCTCGACTCGAGGGCGGCGGTGTCAGCGAGTCACCTGCGTCGACGATACTGGGCTGCAGTGGTCGAATTTCGTATGAGACCTGCTCGCGCCGAGCGCGCCCCCATTCTTCGAGCCGCGCGAGCGCATCCGCCTGCTCGGCCACGGTCGCGAAGCGCTTTTTTATCGCGCGGTTGCAGCTGCGTTCGAACCATTCGTCGAAGGCCTTGGGCAGCGACGGTTCGATGCTCGAGGGCACCGGCATGGGAGCCGCGCACACCTTGAGCACGACGTCTCCGATCGCGTCGCCGTCGAAGGGAGTGCGGCCGCAGACGGCGGCAAACGCGCACGCGCCGAGCGACCAGATGTCGGACGACGCGCTCACCGGCGCGGACGACGTCAGGGCTTCAGGGCTCATGTAGTGCGGCGTCCCGAGCACCATGCCGGCCTGGGTGGCGGCGGCTCCGCCCGCGGCCTCGTCGTGCACGATTTTGGCGATGCCGAAGTCGACGAGCTTGACCAAATAACCGCGCGCGCCCGCTTCGCGATCGGTCGCCAGGAAGATGTTGTCCGGCTTCAGATCGCGATGAACGATGCCGGCGTCGTGAGCGGCGGACAGCGCTCGCGCGGCCTGCTGCACGATCTCGGCCACCTCGGCCAGCGGCAACTTGCCGCGGCGCCTCACCATTTGCTCGAGCGACTCGCCCTCGAGATACTCCATCACGATGTAGGGCTGACCCGACTCGGTGATGCCGTGGTCGAACACGGCCACGGCGTGCCGGCTCTTGATGCGCGCGGCCGCCTTGGCCTCGGTGTCGAACCGCCGCAAAGCCTCCGAGCTCCCCGCCAACTTCGGGTGAATGAACTTGATGGCAACCAGCTGGTTCAGCGTCAAATGCCGACCAGCCCAGACGCTGCCCATGCCGCCCTGCCCGATCAGACGCTCCACGCGGTAGCGTCCGGCCACCGTGGTGCCTTCGAATGCGGGAGGGAGAGAGTTGCTCATAGGCGAAGCTCGGCCTGCAGCGTCTCGCGAGCTTACCTCAATACCGCGCACGCCGTCGCGGGGCAGTATGCCAGCCGAGCGCGGGCCGCCGCACTATAGTGTCGCCGGCCATGAAGCTCCGCGTCGTCAGCTGGAACATCCACAAGGGGATCGGAGGCGTGGACAGGCGCTACGACATCGAGCGCGTGGCAAAGGTACTCGCCGCGCTCGAGCCGGATATCGCCCTTTTGCAGGAGGTCGCGGCGGACATGCCAAGCTCGCGTTTTCATGATCAGGCGCCGCTCTTGTGCGAGATGCTCGAGATGGCTCACCTCGCTTATGGCGCCGAGCATCGCTTTCGCATCGGGGGCTACGGCAACGCGATCCTGAGCCGCTTCCCGCTGTCCGAGATTCAGCGCGTCGATCTGACGATCGGCCGGCGCAAGAAGCGCGGCGCGCTCAAAGCGCGCGCCGACATTCGCGTCGGCGACAGCCACCGTACGCTGCTGCTCGTCAACATGCACCTCGGGCTCGCCGGCTCCGAGCGCGACCAGCAGCTCGAGCGCTTTCTCGCCAGTGCACCGTTTTCGCACGTGCATCACCACACACCGATCATCCTGGGCGGAGATCTGAACGACCTGTGGGGCTCGCTCGGACCGCGCTACCTCGTGCCGGCAGGCTTCGCGCGCAGCGGCAAGCTGCTCAACACGTTCCCCGCGGCGCTACCCCTGCGTCCGCTCGACGGTATTTTCGTGCGCGGCGACCTGCACGTGAACGGCTGCGCGCTCGCGCGCGGTACGCTCGCCCGCCGCGCGTCCGATCACGCGCCGTTGGTGGCAGATCTGGTTCTGCCGGTGCCGCGGCGCTCGGCTTGACGTCGGCGAAGAGCGCACGTTTGCTAAGGGCATGTCGCCCAGCCAAAACTCCCTGCGCGAGCTGCCCGAGTGGCAAGCGCTCGCCAAAGAATACGACAAGGTCCACGCGCTGCAGCTGTCGACGTTATTTTCGGAGGATCCGGCACGCGCAGAGCGCATGAGCTGCGAGGCGCTCGGGATCTTTCTCGACTACTCGAAGAACCGCATCACGAGCGACACGCTACGCGCGCTGCTCGCGCTCGCCCAGGCGCGCGGCCTGCGAACCCGCATCGACGCGATGTTCGGCGGCGACAAGATCAACGTGACCGAGGATCGCGCCGTACTGCACGTCGCGTTGCGCGCGCCGCGCGGTGCCTCGATCTTGGTCGACGGCAAGAACGTCGTGCCCGACGTGCACGCCGTCCTCGACAAAATGGGCGAGTTCTCGCAGCGCGTGCGCGCGGGCGCGTGGCTCGGCCACACCGGCAAGCGCATCACGAAAATCGTGAACATCGGCATCGGCGGCTCCGATCTCGGCCCGGCGATGGCCTACGAAGCGCTTCGTCACTACAGCGACCGAAAGCTGACGTTTCGCTTCGTGTCCAACGTGGACGCAACTGATTTCGCCGAGGCGACGCGTGACCTCGATCCGGAAGAGACGCTCTTCATCGTCTGCTCCAAGACGTTCACCACACTCGAAACGCTCGGCAACGCGCAGACCGCCCGCGCCTGGCTGCTCGGCAAGCTGGGCAGCGCCGAAGCCGTCAAAAAGCACTTCGTCGCGGTGTCGACCAACGCCGCGGAAGTCGCCAAGTTCGGTATCGATACCGCCAATATGTTCGGCTTTTGGGACTGGGTCGGCGGGCGCTATTCCTACGATTCAGCCGTCGGGCTCTCGCTGATGCTGGCGATCGGCCCGGATGCATTCCGAGACATGCTCGGGGGCTTCCACGCGCTCGACGAGCACTTTCGCTCCGCGCCGTTCGAACGGAACCTGCCGGTGCTCTTGGCGATGCTCGGCGTTTGGTACAACAATTTTTTCGGCGCCGAGACACACGCCGTGCTGCCCTACGACCAGTACCTCGCGCGCTTCAGCGCGTACTTGCAGCAGCTCGACATGGAGTCGAACGGCAAGCGCGTCACGCTCGACGGTCGCGAAGTGAGCTACCAGACGGGCCCCATCATCTGGGGTCAGCCCGGCACGAACGGCCAGCACGCGTTTTACCAGCTGATCCACCAGGGCACGAAGCTCATCCCCTGTGACTTCATCGGCTTTTCGCGCAGCCTGAATCCGATCGGAACGCATCACGACCTCTTGATGGCGAATTTTTTCGCGCAGACCGAGGCGCTCGCGTTCGGTAAGAGCGCGGAAGCCGTGCGCGCGGAAGGCATCGCGGACGCGCAGGTCGCCCACCGCACGTTCCCCGGCAATCGGCCGACCAATACCCTGCTCTGCGACGAGCTCACGCCCGCGATGCTCGGCAAGCTGGTCGCGCTCTACGAACACAAGGTGTTCGTGCAGGGCGTGATTTGGGGCATCAACTCCTTCGACCAGTGGGGCGTCGAACTCGGCAAGGTGCTGGCCAAGCGCATCGGCAAGGAGCTCGAGCCCGGCACGGAGCCCGCGCTCGCCCACGACTCCTCGACCAACGCGCTGATCACACGCTACCGCGCCGCTCGGCGCAGCTGACCGCAAGCGCGCGTTAGTCGAGCGCCGCGACGATGCGCTCGGCGAGCGCCGCGCCGTCGTTCAGCTTGCCCGCGGGCCAGCGAATGCCGAGTCCCGTCGCATCGCTCGGCTTGGGGATGATGTGAAAGTGAACGTGCGGGACCGCCTGATGCGCGGCGGCCTCGTTGTTTTCGAGCACGTTGAAGGCGCTGACGCCCGTGGCGCGTTTGATCGCTCGGCACAGCCGCGGCAACACGCGCCCAATCGCGGCGCCCGCCTCGTCCGACAACTGATCGAGCGTCACGGCCGGCTCCTTGGGGACCACCAGCGCATGTCCGGCGCTCAGCGGAGAAATATCGAGAAAAGCGAGTACGTGCTCGTCCTCGTACAGCTTGTGACAGGGCAATTCACCGCGCAAAATCTTGGTGAAAACGGTTTCGGCCATGGTCGGAGTACTAGCAAGGTTCGGCCGAGAAATCCCACGCCTGACGCTTGAGCAGGCCACGCCGCCCGACTTGATCCAGAGTATCCCAATGTTTCTCGCGAGTGCCCTGCTCGGCAATAGCCAACGCCTCGACGGCGGTGCCATGTTCGGCAACGCGCCGCGCGCGCTCTGGAGTCGTTGGCTGCCTCCGGACGAGGCCGGGCGCGTTCCGCTCGCGTGCCGGGCGCTCTTGATCGAGGACGGCACACGCCGCATCCTGCTCGAGACCGGCATCGGCGCATTTTTTCCGCCGGACCTGCGCGAGCGATACGGGGTCGTGGAAAGCGAACATATTCTGCTCCGATCCCTCGCCGCGCTGGGCTTGACCGACCGCGACATCGACGTGATCGTGTTGAGTCATCTGCACTTCGACCACGCGGGTGGCTTGCTCGCGCCGTTCGAAGCCGGGCAAAAGCCGCGCCTGCTGTTCGAACGCGCGCGCTTCGTGGTCGGACGCACGGCGTTCGAGCGCGCGAAGCGGCCCCACCTGCGCGATCGCGCCTCGTTCATTCCGGAGCTGCCCGCGCTGCTCGAAGCGAGCGGTCGCTTGAGCGTGCTCGAGCCGGGTACGAATGAGTGCGCGCTGCTGGGTAACGCGATCGCGCTGCGCGAAACGAACGGACATACGCCGGGCATGCTGCACGCTTGGGTCACGGGCTCGCGCGCGTCACTTTTCTTTGCCGCGGATCTCGTGCCTGGTCGCGCGTGGGTACGGCTACCGATCACCATGGGCTACGACCGATTTCCCGAGCAGCTGATCGACGAAAAGGCGACCTTGTTTGCCGAGCTCGCGCAAAAGCAGGCGTTTTTGTTTTTCACTCACGATCCCGAGATGGCCGTCGCGCGCTTGGCGCCCGATACCAAGAGCGGGTTCACGCATACGCTCGATCAACCGAATTTCACACGTTGGGACCTCGACGCGTGCGACGCGCTAGAGTTGCCATAGCAGGTAAGATCGCGGCTTTCCTCGTGCCCCGCGTGTGGCAAACTTCATCGCGTCGCGTTGCCTTAGGAGACCGTCATGCGCTTTTCTCGTTGGTTGAGCATGTCCGTCGCGCTCGGCGCCCTCGCGCAGAGCGGCGTCGCGCTCGGGCACATTCGATTGCAATATCCCACGCCGCGCTACCCCGCACCGGCGGTCGAAGACGGCTCGCAACTCAAGGTCGGCCCGTGTGGCGTTCCCAATGACACACGCACCACCGATCCGACGCGGATCAGCACATTTTCTCCAGGCCAGCAGATCGTAGTCCAGTGGGTCGAGACCATCGGCCACCCGGGGCACTATCGCATCGCATTCGACCCCAATGGTCAGGACAACCTGGGCGACCCCACGAGCTACGACGACATCGTGGATCCACCGGTGCCGCCGATCTTGCTCGACGGGATCCCGGACGTGGCGGGCAACGCTTCATACGCCCAGCCCATCACGCTACCCAACATTCAATGCAATAACTGCACGCTCCAGGTCTTGCAGATCATGACCGACAAGCCGCCCTACGAGATCAACACGAACGACGTGTATCACCAGTGCGCGGACATCGTGCTGAGTGGACCGCTTGCAGCGAGCGGTGGCGCGAGCGGCTGGGGTGAGGCCGGCGCGTTCAACTTGGGCGGCGCTGGCGCAAACACGGGCGGGCTCGGTGCGGGCGGCGAGCCCGCAGTGCCAATCGACAGCCCTCAGAGCTCGGCGGACAGCGGAGGTTGCAGCTTCTCGCCACGGCCGAGCGAGGCGAGCGGTTCGTGGGCACTGCTCGCTTTGGCTCTCTTCGCGCAGCGGCGCGGGCGCGCCGCGAGTCGTCACGGCTCGGGCGGCAAGCTCGTGCGCTGATCGAAGAGCACGGCGCGGTCACGACCACCCCGCTTGGCCTCGTACAGAGCCAGGTCGGCGACTTTCACGAGGTCCTCGGCGTGAGCCGTCGGCACGTCGATGTTGCCTCCGACCCCAATGCTGGCCGTGATGGTCACGCGTTCGGTTCCAAACTCGAAGCTCTTGTCGCGCACCAGGCACAGGATCCGTTCGGCCACGATCATCGCTTCGTTCTTGCCGGTGTGGGGCAGCAAGATGGCGAACTCCTCACCGCCGTAACGTGCAGCGACGTCCACCTCGCGCAGCGTCGATGCGATGCGCGCGCCGATCTCCTTCAGGACTTGATCTCCGGCGTCGTGCCCGAATTGGTCGTTGATGCGCTTGAAATGATCGATGTCGATCAACAGGCAGCTGAGCGTATTTTTGTAGCGTCGCGTGACGGCGAACTCGCGCTTGAGCACGTCGGCGAAGCGCCGGCGGTTGAATAGGCCCGTCAACGGATCGGTGACCGCCAACGATTCGACGTGATGCAGCATGGACTCGAGCTGCTGATTGCGCTCGCGCAGCTCGCTGTGCGCCGCCTTGACACGCAGCGCGGCGAAGATGCGGGCCTCGAGTTCTTCGTCTTGAAAAGGCTTGGCGAGATAGTCGTCAGCCCCGATATTCAGGCCCTCGACGCGATCGGCGAGCGCCGTGCGTACCGTCAGCATGATGATGGGAATGTCGCGCGTCTCGGCGTTCATTTTCAACCAGCGACACACCGCGAAGCCGTCGATGTCCTCCATCACGACATCGAGCAGCATCAGGTCGGGCCGACTCGCACGCGCGAGCCGCAACCCCTCGATGCCCGATTTCGCGCACTCCACTGCGTAGCCGAGCTTCTCCAGAGACGCCTTGATGCGGCTGCTCTGCGCTTCGCTGTCATCGATCAGGAGGAGCTTGGCTTTCACGAGTGATCCAATGGATCTACGGCAGGCAGATCCAAATGAGAATAACGGACAATTTCGGCGAGACCTAATCGGACTTGGCTGTCTGACATCACCCCACATGCGCGCGCCAAATCAGGCAACTCCCAGTTGCGCCGCTCCACGCACGCCTAGCGCCCGCTAATCCGCGGCCAACGCTTGATCCACGATGCGGCGCGCTTCATCGAGAATCCGTTGCAGGTGCGCTTCACCAAGAAAGCTCTCGGCGTAGATCTTGTAGACATTCTCGGTGCCCGACGGCCGCGCGGCGAACCAGCCGTTCTCCGCCACGACCTTGAGCCCACCGATCGCGGCCTCGTTGCCCGGGGCCCGCGTGAGCTTTTGCACGATGCGCTCACCCCCCAGGGTGTCCGCTGCAACCGACGCCGGTGACAGCTTTTTCAGCAGCACTTTCTGCGCTGGGGTCGCAGGTTGATCGACACGCGTGTAATACGGCGTACCGAGCTCCGCGCTGAGTTCGCCGTAGTGCTCGCCCGGATCCCTGCCCGTCACGGCCGTCATTTCGGCCGCGAGCAGGTTCATGATGATGCCGTCTTTGTCCGTCGTCCAAACGGTGCCGTCGCGGCGCAGAAAGCTCGCGCCGGCACTCTCCTCACCACCGAAGCCGAAACTGCCGTCGAGTAGCCCGCTCACGAACCACTTGAAGCCGACCGGCACTTCCGCGAGCGTCTTGTCGAGTCGGCGCGCGACGCGATCGATCAGTGAGCTCGAGACCAACGTCTTGCCGATACGCGCGCGCGCAGGAAAGCCCGGTCGATGGCTGAACAGGTACTGTATGGCGACCGCGAGGTAGTGATTCGGGTTGAGCAGACCGCGCGAGGGCGTGACGATGCCATGCCGATCCGAGTCCGGGTCGTTGCCGAACGCGAGTGAATAGCGATCCTTCAACTCGACCAGCCGCTTCATGGCGTACGGGCTCGAGCAATCCATGCGGATCTTGCCGTCGTGATCGACGGTCATGAATGAAAACCGCGGATCGACGCGGGTGTTCACGACGCTCAGATCGAGCCGATAGTGCTCCGCGATGCGGCCGTAGTACGCGATGCTCGCGCCGCCCAACGGATCGGCGGCGAGCCGCAGTCCGGCCGCGCGAATGGCGTCCAGGTCCACGACGTTCGCGAGATCCGCCACGTATGCGCCGGCAAAATCGAGCTCCTGAGTCGTGCTCGCCCGGCGAGCTGCCGCGTAGCTCAGACGCTTGACGGCGCTGTTGCTACTCTTCAAGAGCTCATTTGCCCGCGTCTCCACCCAACCGGTCACGTCGGTGTCCGCGGGGCCACCGTGCGTCGGGTTGTATTTGAAACCGCCGTCGCGCGGCGGGTTGTGCGACGGCGTGATCACGATTCCGTCCGCTAGACCGCTCGCACGGCCACGATTGTGACTCAAAATCGCGTGCGAGATGCCAGGGGTCGCCGTAAACGCATCGCCTGCTTGCAATATGGTCGTGACGCCGTTGGCGGCGAGCACTTCGAGCGCACTGCGCTCCGCGGGTGCGGACGCCGCGTGCGTGTCGCGCCCGAGATAGAGCGGCCCGTCGATACCCTGCCGCGCGCGGTATTCGCAGATCGCTTGCGTGGTGGCCAGAATATGGGCTTCGTTGAAGCTGCCGTCTTCCGGCGAGCCGCGATGGCCGCTCGTGCCGAAGCTCACGCGCTGCTCTGGGTTCGAGGGATCCGGAGCCTTGGCGTAGTAGGCAGCCTCGAGCGCGACGGGATCGATCAGAATTTCGGACGGCGCGGGCAGGCCTGCGAGTGAGTGCACCATCGGACGGGCCCGAGGCATCTCACATTTGAGAGCAAGAGGCCAGCATGAGCCGCACGCGCGCGCGACTCACGCCAGCAGGGACCGTATTCGGTTCGGTTACGACGCCCGGACCTCGATGCGGCGTGGGCGGAATGCGGCGCTCTTGGCGAGGTGTACCTCGAGCACGCCGCTCTTGTATTCCGCGTTCACCCGCTCAGGATCGATGCGTTCGTCCACGCGGAACGCGCGCCGATAGCTGACTGGCTCGCTGCCCTCTGCCTTGGCCTCGATACGAAACTCCGGCAGATCGACGTGAATGCCAATCTGTTTTGCGTCTACTCCCGGCAGATCTGCCACGAGCAAGATCTCGTTCTCGTTTTCGAAGATGTCGACCGGGAAGCCGACCTCGCGCGTCGAGCGCGTTTTCTCGATCGCCTGTTTGTGCTGTTCCTGGGTTTCCATGGTGCGCTCCTGTGTCGATGAAAGAGTGTTGGATCACGCCGCGTTCACGGTGATCCGCTTGGGCTGCGCTTCCGCGGCCTTCGGCAAGACGAGCGTGAGCACGCCCTGCTTGAGCGTGGCCGTCACCTTCTGGCCGTCGATGGCGACCGGAAGCTGATAGCTGCGCGTGAGCGTGAATGCGTTGCGCTCGCGACGATGGGCGGCGTAGCCCTTCGGCTCCTCCACCTTGCGGGAGGCTTTCAGTGACAGGATCTTGCCGGTCACTTGAACCTCGAGGTCCTTCTCGTTCACGCCGGGGAACTCTCCACGAAATTCGAGAGCGTCGCCTCGGTCCGTCAACGAGAACTGCGGGGTGTCACCGTCCGCGCGCTCACGCTCGAAATCCCCGAACAGCCGGTCCATCTCCCGGCGCAAGGCCGAAAGCGAGCCGAGCGGTTGGCCGAAACCGAACGCGGGAAGGCTGCTCCAATCGTTCCAACGAGCTAACATGATCATTCTCCTTTTCGAGTACAACGGCGTTGGCCCGCAGCGCGCGAAGACACGCGCGCAGGCCATCGCGGTCTTTTCGGCCTATTCCGGCTGCGACCAGCGACAGAGCCGAATCTGCGCATCCACCAAAACGAGTGCAAGGGGGGACGAGATTTTCTGATCGGCGTTAAGCTCCCTCATATCAACCGATGCCCGACACGGTGACCCTGACGCCGATCGGTGTCGTGCACTCGCCTTTTCGCGCGCGCGTGGAGGCGCCCCGCCAACCGCGAGCCGCGCACGGTGTGAGCGGCCGCGTCGAACTTTTTGGAGGACACAATTTCGAGCACGCGCTCGAGGATCTCGAGACTTTTCGCTACATCTGGCTCGTATTTTGGTTTCACTTGAACCACGATTGGCGGCCGAAGGTTTCGCCGCCGCGGAGCACCGAGCGCCGCGGCGTGTTCGCGACCCGCTCGCCCTATCGGCCGAACCCACTCGGCCTGAGCGTGCTGGAACTAATACGCGTCGAGGGCCTCGTGCTACACGTGGCCAACCTCGATATCCTCGACGGCACCCCGGTACTCGATATCAAACCGTACGTGCCGTACGCGGACAGCATGCCCGACGCAAACAGCGGCTGGCTGGGGGCTCCCAGCGATCCACTACCGAGCTACCAAGTGGCTTTCAGCGAGCTCGCTCAACGCCAGCTCGCGTATCTGCTCGAGCACCACGCACTCGAGTTACGTGAGGGCTTACAGCGAGCGCTTTCCATCGGGCCTGAGCCGCTCGCGTATCGTCGCATTCGCAAGTGGGGGGACGACTTCGTCATCGCGCTGAAAGACTGGCGAGCGCGCTTCGCCAGCGTGGACCAGACCGTCCAGGTACTCGAGTTGTGGAGCGGGCACCGTCCGCAGCTGCTCGCGAGCTCCGACGACCCGGCGCTCGCAGCACATCGCGGCTTTCTGGCGACCTTCGGCGCGCCGGCCAAACCACCGCGAATCGTACCGTCACGGCCCGCGCGCTCCGCCCGGTCGCGCTAAGCTGCGGCCCATGGACTTCAAGTTGCTCACCTCGACGTTCGTCGCGATCTTTCTGGCCGAGCTCGGCGACAAAACCCAGCTCGCAACGCTGTCGCTCTCGGCAGGCGGCTCCTCGCGCTGGGCGGTGTTTCTCGGCTCGGCGCTCGCCCTCGTCACCACCTCGGCGATCGCGGTTCTTCTGGGAGAAAGCATCACGCGCGTCATCTCGCCGATTTGGCTCAAGCGCGCGGCCGGCGCAGCCTTCGTGGTGCTCGGCGTATTGTTCTTGTTGCCTGGCAACAAGGTTTGAGGGACTGATTTTTTTGTTTGATAAGTAGGCCGTGTGCTCGCGACACTATGCCCAGCTGCGCAGGACCGCGAGCGCGCTCGCGTTCAATTGAACGGCGCGCTCTTCCCGATCTGCTTCGGTGTAACAACGGAGCTCGGGAGCGTTGCCCGACGCTCGCAGGTGCACGATCTCGCCGCTTTCGAAGGTGATGCGCAGACCGTCGACGCTAGATAGGTCTTGCACCGGGCCGAGCTGCGGGAACATCGTGTGCACCGCGCTCACCCCGCCCGCCGTGAGCTCCCGCAAATGACGCTGTGACAGCTCGGTCGGAAAATCTTCGAGCCGGTCGCTGGCCGTGAAGCGCCGCGGCAAATCGCCGACGAGCTCCGAGATTTTTCGACCTTCTCGGCGCGCGAAACAGAGCACGGCGAGCAGCACGATCACCGCGTCGCGCGTCGGCAAGGCGGGCAGCTCGCCCGCCACCGCGAGCGGCGTCGCGCTCAAGAAACCGCCGTTCGCCTCGTAGCCGACTACGCGGTCGTCGCCACCGAGGGCTCGGTTCATCGCCTCGATTACGTAAGGCGAACCGATGCGTGTCCGCTCGACGTGTCGAAATGCTCGCCAGCGTTCCACGGCGGTGTTGCAGCTGACGGGAGTCGCGACGAATGTCGCTCCCAGAAATTTTGCGGTGAGCAGCGCCGCGATGTCGCCACGGAGCCACTTGCCGCGCTCGTCGCTCACCAACGGCCGATCGCTGTCGCCATCAGTCGAGACGATCGCGTCGTATGCGCCGCCTCTCGCCCACTCCGCGGCGGCTCGCACGTCCTCCGGACGAATCGCCTCGGTGTCGACCGGAATGAAACGCTCGGAGTAGCCGAGCTTTTCGACGTGAGCGCCGAGCCCGAGCAAGATCTCGCCGCACAGATCTCGCCCGACCGCAGAATGCCCGTACAAACCGACGCGCGCGCCGCGCAGCACGCTCTCGCCGAACGCGCACGCGTAGCGGGCGACATAGCTTCGCGCAACGTCCGGAAGTACGGCGGGGAACGCGGCTCGCGCGCCGGCTTTGAGCATGTCCTGCGCGTCGAACGACGCGGGCAGCGCGACGCGCTGAGCCTTCATGCCGGCTTCGTCACTCTTCAGGACCTCACTCGTCGGTCGATAGAATTTGATGCCATTCCGATCGTCGGGGATGTGACTGCCGGTGACCATCAATGAGGGAATGCGCTCGGCAAAGGCGTAGCGAGCCAGCGCTGGCGTCGGCACGCGCCCCGCGTGCACCGGAGTGAACCCGCGATCGGCGATCGCTTGCAGGCAAGCCCCCATGATGCGCTCGGTGCTCGACCTCAGATCCCCGGCCACCGCGACGCGACCAACGCGTGGCAGCTCGCCGAGTTGTTCCAGGTATTGCAGAAAGCCTGCCGTGTACGCGTAGCAAACGCGATCCGTCATTTGCACGACCAGACCGCGTGCGCCGCTCGTGCCGAAGGCGACGCCGCTCGCCGTCATGATGTCGCCCATGGCAGGCGCGTGATCGGTGGTCAGTTTGGGGGAAGACATGCGGGTCGACCTATTGTAGCGTCAGCAGCCATGAAGTGGGCGCTGGGAGGTTGCTTCGTCGCGTGTCAGCTCACCGCAGCTATTTGCAACGCAGCGACGCCGAGTGCGCAATTTCCCGACGCCGAGAGTCCGCCCGCGACGCAGCCAGTAACGGTTCCGACGCCCGCATCCCCATCCAGCGTTGCGCCAGCGGGTCCGGCGCTCGGACCGGCCCCGCCAGCCCCGGTCGCTGCAGAACCGCTGCCTGCCTCCGCAGCTCGTCCCGCGGCCCCAGGCTATCCGTTGCCGCCGCCAGTCGACGCCACCAAACCACCGGATGACTCCCAGATCCTCTCGCTCACGTTCTCTCCGATCCACCTCATCTTGCCGATCTTCGAAGTGACCGCCGAATTCCGTGTCGTGCCACATTTCGGCATTTCGGTGATCGGCGGTTACGGCAAGATCACCGAAACCACCGTCGGCGAGTTCGACACCGAGCAGCTCAAGCTCACCGCCTATGAGCTCGGCGGGCAATTGGTCGGCTATCCGTTGCACTCATTTCAGAGCTTGCAACTGGGGGCCGAAGTCCTTTGGCTGAAGGTCGACCTCGGCAACGTGAACGCGGGCAATGTGCAGGTGAGCGGAGCGGGCAACGGAGTCGCCGTCGGACCGTTGATCGGTTACAAGCTGATGAGCCGCGCCGGTTTCACCTTCTTCGTGCAGGGCGGCTTCGAGTACATCGCTGCTCGCGCGCACGCAAACGACACCGCCGGCAACACCTCGAGCGCGAGTCAGACCCAGTTCATCCCGCTCCTGAACGCGAACATCGGCTGGTCGTTCTAGCGAAGAATCGCCTTTTCGACGCAGCCCAGTAAATCCGCGATCTTGAAGGGCTTCGGCAAAAAACCCTGGATTGCGCCGGCGTCCACCCGTGCATCGAGCTCGAAATCCGCGTAGCCAGAGGAGAGCACGATCGGCACGCTCGAGCCGCGCGAGCGCAAGGTGCGCACCACCTCGGTGCCGTCTAGATCCGGCATCGTCACGTCGAGGAACACCAGATCCACCTGCTCGCGTTCGAGCAGCTGCAGCGCGCTCTTGCCGTCGCGTGCCTCGAGCACCGCGTAGCCGTGTGCTTCCAGCATACGCCGAACCTGCTTTCTCACCAGTTCCTCGTCGTCGACGATCAACACGCGGCCACCGCGAGTAGCCACCGCCCGGACGCTCGTCACCGGCGCCTTGGCCTCTTCACTCGCGGGGAGCAAGATCGCAAATGTGCTGCCTCGCCCTGGCGCGCTTTGCACTGAAATCGCGCCGCCGTGCGAGGAGACGATACCCAAAGTCGCCGCGAGACCGAGCCCGTGCCCTTTGCTCTTGGTCGTAAAAAATGGCTCAAAGACGCGGCTTTTCGTGGCCTCGTCCATACCGATGCCCGAATCCGTCACTTCGATCAGAATCCATGGGCCCGCGCCGTCGGCGAGCGAAGCCCCGAGCGCCTGCGCGAAGCGCGCGTCGGGCTCTGCCACCCGCTTCGTGCAAACCTGGATGGTGCCCACTGCGCCGGCCAGAGCATCGGATGCATTGGTGAGTAGATTCATGAGCACTTGCAAGATGGTGGCGCGATTGCCGGAGATCGCGCTACCCGGAGCGATCGACAACTCGAGAGCGGCCTTCTTGGACAACGCGGCGCCGAGCAGCGTGCGCAGCTCCGGCAGGAGTTCGCCGAGATCGATGGGTTCACGCTGACCGAATTCGCGTCGCCCGGCGTAGGTCAGGAGTTGCGCCGTCAGCGTGGCCGCGCGGTTGCCGGCTTGTAGAATGCCTTGCACGCATTCGCGTTGATCCTCCGCTAGCCGACCGCTCAGCAACAGATCGGCGTTGCCCACGATACCGACCAGCAGATTGTTGAAATCGTGGGCGATACCGCCCGCGAGCACGCCCAAGCTATCGAGCCGCTGGCTGCGCTCGAGCTGCTGCTCGAGCTCGCGCCGCCCCTGTTCCATCCGGTGCGTTTCGGTCAGGTCGCGCAGGCCCGCGAGGCGCGTGGGTATGCCGTCCACGGTCGTAAGCACCGCGACGATCTCGACCGGCACCGTCTCTCCGGTCGAGCGAACGACCGTGCTCGCGTAGCGGACCGAGCCGTTCGTCGACATTTGCCGACGCGTCAGCTCGTGCTCCGGCGGCGCGACGAAATCGAGCACGGAGCGACCGAGCAGCGCTTTTTTCGAGTAACCGGTGAGCGCCTCCACGGGCCCCGCCAACTCGACGATCACGCCTTGACGGCTGAAACCGAGCAGATCGAACGCAGCCTCCGCCAGTTCCTGTAAACGCGTTTCACTCTCCTTGAGCTGAGCCGCCGCACGCTCCCGCTCGGTGACGTCGCGTACGGCGGCCACCCGCACCGGCCGCACGCCGAGCTTGCCCTGCTTCGACAGAATCTCCGCTCGAAAGCGCGAACCGTCCTTGCGAATGCCCGTGATCACGTATTCACCTTCGACGCGATCGCGCATGCGTTGCAGCACGAACGCCTGATCCTCGGGAGCCACGCAGCGCGGCAAGGTGTGTTCGCCGAGAACCTCGGACGGTTCGTAACCCAGCATGTCCGCGAGGCGCTGGTTGGCATCGATAATCGAGCCATTTTCATGGATCATGATGCCCTCGAAGGAGGCTTCCGACAGCATTTGTGCTCGCTCGCTCGCGCGCAAGAACGCGTCGCGCTCAGCGGCTCGCATGCGCGCGAGTTCGAGCAGTGCTTCGCCGCACTCGCGCGTAAACATGGACGGCTCATGGCACGCGAGCGCTTCGCGTACGGCGTCGAGCTCATGGCCGGCCTCGGCCGTGGTGAGCGCGCGGAGCGCTTCGTTGAGCTGCGCCAGCGCGTCCATCGACTCAGCCTGCCTGGTCCAGCACCTCGCGCACGCGCCGCGCGAGCTCCTCCGGGACGTATGGCTTGGCCAGGAAATTGACGCCGGACTCGACGACCCCGTGGTGCACGATGGTATTTTCCGTGTAGCCGGAGGTGTACAGTACGCGCAGCGCCGGACGCCGCTTGCGCAACGTGTCCGCCAACTCGCGACCGCTCATGCCGTGCATCACGACGTCGGTGACGAGCAGCGCGACGGCTGTACCGAGCTCTTCGAAAATGGCGACCGCCGCCCGCGGATCGCCGGTTTCATGCACGACGTAGCCCTTCATCCGTAAGATGCGCGCCGCCAGGGCGCGCACCATCTGGTCGTCTTCGACCACCAGCAAGGTCTCGTGGCCCGTGCCCGCGGCGACGGCAACGACGGGGCGCTCCGTTTCCGGCGTTGCGCTCACGCGTGGCAGGTACACTTTGAACGTCGTGCCCCGCCCGGGCTCGCTGTACACCCAGATCGAGCCACCGCACTGCTTGACGATGCCGTAGCAGGTAGCGAGGCCGAGGCCCGTCCCCTTCGTGGCAGGTTTGGTCGTAAAGAACGGCTCGAAGATATGCGCTTGGGTCGCAGCGTCCATGCCGACTCCGCTGTCCGTCACGCTCAGCATCACGTACGGTCCCGGAAATACTTCGGGGTGGGTTCGCGCGTAGTCTTCTCCGAGCTCGACATTGGCGGTCTCGATCGTCAGCTTGCCGCCATTTTGCATCGCGTCGCGCGCGTTGACCGCCAGGTTCATCAGCACCTGTTCGACTTGACCGGGGTCAGCGCGAACGCGACCGAGACCCGCGCCGGGGATCGTGGACAGTGCGATGTCCTCGCCGATCATGCGGCGCAGCATGCGATCGACACCCTGCACGAGCTCGTTCAGATCGATCACCTTGGGCTCGACGATCTGTCGTCGCGCAAAGGCGAGCAGCTGCCCCGTGAGTTCGGCGGCTCGCTCCGCGGCCGCGGTAATCTGCTGAAGATCGTCCGCTTCTTCGAGCGTGCGTCGGCCGAGCGACAGGAAATTCACGGACGACAGAATCACCGTCAGCAAATTGTTGAAATCGTGAGCGACGCCACCGGCGAGCCGACCCACGCTCTCCATTTTTTGCGCCAAGCGCAGCTGCTCCTCCAAGCTGCGACGCTCCGAGACGTCACGGATGGCGGTCACACGCAACGTGCGACCCGCCACCTCGAGCGTCTTGGCCTGCACTTCGACCGGCACTTTGCTGCCGTCGCTGCGCAGACACAGGTGGCCGTAGGTCTGCGGCGAGCCGGACGCGAGGCGCGGCTCGACGCCGGCGCGCGACTCGGGAGCCACGAAATCCAGAACCTGGCGCCCGATCAACTCCGGCAGCGGTAGACGCAAGAGCTCGGCGATGCGCGCGTTCGCGTCGACGATCCGTCCTTGATCCGTGAGCACCAGCCCTTCGAACGCCGCGTCGGTGAACGTGTGCAAACGCGCTTCGGCTTCTTCGCGAGCTTTCTCGTGCGCCCTCCGTTCGCTGAGATCGCGCGCGACTACGCAGTAGAACGTCCGATCGCCGACCAGCGCGGGACCCACGCTCGACTCCATCTGGAATACGCTGCCGTCCTTGCGACGATAGCTGCGAACGCGGGTCTCCATGTGCCCAGTCGCCCGCAACTTCGCCAGGTTCTTCTCGAACTCGCTCCGCTCAGTGGCGACCAGGTCGTGGATCGAGAGCGTCCGGACTTCTCGCTCTTCGTAGCCGAAGCAACGACAGAAGGCGTGATTGGCGGTTACCAAGCCGAGCGTGGCGCCGTCGACGAGCACCACTGCGTCGGTGCCGAGCAGCATCACGGCCTGGCCCACCACGCGCATCAAATCGGGTTCGCCAACGACGCCGGAGCTTCCGGAATTTTCGCTCAATTCGACTCCAGGGATCGCCAAAGTCCCTGACGTCAGGATCCGTCGAATGAGATCACAGCGTCAAGGGCACGGCACACTTCTCGATTTGAGCCGCGAGATTTGCCGCGTGCGCGGTCCTCGAGCGGAGGACCACGCCAGCGCGAACACGCAAAAGCCAGCTACTACTCGACGAAGATGTCCACCGTGGGACGCAGCTTGGCGCACTCGGCCATCACCTTGTGAATGATGTGGCTCTTGAACGCGGGCATCAGCTTGGCGTCGAGCGGGCGCTTCTCGTCGATGTCGACGTAGGCTTGCTGCGTGAGCAAATAGTCGAACTTGGGAGCCCACTTGCGCGCGCCGAGGCGCGCCGTGGTCGAGCAATTGTCGATCATGTAGGAGACGCCGCGGGCGTGCATGTACGGGTTCAATGAATCGACCGATTCAATCACCGACTCGTTCGCGACCTCGGAGTATGGGTGCCCGTGGTCGAGCAGCACGTCGATCTGCGCCATCATCGTGGCGATGTACACGCCGGCCGTGAAGGGATTGACCGGGATCTTGTCCTCGACGCGCTGCTTGCGCACTTCGGCGCCCACTTTCCAGGTCTCGGTGGCGTCGATCTTGCCCATCGGGCGGCGCTTGAGTCGCTCACCGGCCATGTTCACGCTGCGGATTTCGTTGCCCGACGAGACCTCGTCGTAGATCTCCTCCAGCACCTCCCGCGCCGCCGGATAGGCAGCCGCGTAGGAAGCCTCGAACTTTTGTTGGCCGGCCGCGTCCAGGCCTTCATATACGGCAAGGATGCCGCGCCGAGAAATGGTCTTGTTGATCGGGCCGGTGATCGATTCGGCCGAGTTCAGGAACGCCTGTTCGCGACTCAGCCCCTCTGCCACGAAGCGGCGGTACAGGCTCTCGATGATGCCGTGCACGGCGCCCAGCAAAATGCCGCGTTCCCCGTAGATATCCGACTTGTACTCCGACTCGAGCGTAGTCTGGAACGTGTAGGGCGAGCCGAGCGCCACCGACCAACCGAGCGCGATGTCCGTCGCGCGACCGTCCACGTCCTGGTGCACCGCGAAGCTCGCGTTGATACCGGCGCCGTTCACCTCTTTGCCTTGTACGTACAGACGACGAACGCTCGGGCCCATGCCCTTCGGACACACGGCGACCACGTTGACGTTGGCCGGGAATTTCGCGCCCACGTTCTTCATGTGGCCGAGCAAAAAACCGTGCGAGAGGCCGAGCGTCGCGCCCGACTTGAGCGCCTCGAACACCTTGCCGAACAGCTCCGACTGCGCTGCGTCCGAGATCAAGAGCAGCACGAGCTCGCTCTCCTTGATTACCTGAAACATCTCGCCGAGCGTGCCCGCGGCTTGCGAGAAGCCCGCCTGCTCGGCTTCTTTCATGGAGCTCGACCCCGCGCGCAGACCGACCTTGACGCGAATATCCGTGCCGGCCAGAGAATCGCGCAGGTTCTGCGCTTGGGCGGGCCCCTGCGACCCCCAACCGATCACGCCAATCTGCTTGATGCCCGCGAACGCCTTGGGCAAAAGCGGGAACAGGTTGCGGCCGCCTTTGACGATTTGCTCTTTTTGGCCTTCGAGCTCGATGGCGTCGACCTGAAAGACTTTGGACGTGAAGCTGAGCGGTGTGGGCATCGTGAATCCTCGTGCGGGTGGTTGAGGCCCGAGTGTAGCTCTCGGCTCGAGTTGCACCAAATGCATTATTTGCCATACTGTATTGCATGAAACGCAACACAAGAAGGTCATGGATTACGCGGAACTAGTGCTGTTCGCCGACCTCGCGCGCACGCTGCACTTCGGCGAGACCAGTCGCAATTGCCATCTGAGCCCGTCTGCGCTCTCGCGCGCGATTCAGCGCCTCGAGGCCGAGCTCGGGCAGCGTTTGTTCGCGCGCGACCAACGCTCCGTCGAGCTCACGCCGGAGGGCGAGCTCTTTCGCCGCTATGCGAGCGACACGCTGGCGCGCCTCGACGGACTGAAGGAGGAATTTTCGCGCGGCGGGGAGCGCATCGTCGGTAAAATTTCCATTTTCGCGTCCGTCACGGCGTGTCAGAGCTTTCTCCCGCGCATCCTCGCTACGTTCCGCAAGACGCACCCCGACATTCACATCCAGCTCGAGACCGGTTACGCCGCCAACGCGCTCGAGATGCTCGATCGTGAAGCGGTGGACGTCGCGGTGGCCGCGCTACCCGATCGCATTCCGCCTGCGCTGGTGGCGCGCGCGATCGTGCACACACCGCTCGTGTTCGTGGCGCCCGCGCTCGACTGCCCCGCTCATCAATTGCTCGAACGTCGCCCCATTCCATGGTCGGAGATACCGATGGTATTGCCGGCGTCCGGGCTCGCGCGCGCCGCCGCCGAGCGCTGGTACAAACGCCGCCGAGCGACCCCCAACCTGTACAGCGAAGTGCCGGGAAATGAGGCTATTTTATCGCTCGTCGCGCTCGGCTGCGGCCTCGGCATCGTGCCGCGTCTGGTCGTCGACAAGAGCCCACTCCGCACGGACGTGCGCGTGCTCGACCTCGGTTCCGAGCTGGGCGAATTCCGCGTCGGCATCTGCACGAGCCGCCAAAGTCACCGAAAGCCCATCGTCCGAGCCTTCTGGGACTCACTCGAACCAGCCGCTTGAGGGATGGACATGGAGGCAGGGCGCGGGAGAGATTTTTTTGGTCGAGCAAAAGAGACGCGCGTTCGTTTCTCGTCAACCTAGTTCGATATTGATCGATTTCACCCTGCACGCTGCGCCGCGCAACGCGAACCCCAAAATCGGCCTCGCCGTCTCCCCGCCCCCATGTCAATTTCTCCCCTATCGCAAGTCGCCGTAGACGATGCCGCGGCCGCCGGTGCCTAGGTAGACGCGGCCGTAGACGCGGGGATCACCGACTAGGTGGTTCACGTAACCGAAGCGGTGGGCGTCGTCGTCGATGCGCGTGAAGGTGGCGCCGGCGTCGTCGGAGCGAAGGATGCCGGAGAGCTTGCCCGCGGTGCCGGATAGATACAGCGCCGGGTAGCCGCCGTCGGTTTGTGGCTTTCCGAAGCTCAAATCAGCCACCGAACTGGTGCTGCCGATGTAGCTGAAGGTGGCGCCGAAGTCGGTGGAGTGGTGGAGACCGTCGCTGTTCGCGATCCAAACATCGCCGGCCTGCGCGTAGCTCGGATGCAGGCTCGGCGAGTCGGGAAAGGTGTTGGCCGTAGCGCTGAAGGTCTGCGCGCCGTCGTGACTCACGTAGAGTGTCGGTGTCGGTGCGGGCGCGTTGGGATCGCTCGAGCGCGGAGCGGTGACGAGCGCATAGAAGGTCTGTGCATCGCCCCGATCGGAGGCAAGCGAGCCGCTGGAGCCCGCGAAGATACCGTCACTCGCCACCCAGCTCGCGCCGTGATCGAGGGAGTAGTTGAAGGCGAGGAACGTCGCCGCGCCGCCGCTCGCAGCCTTGGGTGCCCAGGCGAAGGTATCGCCGTCGGTCGACACCGCGACTGAGCCCTGACCATTGCTGCCTTTGGGCTCCGACGGAAAGGGCTGCCAGCTCTTGGCGCCGTCGAGCGAATACGCGCCGTGGCCACAGCCGCCGCTCAGCGTCCCACTGCGAACCACGATCGACGGCTTATTCTGGGCGAAATCGAGGCTGACGGTGTTGCCGAAGATGGGCGTGTCGAATTGGCCGCCCGCCGGCGGCGCGTCGAGGTCGTCGTGCGCAAAACCGGCGATGTCACCCACGCCGCTGATCAACGGCACGCCGCTCGGGGGACTGGCGAGCGCGAGCGCGACCGTCTCTTCCAGGCCCGTGTCGCGGAACACCCAGTGCGTGGCTTGGCCGCGGTCGGCGGCGGTCAAGTCGTCGGTCCACCACACGCCTTGTCCCGTGACGTACACGGCGCGATCGGCGTTCGTCGGATCGATCGCGACGCTGCCCATCCAACCCGTACCGCCGTTGGTCGGACCGTTCGCGCTTTTGTGCCAGTACAGGTACTGTGCGCCCGCCACGTCGAGGGCGCGATTCGAGAGTTGCGCGAACGTAGCGCCGTCCGTAGAGCGGTACAGCTGATCGGGCCGCCAATAGTCGATGGTCGTCACGACCAGCGAGCCTGGGTGCTGGGGATCGAGCGCGAGCCCGCCGTAGCCGAATTTGTCTGAATCGCCGTTCGGATGCAGCGGCGTGATATCGGTCCACAGATCGCCGTTCGGGTCGTACTTGTAGACCGCGCCGTCCGTGATGGCGACGCCAGGCGCGGTGCGCGTGCCGTTCGTGCCGGACGGACCTGGCGAATTGGCGTAAGCGACGTACATGACGCCATTCTGATCGAACGCCGCGTGCTGCGGCATGAAACCGCTCGGTTGGTTGGGCACTGCCGCCCAAGTGACGCCCGCGTCGGTCGAGCGATAGAGGCTCGGCTGAGTCGTCGTCGCGGCGCCGACGTACAACGTCTGCGACGCGCTCCCGGCGCTGCCGCTGCGCGCGTCGAACAACGTGAGCGTGAGGCCAGCCGGGGCGTCGTTCAAGGCCGGAAAGGAGCTGACTTGAGTCCAGCTGTTGGCCGAGTCGGTGCTCGTCCATAGTCCGTTGTTGCGGGATGCAAAGTAGAGCGTGCTCGGCAGGTTCGGATCGACCGCGAGGCGCTCGCCCACGGAGCGGCCGACCTCATTGCCGCCCATGCCGATCGTCATCGGGTGCTCGGTAAAGGTGTTCCCCTGATCGTTCGAGCTCAGGATCTCGCCGCTATACGAGGAATAGGTGCCGACCGCGAGGTAGACCGTATTGGGATCGCTCGGATCCGGCGCGATGCTCTCGACACCGATATAGTTCGAGTTGATCCAATCGAGCAACGGCACCCAGTGACCGTCGCTCACGCCGCTCGGACCGTCATCCCAGCGGTAAGCGCCGCCGACATCCGTGCGAGCGAAGAGTGTGCCGGTAGGACCGAATATCACCCCCGACACGAAGCCGCCGCCCAGGATCACCACGTTTTTCCAGGCGTAGGCGCCGCCGCTCGGCGCAAGCTCCGGATTCGGTCGCGCCTGCCAGGTCGTCGCGGGTAGCGGCGCGGAAGGAAGGAGCGTGCAGCCGCCGCTCGTGTCGGGCGGAGGAAGCTTCTGGGTAGGCGTGACCTCCTGTGAAGTACAAGCGAGAGCCAAGCAACCGAGCGCGGCGGAGGAGAAAACGCTTTTGAGCTTCATGACAAGCAAAGGGCAGACGGCGACAATGATAGTGCGCGCTCGTGGCACGAGGCTCCGCGTGACACTCCGCGCAGTGGTTTGATTGGCGCGAACGCTGGTGCGACCCGCGCCAAGCGCGGCCGCGAGCTCCTACTCGAGGGCCTCGACGTCGACCGCCACCGTGACGCGGTGCTGCCCGCCGCCGTGCACGACGCCTTTGAGCGGGCTCACGTCGCTGAAATCGCGACCCCAGCCGATCGTCACGTGACCGAGGCCCGCCAGCACGGCGTTCGTCGGGTCGAAGTCGAACCAGCCGAAACCCGGAATGTAGACCGACGCCCAGGCATGCGACGCGTCGGCTCCGACCAGACGCGCGACGCCCGGCGGCGGCTGGGTCTCCAGATAGCCGGACACATAGCGCGCGGCCAGGCCGAGCGAACGCAGACTGCCTACTGCGACGTGCGCGAAATCCTGGCACACTCCGCGCCGGTCGCGCAGCACTTGCGCGAGCGGCGTGCTCACGTCGGTCGCGCGCGGGTCGTACACGAACTCGCCGTGGATACGCTGGTTGAGCTCGAGCACGGCGTCGAGCAACGCGCGCCGTGGCTGAAATGTGTCACGCGCGTAAGCGCCGAGCAGCGAGTGCGCGCGCACCAACGGGGAGTCGAAGCTAAATTCACTGACCTCCACCAAACCGCGATCAGCGGCGAGCCGCTCGACTGCGTCCTCCCAGGTCACCCGGGCGGCGAGGCCCTCGGGCGTGTCGCGCTCCTCCAACCCGATGTACGTTTGCGCCGTGACCTCGAGCTGATCGTGCTCCCTCAAGATCTCGATCAAGTGCATGCGATTGCCGAAATAGTCGTGCTGTTCGTGGAGCGCCGCGGGCTCGGGTGTCGCGCTCAGCGTGTGCCCAGAAACACGCTGGAATTGCAGAACCCGCGGCGCCAAATGCGCGGCGTGATGGGCGTGCACGACCGGGCTCTCGTACTCGTAGCGCGTCGTGTGCCGCACGCTCAAGGTCTTCATTTGGCTTCCAGATCCTCGTTGATCCAAGCCGGCGGCGAGACGGCCCGCGACGACGCCAAATGCGAAAACCAAGTATTGCTGAGATCATCGGAGAATTGCCAGAGCAGCGCCGTCAGCTCCTCCAACAATTGGCGCAGCCCACTGCCGTCGTCCGCGCAGGCCTGCTGGATATCGGCCGTGAGTAACGCGCTCTCGAGCGCGATCAGACGGCGCTCGGCGCGCGTCTTGACGACCTCGCCTTGCGCGGGCAAGCGCTTGAAGTGCTCTTTCAGCGCGTCGATTTGAAAGGCGACTGAGCGCGGGTTACTCCCGTCGGTGAGCAATAGATCGACGACGGGCGCGACCTGCAACGTGCTGAGGTAACGCGCGCGATAGGTCAGCAAGCTGTCGGCCACCTCGAGCAAAGCTTCCATATGCACGCGCGAGGCGCCTGGCGGCAGCAGTGCCTGCAGCAAATTCAGAGCGAGCGCGCCGCGTTCGACGCGCCGGCCCATGTCCAGGAAAACCCAGGCATGCCCGCGCACCATGTTGTCGAGCGTCGTACCGCTGACCGCTGCCAGCGTGATCAGCAGCTGATCCAAGACGTCGATCGCCGAGCCCGACCCTTCACCCGAGGCGTGCTGTGTCTCCAGCGAGCTGCTCAGCCGGCGCAGCACGTGCCAGGCGTCGCGTGACAAGCGACTGCGCACGCTGAGCGTGAGCATGTGCACGTGACGCAAGATAGCGGGCAGATTCCCGCGCGATTCCTGGTCGAACAAGACACCGAGCAACACGGCTTCCGCGGGGCTCGACGGCGCGTCCGCGCGCGCTTCGGCGAGCGCTTGATCCGCGACGTCGGGCACGACGCCGATTTGCCGCAAGGCGTGCAGAATCGCGGCCAGCGCGAGCGGCGCGTCCGGTCCCGCTTCGGCCGTGGCGCGTTCGATGCCCGCGCGCGTGAGCCGCGCGGTCGAGTCGCAGCGCTCCACGTAGCGACCGAGCCAGTAAATGTCGTCCAGCAAGCGGCTCGGCAGATCGAGGCCACCGCGGCGGAGTTCCACGCGCGCGTTCGGCATCGTCGGCAATATGGGCTCGGCCGCGCCGGCCGCCGACGACACCCAGACGTCCTTGCTCACCGCGTTGCTGCGAATCGCCAAGAACAATCCGTCCGGAGCTTCGTTGATACGACCGAGCCCGCCCGCCAGTACGTCATAGTCCTCGCCGTCGCGCACGAGGAACGCGCGCCAGGCGAGCCCGCCTTGTGTCGCGCCGCTCGGCCCGCACATCGGCACCAGCGACAGCCCCGGCCAGCGCTCCGCCACGAAGTCGCCCGGATGCGCCTTGAGGCGCTCGCTGAACTGAGAACGCTCGCGATCGCTCATCTGCGCGGGCACGAACGGATCGCCCTGGCGATCGCCGAAAGCCGGTTTGAAGACCAAGTCGTCCAGGGCACCGAGCACGAACGAGAGCGACTCGCGATCGCCGCACCACCAAGTGGGCACCGAGTCGATCGCCAGATCCTGGCCGAGCACCGTGCGCGCGAGGCGCGGCAGATAGGCCTTGAACGCGGGCGTCTCCGCGATCACCGAGCCGAGCGCGTTGGCCAGGCCGATGTTGCCCGCCCGCGCTGCAGAGACGAGCCCCGCGACGCCTTGGCTGGAACCTTGGCGGAGCAGCAGTGGATCGCACCAGGCATCGCCCACGCGGCGCAAAAGCACGTCCACGCGCTGCAAGCCCGACAAAGTCTTCAGGTACACTATGTCGTCGCGCACCGTCAGGTCGCGACCTTCCACCAGCTCATAGCCGAGGTAGCGCGCCAGGTACGCGTGCTCGAACGAACTCTCGTCGCGCGCCCCCGCCGAGAGCAAGAGCACGCGCGGCTGCGAACCGCGACTCTTCGGCGCGAGCGACTCCACCGCGCGCCGCACCTTTTGAAAGAAACCTGCCACGCGTTCGACGCGATAGTCGCGAAATAGATCCGGCAACGTGCGCCCCATGACCAGCCGATTCTCGAGCGCGTAACCGGCTCCGGTCGGCGCTTGCGTGCGGTCCGAGTAGACGTTGAATTTCCCGTCCGGGCCGCGCCCCAGATCCGCGGCGTACAAGTGCAGCCGTTGGCGCGCCACGGGTTCCCAGCCGTGACAGGCGCGCAAGAAGGCGGGGTGACCGAGCACGAGCTCCGCCGGCAAGAGGCCGTCGCGCACCAGACGCTGGGGGCCGTAACAATCTGCGATCACCTCATTCAAGAGTCGCGCGCGCTGGCGCAGACCTTGGCAGAGCGTGAGCCACTCCGCGCGATCGATCAGATATGGAAGAACGTCCAGATTCCAGGGTCGGTTGGTGCCCTCGGGCACGCCCAGAATGTTGAAGGTGACTTCCTGTTCGGTGATCCGAAAACGCGCCGCCTTTTGCAGCTGCTCGAGCTCCGCGCTCGAGTGTTCACGCAAGAAGCGATCGAGCGGCAATTGATGCGTACGCACCGCGCCGCCTTCGTCCCTAAACTCGTCGAACAGGCTCGCTTGCCGCTCGCCTTCGTGCGGTATTCCCAGATAGGGCGAGGACTCGGCGGGCACGCAGCACTAAATACGCGAGTGCGAGCGCAGCCGCCACCCCCAACGGCGGCCATCACCTCTTTCTAACTCAGTGCGCGCAGATCGAGCGTGACTGGGAAATGCGGATTGATCGTGGCGTCACGCGGCAAAAAGCGTCCGGGCAAATGTCCAAAGCGATCGAAGCGAGCGATCCGGCGACTCTCCGCGGCGACGGCGTTGACTGGCCGGCTCTCGGGCGAGCGGCCACCGGCGTGGGCGACGTGATACGTGCAGCCAGCGATCGCCCGCTCGTTCCAGCTGTCATACAGATCGACATGCAGCGGACCATGCGTGCCGATGGTCGGGTGCAAGCACGACGACGGCTGCCAGGCGCGATAGCGCACGCCGGCCACGCTCTCGCCCGAGACGCCCGTCGGTGTGAGAGGCAAGACGAAGCCGTTGACCGTGACGCGATGTCGCCCATGGGTGAGCCCGATCGCGCGCACCTGCAGGCGCTCGAGCGACGAGTCGACGTAGCGCGCCTGACCCCCGCCGCTATTCTCCTCTCCGAGCACGTGCCACGGCTCGAGCGCCCCCCGCAACTCGACCGTGACGGCGTCCTTGCTGAATTTGCCATAGTAAGGGAAGCGAAACTCGAGGTGCGGTCGGAACCATTCAAGGTCGAACGCAAAGCCGCGGCCGCTCAGATCGGCGAGCAGATCTCGAAAATCTTGTTCGACGAAATAGGGCAAGAGAAAGCGATCGTGCAGTAGCGTGCCCCACTTGACGAGCTGCTCGCGGTACGGCCTTTCCCAAAAACTTGCCACCAGCGCGCGCAGCAAGAGCTGCTGCACGCTCGACATGCGGTGGTGCGGAGGCATCTCGAAGGCGCGCAGCTCGAGCAAGCCGAGCCGACCGCTCGCGCTGTCCGGCGAGTACATTTTGTCGATGCAAAACTCGGCGCGGTGCGTGTTGCCGGTCACGTCAATCAAAAGATGGCGGAAGATGCGATCGACGAGCCAAGGCGGACAGTAGGCGCCCACGGCGGGCAACTCGCGGAAGGCGAGTTCGAGCTCGTACACGGAGTCGTTGCGCGCTTCGTCCACGCGCGGAGCCTGCGAGGTCGGACCGATGAAACGACCAGAAAATAGGTAAGAGAGCGCGGGATGGTTGTGAAAGTACGAGAGCAAGCTCGCCAATAGATCCGGCCGGCGCAGAAACGGACTGTCCTCGGCGTTGAGCGCACCGAGCACCATGTGATTCCCACCGCCCGAACCGATGTGCGCGCCGTCATGCTCGAACTTTTCGGCGATCAGATGCTCGGCGCGTGCTTCGGCGTAGAGAGACTCCGTTTGCTCGATCAGCTCTGGCCAAGTTTGCACGGGCGGGAGATTGACCTCGATCACCCCCGGATCGGGCGTCACCTTGAAATTTCCGATCCGCGGATCGCGCGGTGGCTCGTAGCCTTCGAGCTGGATCGGCAGCGAGAGCTCACGCGCGGCGGCTTCCACGGCCGCGACCAGCTCGAGGTACGCGTCGAGCTGTGAGATCGGCGGCAGGAAGACGCGCAAGATGCCTTCACGCGGCTCGACGCACAGCGCGGTGCGCGCGATGCCGGTTGCCGATTCGAACGGGAGCGGCATGAGGTACGGATCGGCGAGTGTGCCGGGTTCGCGCGGAAAACCGGGGCGCTGCGGGCGTGGCGGGGCCGGCGCTCGCCGCGCGGGCGGGCTGAGCGGGAATCGGAAGCCGTCCGGCAAGCGACCTCGCGGCGCGAACGGATCGAGCGGCACATCGGAGTCAGAGTCCCGGCGCGCCATCCAGGGCAGCGAGTCGATCGGCAAGCGCAGACCCATCGGCGAATCCCCGGGCAGCAAGAAACAGTGCTCGTCGCGCAAGAACCAATGACCGGACTCCCAGTGTCCGCGCCACGAGAGCGGCAACACCCAGCCGACCGCGCTCCGCAAGTCTTGCCGAAACACGCGCGCGATCCGCTCGCGCTCGATCGGATCCTCGAGCCGCGAGTCGAGCGGGTCGACGTTCAGCGGCAATCGCCGCTCGCGCCACAGGTAGTAGAAGGCGTCCTCGTAGGCCGGCAGCAAGCCGTGGCGAGTGAGGCCGAGCAACTCGACAAGCTTCTGTGCGAAGCGCTTGGCGTCCTCGGCGCCGTGTCCCGGCGGGCGATTTTCTTCCGCAAACAGCCGCGGATCGTGCCAAATCGGCACGCCGTCGATGCGATAAAAACAGGAGAGCGCCCAGCGCGGCAGCTGCTCGCCCGGGTACCACTTGCCTTGGCCGTGGTGGAGCATGCCCCCGGGCTGCCAGCGCTGATGCAAGCGACGCAGCAGGCGATCGCCGATTTCTTTTTTCTTGCCGCCGAGCGCCGCGATGTTCCACTCGGCGGCGTCGGGCTCGAGCGCGCTCACGAAGGTCGGTTCGCCGCCCATCGTCAGGCGCAGATCGCCCTTTGCGAGTGAGGCGTCGACGCGTTCCCCGAGTTTCAAGATGCTCTGCCACTGCTCTTCGCTGTACGGCTTCGTGACGCGCGGCGCGTCGATCACGCGCGTGACCGACATTTCGAACTGAAACTTGGTTTCGACCGGGTCGCTCGCGCCCTCGATCGGCGCCGCGGAGGACGGATCCGGCGTTGCGGCCAACGGAATGTGCCCCTCGGCGGTGAGCAGCCCCGACGTCGGATCGAGGCCAATCCAGCCCGCGCCCGGGACGTACGCCTCGCACCATGCGTGCAGATCGGTAAAATCAGCGCTCGGCCCGGCGGGTCCCTCGACGGGCTTTTCGTCCGCGACGAGTTGAATCAAGTAACCCGACACGAAGCGCGCGGCGATCCCGAGCTCGCGCAGCACGCGCGCGAGCAGCCAACTCGAATCGCGACACGAGCCGCTGCCCTTGAGCAGGGTTTCCTCGGGCAGCTGCACGCCGGGTTCCATGCGAATCAAATATTTGACCGCTTGGAATACGCGACGATTCACGTCGACCAAAAAATCGACCGTGCGGCGCTCGCTGCGGTCGAGCGTCGCCATGAAGCGCGCGAACTCCGGTCCGGTCTCGCTCTTCAACAGGTACGGACCGAGCTCGTGGTCGAGCTTTTTGTCGTACTGAAATGGGAATCGTTCGGCTTCGGGCGTCAGAAAAAAATCGAACGGGTCATAGGCCGCGAGATCGGCGACCAGATCCACGCAAACCGAGAAATGCTCGACTTGCTCGGGGAAGACGAGCCTCGCCAGGTAGTTTCCCTGCGGGTCCTGCTGCCAGTTCAGGAAATGGGGCTCGGGCTCGATGCGCAGCGAGTAGCTGTGGAGCGGCGTGCGATTGTGCGGCGCGGGGCGCAAACGCACGACCTGCGGCGAAAGGTGCACTGGGCGCGCATAGTCGTAACGCGTGCGGTGGTTGAGAGCGACTCGAATTGACACTTCTTATGACCTCAGGCTCTCGAGCTCAAAGCTGGAAAAACTGCTCGTGGATCGCGGTACCGATGTCGTTCAGCGCGCCTTGCAAGTCGTCGACGTACTCGTGGAGTCCCGAGCTCACGATCTGATCGATCGTCGCGTAGTCGAGGCGCGCGCGCAGTTGACCGAGCAGACGCTCCGCCTCACATCGGTAGCGGCCGCCCGTGGTGCCCATGATCGCGTTCAGGCTCTCCTCGGCCTCGCGCACGCAGTACGCGATCGAGCGCGGGAAATTGCGATCGAGCAAGAGAAACTGCGAGACGTTGGCCGGCGACATCACGTGATAGTGCTGGCGATACATTTGCAGGGCGCTGGCCGAGCTCAAGAGCGCGGCCCAGCCTACTTGATCCACCGTGGTCCCGACGCCGCCGGCCGGCAGCAGCATGAAGTACTTCACGTCCAGGATGCGCGAGGTCTTGTCGGCGCGCTCGAGCATGCGACCGAGGCGCGCAAAATGCCAAGCTTCACCGCGCGAGAGCGTGGAGTCGGTCACGCCTTCGAAGTAGATGCCCGCGCGCTTCACTCGATCGTAAAAGTCGGTCAAATCCTCGGGCGAAACGCCGGGCCGCGCCGCTTGCACGACCATCAAATAGAACTCGTTCAGCTCTTGCCACATCTCGCGCGAGATGATGTCGCGTACGGTACGCGCGTTTTCGCGCGCGGCCGCTACGCTCGCCAGGATCGAGCTCATGTACTCGCGGTCGAAGGTGAGAAACTGCGTGACCGCTTCCGGCGTGACCTTGCCGTAGCGCTCGGCGAACAGCGCCTGGTCGCCCGTGACCATCACCAGGCTCTCCCAACCGCTGCTCTTCACCGCCTGCGAGTCGAGCATCAGGTTCATGTTCACGTCGATGAAACGCGCCACGTTCTCCGCTCGCTCCACGTAGCGGGAGGACCAGTAAATGGCGTCGGCGACGCGGCTCAACATGGGGACCCGGCAAATCCTTTCATTACGCGATCAGCGAGCCAGTACCCAGGTGTCTTTGCTGCCCCCACCCTGCGACGAATTCACGACCAGTGAGCCCTTTTTCAGCGCGACGCGCGTGAGGCCTCCGGGCTGCACGTAGATCTCCTCGCCGTACAGCACGTACGGTCGAAGATCGACGTGGCGGCCCTCGAAATTGTCGCCGATGATCGTCGGTACGCGCGAGAGCGAGAGCGTCGGCTGCGCGATGTAGCCGCGCGGATTTTTCTGGATGCGGCCGGCAAAGTCGCGCTGCTCTTCGCGCGTGGAGTGCGGGCCGATCAGCATGCCGTAGCCGCCCGCGCCGTCGGTGGCTTTGACCACGAGCTCGGCCAGGTGATCGAGCACGTATGCCCGATCCTGATCGTCGCTGCACACGTAGGTCGGTACATTCGGAATGATCGCGTCTTCGTCGAGGTAGTACTTGATGATGCGCTCCGCGTAGCGGTAGACGGCCTTGTCGTCGGCGACGCCCGTGCCCGGCGCGTTGGCGAGCGCCACGCGACCGGCCAAGTACACGTCGATGATGCCGGGGATGCCCAGCATGGAATCGGGCCGGAACACCAGCGGATCCAGGAAATCGTCGCCGATGCGGCGGTAGATCACGTCCACGCGCTCGAGGCCGGCGGTCGTGCGCATCTGCACGTAGCCGTCGCGCACGACGAGATCCTGCGGCTCGACGAGCTCTACGCCCATTTGCTGGGCGAGAAACGCGTGCTCGTAGTACGCGCTGTTGTAGCGACCCGGCGTGAGCACGACCACGCGCGGGTCGTCGCGGCGTTCGGCGGCGAGGAAGCGCAAGGTGTCGAGCAGGCGCGCCGGATAGTCGTCGACCGGGCGCACCGACATCGTCTCGAACAGCCGCGGAAACGTCCTCTTCAGGATCTGCCGATTCTCGAGCACGTAGCTGACACCGGACGGACAGCGCAGGTTGTCTTCCAGCACGTAAAATTCCCCGCTGCTATCCCGCACGAGATCCGTGCCGACCACGTGACACCAAATGCCGCGCGGCGGCTTGAGGCCGACGCACTGCGGACGAAAATCGGCGGAGGTCTTGACCAGCGATTCTGGAACGACCTTGTCCTTGAGGATGCGCTGCTCGCCGTACACGTCGCGCAAGAACAGATTCAGCGCCTCGATTCGCTGGCGGAGTCCGCGCTCGAGCCGCGCCCACTCGCTCACCGAAACGACGCGCGGAATCACGTCGAACGGGAAGATGCGCTCGCTCTCGCCGTCGCCGCTGAGCGTGAAGGTGATGCCCATGCTGAGCAGCGCACGCTCGGCGGCCGCTTGACGGGTGAGCAGCGTGCCCGGCTCCAGCGCGTCGATGCCACTGACGAGCGGTCCACAGCCCGGCCTCGGCTCATGGCGCGCGCCGAATGTTTCGTCGAAAAATGCGCCGTTTTCGGGGTCGTAGCCGTCGAACTTCATGGGCCTTCCGCAGAGCGAAGCTAGGAAAATAGAGCTAGCGGCTCACTCGGGATCCGGATTCTTTCGGCGATGTTTCACGTTTGTGCGAAGCCGCGCAAGGGTGGTCTCGCTCGGGCTCGATTGCGCCGAAAAGGAGGCGGGCGCCGTGATCAGCCCGGTTTTCTGCAGACCATGGCGAGCCAAGGCTGCTCCGCCGGCGCACAACCCGCCGGACGCAGAAAATGGCGTTCGAGGACGAAGCCGGCCTCGCTGATCACACGCTGCCAGCCCTCGATCGTCAGATAGGAGCCGTAGCGCTCACCGTGCCAGCCCTCCGAATCAGCCTCGAAGGAGCGGGGGTTCGAGCAGAAGAGCACGCCGCCCGGGACCAGCGCGGCCAAGAGCACGCTGAGCACGCGCGGTAGTACGGCGCGCGGCGCGTGAAAAAGAGACGCATTGGCGAACACACCGTCGAAGCTCGCGGGTTCGAGCGACAGCTCGAAAAAGTTTTGCTCCAAGACGGGACAGCCCGATTGCGCGCGCGCCATCGCGACGAACGCCGCACAGCCATCGAGCCCAACCGGCAGATGACCGAGCGCGCGCAACGCCAGGAGATCGCGACCAGGTCCGCAACCGAGGTCGAGAATGCGCCGTGGACCCGACCCCGCCAGCGCATCGAGCAACGCCGCGTAATTCTGGCTGACATCGTGATCGCGCGTGCCGGCCCAAAAGCGCTCGGCGTTTGCTTGGTAGTGGCCCAGCGTGCGGAGCGCGATCGCGGCCAGCGGCGGTGTCTCGTCTGAATGAGTTTGAGCCATCTGGCTGCCAGCGACTAGGCTAGGCTGGCTCGCTGATTCAAGCCATGGTCAAGCTGCAAGCCTTCGAAGAGCCCCAGATCGACGCCGTGCTCGCGCTCTGGCAGGGCATGGACGGCATTGGCCTCGGGCTCGGCGACACACCGCATGATCTGGCGATGTTCCTGGCGCGCAACGCGGGCTGCAGCCCGATCGCCCTCGACGAACAGGGTGAAGTCGTCGGCGTGGCGCTCTGTGGTCACGACGGGCGCCGCGGCTACCTGCACCACGTCGCGGTGCGCGAGGCAGAACGCGGTCGAGGCATCGGGCGCTTGCTGATCGAATACTGCCGTGCGGCGCTCGAACGAGTCGGCATCGGGCGCGCCAGCATCCATGTGTTCGCGGACAACAAGAGCGGCATCGCCTTTTGGGCGCATCTCGGCTGGAACCCGCGCGCCGATCTCACCGTGCTGCAGGTGGAGCTACCGCGGGTGGTCGAAAACCCCAAATCAGTATCGACACGGCCAAAAGGCTGAGCGCGAGCGGCACCAGGTAGATCCGACGCCAATCGTAGCCGCCGCGCGCGAGCGTGTAGTGCGCAAGCAGTAGACCGCACATGAGCTGCCCGCTCAGCGCGCCGATGCCGTTGAAGAAGACGGCGTAAAGCGCCTGCGCGCTCGCGCGAATGTGTTTCGGCGCGAGTGTTTCGATCGCCACCTGCAGGCCCATGAACGCGCACACGACGTTGATGCCGTGTAGCCCCTGAATCAGGATCACGAGCCACCCCGGGTGGCCGTAAGCATAGGCGAGGAAGCGTATCGGCCACGGCAGGAGCCCGAACAAGAGCACGCGCCGGATACCGAAGCGCTGCACGAGCCGGCCCAAGAACGGAAACAGGAGCGCCTCCAAGAGCTGACACACCGACGAGGCCCGGCTCGCGACCGCCACATCGAGCCCGAGTCCGGAAGGATCGGTATAAAAGAGCGTCTGCCCGATCACGAAGAACTGGTACATCACCGCGATCAACGAGGAGACGACCATCAACGCCAAGAAGCTCGGCGCGCGCAGCAAGCCGAGCGCCGAGACGAACGCCAATGGGCTCTTTTTGAGGCGCATGGGCGTGGTGCGCGGCAGCGCGAGCGAGTACGCCGTCTGCAGCAACGAGATCGCGGCGCCGAGCACGAACGCAACCCAGGTGTGCTCGAGCTGCGCCGTCAGCCCGCCGAAGCGTGCGAGGTAGCCGCCGAGCGCCCACAGCACGAAGATCCAGGAAAGCGTGCCCCACACACGCGCCTTGCCGATCTGACGGGCCGCGGGCAGATGAGAAAATGCAACGGCGCTCGTCAACACGGAAGACGGCGCGGAAACCAAACTCACGGTGGCCATCGCAGCAAAGAACTCGGGGAACGTGTGCGCGCGCGCCGCGCAGAGCAGCGCGCCGGCTCGCGCGAGGTTGATCAGCGACAAGAGCCAGTGAGCGGACAGCACGCGATCCGCCAGAAAGCCGGCGAGCGGTGGCGCGATCAGAGCCGCCACGGGGCCCACGGCGAAGACGGCGCTCACCTGCCCCTCGGAGAAAGCCAGGCCGCGCTTCATGTGCAGCGCGAGCAGCGGCAGATACGAGGCGATCACCGCGACGTCGAGGAAGTACATCAACGACAACCGCGCCGTGAGCGCGCGCGGCGGCGTCCGCGGTTCTGGCAGCGAAACGAGCAAGCCGTCCAAGGAGCGCGCTGATAGCACGGCGCCCGAAACCGCGCTCTCAGTGGAATGTAATGTCGTCTACCGCGAAATCGAAGACCACGCTTTGCGCGACGATCCACTGCACATCGGTGCTCGCGTTTTTCGTGAAGCCGACGGCCATCTGGGTTGTCGCGCCTGCAATGCCTGCACTGCCTGCCGTGCCCGAGTCGCCGGCGGTACCCGCACTACCCGCAGCGCCCGCGCCGCCATTCCCGCCTGCGGTGCTCGCAGCGCCCGCGCCGCCATTCCCGCTCGCGGCACCTCCGCTTGCGCCCCCACTCGGCGCACCTCCGCTAATCGTGACTCCCGCGATCCCGAGCCCTGCGGTTCCGCCGCTGAGCGCCAACGTGCCGCCCACGCCGACTCCGCCGGCTCCCGCGCGCGGCGGAGCTCCGCCGCTTCCGCCGGAGCCAATGATCACGACGCCCCCGTTCCGCAATCGCACACGCCCCACATGCCGTCACTGCCGCAGCGCTGTCCGCCGACGCACGCGGCCGGCCCGACGCAGGCGCGTGTGTCACCCGGCGCGCACACGGCCGCCTCGCCACCACGGCCGCCCGCGCCAACGGGTAAGGACGTCGTTGACGACCCGCACCCTACGGCGAACAGGAACCCGGCCACCACGAGACCCCCGGTGACTTTGAGTGACGTCTTCACGCTCTCACCCGCCAATTGGCCCAAATTCTAGGCGAATGCCGCGTCCCGTGTCCCCACCATTTCTGGATCTCTAGGCAATTGCCGCCGTTTGAAAGCCATTTTTGAGGATTCTTCGCGCAGCGCGGCGCGCGACGGCCTCGAAATCGCCACCCTCAATCCGAGATTTTCCGTGCATTCGCCAGGTCATTCGCCTGATCCGGGTCAGAAATTTTCCGCGGAGTGATCGATTCGACGAAGAGCGCCATTAAACGTTCAGGTCCCTATCCCAACCGCCAGAGGGCTGGACCTCCCTCCGAACTCCATGAGCCACTCTCCGCAAGTCACCAGCCAGTTCGCGGACGATATGTTCCGCGGGTTCGAATCACGCCGCGACAGCGAGCCGACGTCGACCGACCGCAAGAAGCGAGCGCGGCGCGTGTTCAGCGCTGCTCAGAAGCTTCGCATCTTGCAAGAGGCCGCGGCGAGCACCAAGCGCGGCGACATCGAAGCGCTGCTTCAGCGCGAAGCGATCTACAGCTCTCACCTCGCCGCTTGGCGCAAGCAGCTCGCGCTGCGCGGCACGCAAGGCCTGGAGGGCGCCAAGCCCGGTCGAAAGCCAAAACTCGACGCGCGGGACCATCGCATTCGCGAGCTCGAACGCCGCGTGGCGTTCCTCGAGCGCGAGCTCGAGCGTGTCGGCGGCGTACCGAGCTACGTGCCCGCGCTTGCCGCTAACGGCGAATCGTCCTGAGCAATCCACTGCCGCCGGGCACGAATCCCGCGGCGATCAGGGCGGGCGTCACCGGGCAGTCCGCCGCGGGCTGACCGTCGATCTCGTGCAAACTGAGCAGCCGACGCCGACCACCGTCGACGAGTTCAGCGAGGGCTCGCGCCAGAGCCGCGCGTTGAGCGTTCGCTTTATCCGCTTCTGAAACGAGAAACGTGGAGAGCGTTTGCTCGTCGCGAGACAGATAGCCGACGAGGCTTCCGTCCCAGATCACGACCATGGCTCCAATCGCCCGCTGCAGCGGGCGTGAGCTAAGCGGCCACGGCAGCGCGAGCCCAAACGGATTGCCCGGATCCACCGCCGACAGCACGACGCAGCGACTTCGCTCGTCGCTGCTCCGCAGAGTCCTTAGGCGATCGGGCGCGCCGCGCAGCGCGAACTGAGCGCCCGAGAGCGCTTCGGTGAAGTAGCCGCGCCGGATCTTGCCGGCGGCCTCCATGGCGGACAGAATCGGATAGAGCGCGCTGAAACCACCGCGTGTTTCAGCTGGATCGATCCAATCGCGTGCGAGGACGCCGTAGCGCTCGAGCAGCTGCTCCGTAACGCGCAGGGCCCGCTCCGCCGGGGCCACCTCCAGCCGTGGCAGCAGCGACCAACGACCCTCGCTGCCCGCCAGGCGTGGCGTCGGACGACGTCGGAAGCGCCCCCGCTCGCGGCGCTCAGCGGGGCGTTCCCGCAGCGGCGCCAGAGTGTCGTTGCTGAGTTCTCCTGCCCACACGAGCTCCCAGAGCGCCTTGAGCAGATCGGGACCGAAACCCCCGATGCGCTGCTGGATGTCCGCGAAGAACGACGCGCCGCGCTCCGAAAGCAGGGCGCGCACGCGATCCACCAACGTGCCCGAGACGGGGCTCAACGGCGGCGCAAGCCACGGGTAGTCATCCGCGAAGTAGAGCGCGATCTTGCCCGCGCGTTCCGAGCTCGGCTCGAGCCCGCGCCAAACGAGCTCCCCACTCACGAGCAGCGCGTCGAGTAAATGCGTGTCGTAGTCGACGACGCGCGCCGGAAGTACGTCCGTCTCGAGCACGGCGCTGGCGATGGGCGCGCCCTGCAGCCCTTCCAGCGCGCGTTCCAGAGCGGGCGTGCCCGCGGCCGGATTGAGCAGACCCTGAACATCCAACGCAAAGCGACAAAACGTGGGTGAATCGACCGGTTCGACATCCGCGCGCAAGCGAGACAAGACGCGACGGCGGAGCTTGTGCAGCACATCCGTACCGACGTAGCGCGTGCCGCCCGGGACGCGCAGCGTCGTCACGCGTTCGGCCTGCTGCAGCCGCGTCAGCGCGCGCTCGACCTCCGCGAGCGGTACACCCAGGCGTTGTACTGCCTGTGCCGCGACGAACGGCGCGTGTGTGCGCGTGTAGCGCGAGATCCAGTCACCGAGCGCGTCGGGCACGGGCTCGAGCAACGCCGCGGGCATGCCGGCCGGCAAGGTACAACCGAGCGCGTCGCGCGCCCGTGCGGCGTCCTCGCAGGCGATGAAATATGAGTGACCCGCGAGGTCCACGCGCGCGATGCGGTGAGCGTGCTCGAGGTTTGCCAGATAGACAGGCACCTGGTTCGGATCTTGTGCGCGCACCGTGATTTCAGCCTGATCGAGCTCTCCGAGCGCCAGGAGCAGATCGTGTACGTCGTCCTCGTGGCGGACCGACTTCGACTCCATACGACGGAGCTCGCGCTCGAGCGCTGACAGCGTCGCGTCGTCGAACAGCTCAGACAGCTCGTCCTCGCCGAGCAACGCGGACAACTCGCGACTATCGAGTGTGAGCGCTTGCGCGCGACGCTCCGCGAGCGGCGCGTCGCCTTCGTACACGAAATTGCCTGCGTACGCGAACAAGAGCGAGCTCGACCAAGGCGAAGGAGCTTTGGTGTCGGCAACGGTCACGCGAACCGCGCCGCTCTGCGCGGCGGCGAGCAAACCCTTGAGCGCGACCATGTCGAACGCCTCCGCGAAACATTCGCGCGACGTCTCGAGCAAAATGGGAAACTCGGGGAAGCGAGCGACCGTGCGCAGGAGGTCCGCCGAGCGCTTGCGCTGCGCCCAAAGCGGCGCGCGCGAGCCGGGCCGACGGCGCGGCAGCAATAGCGCGCGCGCCGCGTTTTCACGAAAGCGCGCGGCGAACAGGGCCGTCTCCGCGAGCCCTTGGCGCAGGGCCAGATCCGCCTCGTCGGGGCTCAACAGGAACCACTCCGCGGGCGGCGGCTCCGCCGCCTCCGGTACGCGGAAGACGATGCCGTCGTCCGACCAAACCGCTTCGAGCTCGTGGCCCGTGCGCTGCTTGTGCCGCGCCGTGACCGCGATGGCCCACGGGGCGTGCACGCGCCGCCCGAACGGGGACAGCACGCACACGCGATGGTCACCAAGTTGATCCCAAAATCGCTCGATCACGAGCGAGCGATCAGACGGCACGTCGACCGTGGCGAGGCGTTGATCGCGCAGGAGCGCCACCGTGTTGTTCGCCGCGTGCACGTCGAAATCGTGCTTTTGCATCAAAAGCGAGCGCGCGGCGTCTTCCGGCAGCTCGGCGAGCTCGCGCGTGACGCGACCGATCGCAGCGCCGAGCTCGGCTGGGCGGCCTGGGCCGTCGCCGCGCCAAAATGGCATGCGCCCGGGCTCACCCGGTGCGGGGGTGACGAGCACGCGGTCGTGCGTGATGTCGTCGATGCGCCACGAGCTCGCGCCGAGCACGAACACGTCGCCCGGGCGCGACTCGAAGACCATCTCTTCATCGAGCTCGCCGACGCGCGTGGCGTCGCCGTCGCGCGCGAAATACACGCCAAATAGCCCGCGATCGGCGATCGTACCGGCGTTGGCGATCGCCAGGCTCTTCGCGCCCGGCCGCGCGCGCAGCACGCCGCTCGTGCGGTCCCAACTGAGCCGTGCGGCGAGGCCGGCGAACTCGTCCGAGGGGTAGCGGCCAGAAAGCATATCGAGCACGCCTTCGAACGCAGAGCGCGGCAGCTCGAAAAACGGCGCCGCGCGCCGCACGAGCTCGTACACCGCTTCCACGCTCACCTCCCGTTCGGGCGCGGCTCCCGCGATCGCGACGATCTGCTGCGCCAGCACGTCGAGCGGATTGCGCACAAAGCGCGTGCTCTCGACCAAGCCCTGCTTCATGCGCTCGGTGGTGGCAACGCTCGGCAACAGCTCGCCGCGGTGACGCACGAGAATCAGCCCCTCCGAGGCCACTCCCACTTGGTGCCCGGCGCGCCCGACGCGCTGCAGACCCGAGATCACCGAGGGCGGCGCCTGAATCTGCACGACCAAATCGATTGCCCCCATGTCGATGCCGAGCTCGAGCGACGCCGTGGCGACCAGCGCGGGGAGTTCCCCCGATTTCAGACGCGCTTCGATCTCGGCGCGCCGCTCGCGCGCGACCGAGCCGTGATGGGCGAGCGCGATTTCCCGCCCCGCGAGATCATTGAGGGATGCAGCCAGCCGCTCGGCGAGCCCGCGATTGTTGACGAAGATCAAGGTCGAACGGTGCTTTTCGACCAGCGCGACGAGCCGCGCGTGCACGCTCGGCCAAATGCTGCGCTCGCCTTCCGGCCCTGGCAGGTCACCGACTTTGGACAGATCCGGCGCGGTCGATTCGACGCTGAGCGAAAGCTTCGGCGGCTCCCGCGCGTCGATCACTTGCACGTCGCGCGGAGCGTTGCGTCCGGCGCCGCCGAGTAAACGCGCGGCCTCCTCCGTTGGTGTTTGCGTGGCGCTCAAACCGATGCGCTGGAGCGGCGTAGTGAGCGTGCGCACTGCCTCCAGGCGCTCGAGCGTAACGGCCAAGTGCGAGCCGCGCTTGGTCGGCAACACGGCGTGAATTTCGTCGACGATCAGCGTCTCGACGGCCTCGAGTTGCCGCGCGGCGTTGGACGTCAACAGCAGAAATAAGCTCTCTGGAGTGGTGATCAGGATATCTGCCGCGCTACGCAGAAAGCGGGCCCGATCGCGCGGCGACGTATCGCCGCTCCGCACGAAGACCTCCGGGCGCCGCAGCGTTTCTCCGCGTGCTGCGGCGGCGGCGATGATGCCTTCGATCGGCGCGCGTAGATTTTTCTCGATATCGACGCCGAGCGCCTTGAGCGGCGACACATACACCACGCGCACCCGTGGCGCGGCGGCGGGCCGAAACAGGACGCGCTCGAGCGCCGCCAGGAAGGCCGCGAGCGTCTTGCCCGAGCCGGTGGGAGCGAACAAGAGCACCGATTCGCCGCGCAGGATCGGCGGCCAACCGAGCTCTTGCACCCGACTCGGCGTCCCGAGCGCTTGCGAGAACCAGCTGGCGACCGCGGGATGAAACCCGTCGAGCCCGGGCGAGGCACCGCCCGGCAGCGTCACGTGTCGCGAGCCGCAACGCGACGGCGCCAGGCGCGCCGCGAGAAAAACGAAATCAGCGCAATGCCGACGCAGCCGATCAGCGCGCTGGTCAGCTGGAAGCGTACGAACTGGGCGAGTGCCTCCTTGACCGGACCGCCGCAGGAAATGCCGTCACCGGCGAGCGGCCGCCACCACACGCTGATCAGACCCGGGCCGCCCAGGCTCGCACCGGTGAAACCGAGCACGGCGCCGCCGAACAGCTCGGCCGCCAACCGGCGTCCTGCAAATTTCGAAGTGGTTTGGTTGTCGGGAGGGGTTACTTCACTGGGTTGCATTGGGAGAAAGTCCTAACTGAGCGCGTTCTCATACGACGCGCTCGCAACGTGTGACTCGTGCAGTGTAACGCGCAGCGCGCTCAGCTGCTCGGCACCGGGTCCGAGCTCGCCGCGGCCGATCCGCGCGCGCATCCGTTCGAAGACGATTTGTGCCATGAACTCGGTGGTCGTGTTCTTGCCGGCAAACTCCGGGAGCTCATCCAAATTCTTGAAGGTCAACTCTTCGAGCACCGCGCCGAGCGCCACGCTCGCGCGACCGATGTCGACCACGACGCCGTCGACGCCGAGTTTCGGCGCTCGAAACTCGACGTCGACCAGATAGGTTGCGCCGTGCAAGCGTTGCGCGGGACCAAAGAGCTCACCGCGAAAGCTATGAGCGATCATCATGTGGCTGCGAACGGAAACGCTGAACATGCTCCTCCAAGTCTAGCTCGCGCTAGCATAACGAATGCGCCGGCAGAGCGCCCCGCTCTGCGCGGAGAGCTCGCGGAGCACTTCCGGGAGGGACTCGAAAGGGCTTTCGCCGTCAATCAAGCTGTCGAGCGCCGAGTCCCTGCACAGGCTGAGCGCGAGCTCGAGGCGCTCCCGGTTGCCAAAGCGGGCGCGCGCGTTGGGGCTGACGCGCCCGACCTGTGACGAGCGCAAATTCAGGCGATTCACGTGAAAATCACGCCCGAGCGGGACGCTTGGCGAGGCATCGCCGTACCAGCTCAGCTCGAGCAGCGTGCCTTCCGGCGCGAGTAGGCCAAGCGCGCGTTGCAAGCCCGCTTCGCTCGCGCTCGCGTGGACGACGAGATCGCGTGAGCCGCTCGCTCGCTCCGGCGCGCGAAAGCGCACGCCGAGCGCGGCCGCCACGCTCGCGCGGCCGGCGAGCAGGTCGACGAGCTCGACGTCTACCGCTGCCTGTTGCCGCAGTAGATACGCGCACAAGCAGCCGAGCACGCCCGCGCCGATCACGGTGATGCGATCACCCAAGCGCGGATTCAAATCCCAAATAGCGTTGACGGCGCTTTCCATGTTCGCCGCGAGCACCGCGCGCCCGCTCGGCACGTCGTCCGGTAGCGGCAGCAGCGCGCTCGCGCCCACCACGTACTCGGATTGGTGTGGGTACAGGCAAAACACGAGCCGCCCCTCGAGCTCCCCGCCGCCGGCGACGACGCGCCCGACGCTCGAGTATCCGTACTTGACGGGAGCCGGAAAATCCCCGGCCTGATGCGGACAGCGCATGCGAGAAAATTCGCTTTCAGGCACGTGGCCCTGGAACACCAGAGACTCGGTGCCGCGGCTCACCGCGCTGTAGAGCGTCTGTACGCGGAGCTCACCCGGCCCAGGTGCCGGCACGAACTCCGCGCGGATCTCGCCGACGCCCACGCCGGTGGTCCAAAAGGCGCGCGGCTTTCCGCCCAGATCCGTCATGGCTCGCGGTCTCGAGCCTAGCGAGCGAGCGCGTTCTGCGCAAACCTCGGCCGATGCCGGCAGCGCAAGCGGAGCGAACGCTCGAGGCCTGGAGCCGCGGACACGCGCTGCTCGCGCTGTGCGCCGCGCTCGCGGCGTGGCAACTCGGCAAGCTCTGGCCGCTTTCGCTGGAAGCCGCGCTCGCGTTTCCAATTTTGATTTTTCGACACTTGCCGGTGGCGACGCCGAGCGGGCGCCTGGGCGCAGCCAACAGCGTCACCGCGCTGCGCTTGCTCCTCATGCTGTGGCTCGCGCTGCGCTCGAACGACCTGGGCTCGCTGGTCACGGGAGCGGGTGTCGGCCTCGTGTTCGCGCTCGACGCCGTGGACGGTTGGCTCGCACGGCAACGGAACGAGGCGTCCGAGTTCGGCGCCCACTTCGACATGGAGACCGACGCCCTGCTGGTGCAGCTCAGCGCGTTCATGCTCCTGCGGCAGGGACAAGCCGGGCTCTGGATCCTGCTCGCCGGAGCCCTGCGCTACCTCTACGTCATCGCGACCTGGCTCATGCCGCCGCCCGCAGGCGATCCCGGGCGCTCGCGCCTCGGGCGCTATGTGTTCTCGTTCTACATGACGAGTGCGATCGCTTGCTTTCTGGTACCACGGGCGATTTCCCTGCCCTGGAGCGCGCTCGCCACGCTCGCCCTCGTCGCGTCGTTCACGCGCTCTACGATCATGGCCTACGCGCGCGCGTGAGTTCAAAAGCTCCGCTACGCGCGCTCGAAGGCGCAGTCGAAGAGCACGTCCTCGCCGAGCGAGAAGCGCCGCGTTTTCGGGCGCAACGCGTGCTCCAAACGATCGACGCTGGGCAGCGCGATGCCTGGCCGCCCTTGGCCGATGATCAGCGGACAGACCGTGACGTGTAGGCGCGACAGCGCGCGCGCGCCCAAGAAGTGCGACACCGTAACGCCGCCACCCTCGATGAACAAACGCTTGAGCCCGCGCGCCGCAAGCGCGTCGATCACGCGGCGCACCGGCAACACGCCGCCGTCTGCCTCGAGCGGGATCAGATCCGGCCCTTGGCCGCGCCCTGCCCGCTCACGATCACAGACCACCAACGTCGGCGCCGCGCGATCGCGAAATACCCGACGATCGCGAGCGATCCGCAACCCCGGATCGATCACCACACGCACCGGGCAAGCGCCGCTGACCAAGCGAGTCGTGAGCTGCGGATCGTCGGCTTCGACCGTCCCCGCGCCGACAATCACCGCGTCGCACAGAGCGCGCAGGCGATGCATGTGCAGGATGTTCTCCGGCCCCGTCACGTAACGGGACGCGCCGTTGGCCGTGGCAATCTGGCCGTCCAGGCTCTGACCCACGTGCGCCAGCACCAGGTTCGCGCTGCCGCGACCAATGCACAGCGGCAAGTACAAATCGAGCAACTCACTCACTGCGGGCGTAAATCGAGAACCGCCGTAAAAAAAACGCTCAGCTCCCGGATCGATCACGAGCGCGGCGCGCTCGAGCGATGTCTGACTGAGTCGCCCGTTCGAATCACTCCCAAAACCCGTGCGCTCGTCGAGGGCGTGGCCGGCGCTCGCGCGCTGGGCGAGCTCGCGCAACAAGGCCCAGACCCCGGTTTCGTCGAGGCCGACCTTGTGCGGAACCAATGCCTGCGTCACGAGACGCCTCGGCCTACGCGAGGTGTGCAGCGGCGCATGCCGGCAGTGTAGCCCATGACCTTGCAATATGCTCAAACCGAAGTTTGGAAGCACTGTCGACCCATGCAAAATCCGTGGCGCGCAGGGCGCTAGCGACGCGAATCGTCCGAGTCGGGATTCACGGGCGGGCTGCCGGGCGGAGCTAGATCCTGCCGCGAATAGCATTGCGTGCCGTAGCGCGGACCCGACTGACAATAGGTACCACCGCCCGGCCCGCAGCAGGCAACGGATAGACCCAAAACGCAACACGCAATCAAGGAATTGAATGTCATCATTGCTTGTCTCCGAGCGCGACCGTGAGGGTGACGCCGCCGTACGCGTACGGCTTCGCATTGTGCTGCGCGCCAGCAATCACGGTCGGCATCGTGCCAGCGCCCGCATCGACGGCGAGCCTGCCGCCGTGAAAAAATATCGGGTTGTGGCGCGCGAAATCGAGAGCAAGTCCGCCGTTGACGCTCGGATAGATGCCGCTCGCCTCTGCGCTGGTGAGCGGCGTGCCGGTGCCGCAGTCAACGCCGTATTGACCTTGAGCGTCCGTGCAAAAGATCCCGCTCGCATGCAGGGCGGTAAAAGACGCGGAGCCGTTCAGGTGAAGCTCGAGCCACTTGCTCGTGGGCGTCAGGCGCGCGTCGAGGCCGCCCTCGACCCCGCCGTGCGTCGCGCTGAATGAAGCGCCGTTCTTCGAACCCTGCGCGTAGGTCCCGAACCCGACGGCACCCGCGTTGAAGCGATTGTCCGCGTCGAGCTTCGTGCGGTAGCCGATCATCGGCTCGAGCGACGGCTTGGATTCATTCGAACCGGCTCGACGCGCTCCGACGATCAAGCCCGGCGCCGAAAGCCAATGATCGGGCTCGAACAGGGCGGCGATCTGCCCGAGCGCGGCCGCGTTGTGATTCTCTTGCACGGCCGTGCTCAAATAATAGCCAGGAACGAATCCGCCCTGCAGCGAGATGTCGGGGCGTTGCTCTTGCACATACGAGATGCCCGTGGTCGCGGGCATGGGGCCGAGCGCCGTACAGCCGCTGAGCGCGAACACCGCCAGGGCGGCGTACACGGAGCGCAATCTGTGAGCTTCGAAGTTCATCGTGCGGCCCTAAGCACGCACCATGCCGACCGACTGCCTCAGGAGCTACGCACGAGCACGGTGCACGCGGACAACCTCGACGAGCCCAATGGTCCACGACGATTGCTTTGGGGATGGGGCCCCGAAACCTGGGGGTGGGGCCCCGCTGAATTCCGCGCTTCGTGGTACCCGAAGGGGTGCATTTCAGCGGGCGCGGGGGCTGAGCCCCCGATGGACAGTAGTGGCAATTTTTACAACAGGAACGAGACGCCGAGCGACACCATCGGGTAGCCGACACGCAGCGTGAGGGCGACGGCATCGGAGAAATGATAGCGCCCGCCTGCCTCGATCACGAAGGGCGAGAAATCCAAACCCCGTTGACGGTGATAGTAGAGCGCAACGCCTGGCTCACCGAATACGGACCACTTGCGATGGAGCCAAAAGTTCCACTGCAAGACCACGGGAAAATACAGATAGGCCGCGCTGCCGCCGCTGGTGGCCGTGCACACGCGCGTGCCCGCCGCGCCCGCTACGAACTGCGTGCACTCACCTCGCGGGTCCGACGGGTAGCTCAGATAGTCGAAGCCGAAACCGATACCGACCGAGTCATTGAGCTTGGGCAAGAAGCCGTCGGGCGCGATTTCAATCGTACCGCGCACGCCCGCGCCGTAGCCGTCCCCCGCTTGCGCGCCGGGAGGCTCGAACGGCCCGAGTACGAGCTCGGGTTCGAGCTCGAAACTGTAGTGGGGTCGATTCCCGGGCTGACGGATGGTGCTCTGCGCGTGCGCGCAGAGCGGCAGGCCGACGAGCGTGCACGAGAAACCAACCAGCGCGAGCGCGCTTCTCATGTTGGGCACGCCCCGCAGGCCGAGACACCCGGGCTGCAGTCCAATACCGCGCCGCCGCCCACGCACGTGATCATGGGGCCGTCGCCATGAGTGATGACGCATTGGCCGCTGCACTCGACCACGCACTGCCCAACGCTCTGACAATTGACGGTGCTGCCAGGGCCGACTTGCACGCCGCATGTCCCCGCATTGCGGCAATCGATGTTGCAACCCGCGCCGCAAATAATGCCGCAGGTCGGCGTACCCGAGCAGGCGATGCTGCAATTGCCTGCGCAGTACTGCGAGCACTCGCTCGTGCCGCTGCAGGTCGAGCTGCACCCGCTCTGGCAAACGGTGCCGCAACTGTCCATGCTCGAGCATGACTGGTTGCAACCATCGCCATTGCAGTCGAGATAGCATTCGTGACCGCCCGAGCAGGCGCACAAGCCGCCAGCCGAGCACTCGTTGCTCGAGCGGCAGCCTGGAAGGGCCAGGCTAGCCAGCAGCGAAAAGCTCAGCGCCGCTAAGAAACCTCGCATCGCGGCTCATGCTTAGCGCCATTTTACGCGCGGTGAAAGAGCCCACCGCAGCGCGTTCCGGAGCCCTTCAGCCGGATTCGAGCACGCAATCGAGGTTTTCGTCGTCGCAGGTCGCGGAGAGCTCGCGTCGCAACTCGGAGAGGGCGAGCGCCGAAGGGATTTGGAGCTCGGCTTCGAGCACGAACATCGGAGTCCCGCTGAGCGGCGCGTACGAGAGGCGCGATTCGAGCGACGCCACGTTCACGCCGCGCTTGGCGAGCACCGCGGCGACCCGTTGAACGATGCCGGGGCGATCGACGCCGCTCACCCGCAAATGGTACGGCAAAAAATCACGCACCGCGCGCTCGGCAGAGGTCGACTTGATCAGAATACGCAGACCGAGGCGATTGCCGAGCGCAGCGGCTTGCGCTTCGATCGCCGCCGTTGCCTGCGGAGGGCCGGACACCAATACCAAGAGCGCGAACTCCCCGCCCAAGATCGCCATCCGGCTATCCTCGAGGTTCGCTCCCGCGTCGAGTACGACCCGCGCAATTTCATTGACGAGGCCCGGCCGATCAGGTCCGACCGCCGTGAGCACCAGGTAACTCTTCTCCGGCATTTTGCCCGAATCTCTAGCCAACCCGCGCGCTCCGCGCAAGCGAACCCTCCCTGCGCTCGCGGTTCGCGACGCGGCCCGCGGCCTCAGTGAAGCTGTGGCTGCGTGCGCCAGCGCGCGATCAGCGACTCGAACTCGCTCAAGAAGCGTGCTGCGTCACCGGTCTTCTGGATCGCGCCGTCAGCGCCCGTGTCGCTCAAGCGACGATCGAGCTGCTGGGAGTCCATCGACGAGAACAGGATGATGGCAAGATTTTTGGTGGCGCGCCGGCGCTTGAGCAGCTGCGCGAGATCGGTGCCGTCGAGCGCGGGCATGTTGATGTCGAGCAGGATCACGTCCGGTTGAAACTCCGACGCCCACTGCGACGTACCGATCGCTTCTTGCCGCGTATGCACGGCGTAGCCGACGCCCTCGAGCCGCTCGCGCGTGACCTCGAGCACGACCGGATCATCGTCGACCACCAGCACCATGCCGCGGCTCATCGCCGTCTGAAACGGCCGAGCCAAACGACCGCATAAGGCCGGAGTCTGGGCCACTTTGCAGCTTGGCTAAAGGAAGCGTGGACTTGGCCGTTTGCAGCGAGGGAGAGCGAGCTTTGTCCGCGCGCCCCTCCATCCCCAGGAGCACCAGCATGGTGCCCGGCAGCGACGCGACTACCTCACGTCGGCGCGAGCGCCTGCTCTCGAGCTTGCGCCTGAAGCTCGTGCTGACGCTGTTCATCGGCGCGTTGATGGCGGCGCTGTCCGGCATGATCTTCGTGCTCGTGTCGCACATTTTTGCGTCGGTATCCCCTACCGTGATCGCGGACTTGCGCTGGAAGGCATCACACGGCGCGCTCGAACTTTCGCGCGTCGCGGAGCAGGGCCTGGCCGCGGGCGATCGCGAGCAGGTCTTGCGCGCGATCAGCCCTTACAGGAGCGACGCCGACTTTCGCGCGATCGTCACGAGCGACCAGCGGGGCGAGAAACTCGCGACACTGGGAGCTCCGCCCGCCCACGCCGAAGCGTTGTTCACGGGTCCTCCCGGTCAAGTCACCACGGGGCCGGGCTTCGTGTCATCCTGGCAGACCGTCTCGAGTGAGGGCCAGGAGGTGGGGCGTGTCGCGCTGGTCGTGTCGACCGCTCGCATCACGGCAGGTGATGAATTCAAGCGCAGCATCTTGTGGACGGCGGGGCTCGGACTCGTGGCAGCCTTCGTCGCGAGCCTGATCTTCGTGACTTTTTACATCGGTCCGCTGATTCGTGTCACCGAGCGCGCCTTCGAAAAGCTCGAGCAAACCACGCTCTTCGCGCTGGAAGCCACCCGACTGAAGGGCGAATTTCTGGCCAACATGAGCCACGAGATCCGCACCCCCATGAACGGCGTGCTGGGCATGACCGAGCTTCTGCTGCGCACCGACCTCACGGACAAACAGCGTCGCTTCGCGCAAACCGTCCAGAGCTCAGCCAATAGCCTGATGACGATCGTCGACGACATCTTGGATTTCTCCAAGATCGAGGCTGGCAAGCTGGAACTGCAACCCAGCACGGTCGCGATCGAGACTCTGAGCGAAGACGTCGTCGAGCTTTTTGCGCCGCGTGCCCACGAAAAGGGTCTCGAGCTAGGCTGTCACCTCGCCGCAAACCTGCCGGCGCGCATCGAATGCGACCCGAATCGCTTGCGCCAGGTGCTCTCCAACATCGTGGGTAACGCCGTCAAGTTCACCCAGCAGGGTGAGATCGTGCTGAGCGTGTCGATCGTCAATGAAGCCGAGCATCCTCGGCTGCGCTTCGCCGTGCACGACACCGGCATCGGCATCGAGCCCGCGGACGCCGGCAAGATCTTCGACGCATTTTCGCAGCTCGATGGTTCGCTCACACGGCGCTTCGGCGGCACGGGGCTCGGGCTCTCGATTTGCAAGCGCCTGGTCGAACTCGCGGGCGGAAACATCGGCGTCGAAAGCGAGCGCGGCAAGGGCAGCACGTTTTGGTTCACGTTGCCGCTCCGCGTCTCGAACAGCTCGCCGTCGGCGCCGGCGCGCCCCATACCGGGTCGGGCGCTGCTGGTGGAGGAGAACGAAAGCCAGCGCAAAATCTTGTGTGAGTACCTGCAGCGCGCAGGTCTCGAAACCAATGCGGTGCCAAACCTGCCCGCCGCGCAGCGCGAGCTCGAACAGGCTGGCTTTTCCGTGATCCTGTGTGATGCCGCGCTGGCTACGCCTGCCGATCTGAGCGTGGCCGCCGGCGCGCAGTCGGGGCCGCGTCCCAAACTCATATTGCTCGCTTCGCTCGAAGACTCACTCGATCCCGAGGTCACGCAGGCCGCGGCACTCGACGGCGTGCTCACTAAACCCGTGCGTCGCTCGGAACTCACTCGTCAGCTGGCACGCGTGCTCGATCCGCATGGGCGCAAGGGGTCGAGCGAGCGAGCACCCGCTCCCAGCGTGGGTCGAGTGCCGCTCCGCTTGCTCGTCGCGGAAGACAACCCCGTCAATCAGCAAGTGATCCGCGAAATGCTGGCGGAACTGGGCCATCAAGCCGACCTCGTCGCCAACGGGCGGGAAGCCCTCCAGGCGTTCGAGCGTGAGCGCTACGGGCTGATCTTGATGGACTGCCAAATGCCGGAGCTCGACGGCTATCAAGCGGCTCAAGCGATCCGCGAACTCGAGGGCGCGACCAGCCGTGTTCCCATCATCGCGGTCAGCGCCCACGCCATGATCGGCCACCGCCGCAAGGCGCTCGACGCGGGCATGGACGATTGCTTGTCCAAGCCGCTCAGCGCAGAATCGCTGGCCAGCGCCATCGCGCGCTGGGCGCCCGCGGGAAACCTGGTGATTTCCGCCGCGCCCGCCGCCCAGCGCGCGCCACGCGTGCCCGCGGACCTCGACCCCGTCACCAAGCGCAGCGCGGCCGTGACGCGCCTATTCCTCGAGCACACGCCGCGCGAACTCGAAAGGCTCTCACGCGCCGTCGCCGGCGGCGACCGCGCCAGCGTCAAGCAGACCGCCCATAAACTGAAAGGCAGCTCGCTCGTGATCGGCGCCCAAGCCATGCGTGCCCTGTGCGAAAGGCTCGAGCAAAACCCGGACGACAGCCCCGCGCTCAAGCGCGACTTGGACCGCGCCTTCGAGCGCGTACGCGCGCTGCTCGTGCACTGACCGCGGCTCAAAAACCGAGAAATCGAAAGAAATCTTGCGCGGTCTGTGGAGCGTTGCCGCGACGCTTACGTTTCTTTTGCTCGCGGTTCCACTCCGCGACGCGGTCTTGGTAGGCGTGCGTCTCGAGCTCGTGGCGCGCGTGCAAATCGTGCATGGCGCGCAGATCGTTGTCGCCGTCGAGCTCGTAGCGGCAATCGGCGGCGTCGATCAACTTGAGCCGACGCAGCTTGCCGTCACGCGCAAAGGTCGGATCGAACGGAAAGATGCGACAGCCAAGCGGGCGGCTCGTGTAAATCGTACAGCGATCATCCTCGCCCAGGTAGCGACAACCGCCGCGCTCGTGCTTGAGCACCATCACGCGCTTGCCTTGACGGAGCATGACGAACGCTTCCGGCTCGTCGTCCATGTCGATGCCGTCGCGCGCGACCCAGTGCACGAGCTCCGTTACGTCTTCACCCGTGCGCCGTAGGATGCGCCGCATGTCGGCGTCCGTCAGCGGCAAGAGCGGCTCCTTGCAGCAATTGCCGCAGCCGGTGCAGCGGAACTTCAAAAACTTTTCGCCTGTCGCCACGATTTTCGCCCGCGTTCTATCAAAGCCCGCGCGAGCCGTCGAGCCATGTCGAGCGGCCGTTCGCGCGGATCGATTGCCGCTGCGCTCGAGAACCGGTAGACCTGATTCCGTGGAGCGGCGCCTCGTTGCGGGTTTGTTTCTTGCGTTCGCCGTGAGCGCGTGCGCTGTCGGGCCCGAACCGCCCTGGCAACCGTTGCCACCTGCGCCCGCGCCCTCCCCGGAGCTCACCCAGCGCACGCGCGACTTGTACGCGGCGATCACGAGCGGCGACACGGCGCGCGCGGGCCTATTTTATTCGCAACAGCCCGGTCGAAGCTTCGTCGGGCTGTCCGGCGGCCTCCCCAAATTCGACGGCGCCCTGCAACTACCGAGCACGGACGAGCTGTTCATCGAGCCCGGCACGCTGATCGTACCCGGCGCGATCGCTGCCACCATCGACCGAGACGCCGGGTGGGTTGTCGACACGCCTACCTTCAAGCTCAAGAACGGCACCGAGCTACGCTGTCGCCTCACGCTCGTCTGGCGCAACGAGTACGGCATCTGGAAAATCGTGCACTCACACGCCTCGCTCGCCGCGGGCGCCAACCACCCGACGCCCTGACTCCCCTCGCGCTAGGCCCCAAAAGGGCGCGGGCGCAGCGCCGGCCAGGCGGCTCGCTGCTCGGAATTGGCCGTTTCGAGCCACAAAAGCCCGAAGGTGCGATGCTCACAGAGGGCCCCCCAAAATATGCGACACTAAAAGGGACACTCGTCCCGACAAATCCTTCCATCGGCTCATGTCGCTCAAGATCGACCAGGACCACTCGAGGTTCCGCAACATCGTCCGCGGCAAGATTCGCCAGAACCTGCGTCGCTACATCTCGCAGGGCGAAATGCTGGGGCGCAAGGGCAAGGACCTGGTTTCGATCCCGATCCCGCAGATCGACATCCCGCGCTTCACGTTCGGCGACAAGCAGAAGGGCGGCGTGGGCCAAGGCAAGGGCGACGCCGGCGATCCGGTCGGTGGCGAGGAGGGCGAGGGCGAAGAAGGCTCCGGCCAAGCAGGCAAGGACGCGGGCGAGCACATGCTCGAGGTGGACGTCACGCTCGATGAACTCGCGGACATCCTGGGTGAAGAGCTCGAGCTGCCCGCGATCGAGAACAAGGGCAAGAGCCGCATCATCGCCGCGAAGGATCGCTATACCGGTATTCGCCGGGTCGGCCCCGAATCCCTGCGCCACTTCAAGCGCACCTACAAGGAAGCCCTGCGGCGGACCATCGCGAGCGGCGTCTACGACCCCAAGAATCCGATCCTGATCCCGCAGAAAGAGGACAAGCGCTTTCGCTCATGGAAAGAAGACCACGAGCCCGTCGCCAACGCCGTGATCATCTACATGATGGACGTCTCCGGCTCGATGGGAGATGAGCAAAAAGAGATTGTGCGCATCGAGAGCTTCTGGATCGACGCCTGGTTACGCCGCCAGTATCAGGGCCTGGAAGCGCGCTACATCATCCACGACGCGGTCGCGCGCGAAGTCGATCGCGACACCTTCTTCAAGACCCGGGAATCCGGCGGCACGATGATCTCGAGCGCCTACAAACTATGCGCGCAGCTGATCGACCAGCACTATCCGTCACAGGAGTGGAACATCTACCCCTTCCACTTCTCCGACGGTGACAACTGGTCGATGGACGACACCTTGAGCTGCATCGAATTGATGCGCACCGAGATCTTGCCGCGCGTGAACATGTTCGCCTACGGCCAAGTCGAGAGCCCGTACGGCTCCGGCCAGTTCGTGAAGGACCTACGCGAGCACTTCGCCGCGGACGAGCGCGTGGTCACCAGCGAGATCCGCGATCGCGACGCGATCGTCGCCAGCATCAAAGACTTTTTGGGCAAGGGCAAGTAAGCATGCCGCAGTTCGCCACCCACACCGGCCTCCCCCGCTACCTGCGCGTCGAGCAGGACAAGATCGAGAAGATCGCCAAGGGCCACGGCTTGGACTTCTTTCCCACGATCTTCGAGATGCTGAGCTACGACCAGATGAACGAGGTCGCGGCCTACGGCGGCTTCCCGAACCGCTATCCGCACTGGCGCTTCGGCATGGAGTACGAGCGGCTCAGCAAGAGCTACGAATACGGCTTGTCGAAGATCTACGAGATGGTGATCAACAACAACCCCTCGTACGCCTACCTGCTCGAGGGCAACAGCCTCACCGACCAGAAGCTCGTGATGTGCCACGTGTTCGGGCACGTGGATTTCTTCAAGAACAACTTCGCCTTCCGCACCACGGATCTGGACGCCGGCGAGCACATCACCTACCCGGTGGGCCACGGCAGTGACGGCTACGACCCAAACCGTAAATGGGTCGATAAAATGGCCAACCACGGCGCCGCGGTGCGCCGCGTCGTCGATCGCTACGGCATCGCCAAAGCCGAGGAATTCATCGACGTCTGTCTGTCGCTCGAGAACCTGATCGATCCCTGGTCGCGCTTCGTCGTCCGCAAGCGCGAGTCCCACCCGGATGAAGAGCCCACCGCCATCGAAGTCCCGCGCCTGCGCTCGAAGGACTACATGGAGGAGTTCATCAACCCGAGCGAATACATCGAGGAGCAGAAGAAAAAGATCGAGGCCGAGCGCGATCGAGAAAAGGGCAAATTCCCGGCCCAGCGCGAGCAAGACGTCCTTTCCTTCTTGCTCGAGAACGCGCCGCTCGAGCGCTGGGAGCGCGCGATTTTGAGCATCGTGCGCGAAGAAGGCTACTACTTCGTGCCGCAGATGCAGACCAAGATCATGAACGAGGGCTGGGCGTCGTACTGGCACTCCAAGATGATGACGGAGGACGTCTGTGATTGGAGCGAGGTGGTCGACTACGCCGACAACAACGCCGGCGTGATGGCGACCAGCGGCGGCCGCCTGAACCCGTACAAGCTCGGGGTCGAACTCTATCGAAACATCGAGGAGCGCTGGAACAAGGGCCAATTCGGCCAGGAGTGGGAGGACTGTGACGACCTCGACCAAAAGCGACACTGGGATCTGCGGCTCGGTCTCGGCCGGCAAAAGCTGTTCGAGGTGCGCTCCCTCTACAACGACGTCACGTTCATCGACGAATTTTTGACGCCCGAGTTCGCCATGAATCACCGCATGTTCACCTTCAACTGGTCGAACCGCAACGAGCGCTTCGAAATCGACACGCGCGAGTTTCGCGCCGTGAAGGAGAAGCTCCTCGCTCAGCTCACCAACTTCGGCAATCCGTTCATCTACGTGGAAGACGCCAACTACGAAAACCGCGGTGAGCTCCTGCTCACGCACGATCACCGCGGCGTCGATCTGCGCGCCGACTACGCGCGCGAGACGATGACGAGTCTCGTCCGCGTCTGGAAGCGCCCGGTGTGCCTGGCCACCTTGATCGACGGCAAGAAAGCGCTCCTGCGTTTCGACGGCAAAGAGCACAGCGTGCGTCACGATGCTCCCTAGCGCGCTCGAGCTGCTGCCAAGGCGCGGCCTCGGCGTGCTCCTGTGCGCGCTCGGAGCGAGCGCCTGCGCTGCGAAACCGGCGCCGCCCCCGGCGATCCCGACGGCGTCCAATGCCGCGCTCGTAGCTCCGCCCCCGATCAACGCCGCAGCGGCACCCGGCTGCGGCTCGAAAATCGAGGCCGCATGTCACGACGTGCCGAAGCCCAAGGACGCTGAGCCACCGCCCGCCGCACAAGCCGCGAAGCCAGACCCTGCGAGCGAGCCTGCGGTGAAGCCCGCCGCACCGGTCGGCTTGTCGCACGGTAGCGAGTCGCCGCTCGACGTCGAGCTCAGCGCCGGGGATCGCGCGTACGACGCCGATGATCTCGCCGCGGCCAAGCTGCATTACGAAAAAGCCTCGCGCCTGGCGCCGAAAGATCCGGCGCCCCGCGTCGGACTCGTGCGCGTCGCGCTGGCGCAATCCGGCATCGCGACCGACTACGCGATCGCCCCGAAAAATCCCAAGATCACGGCCCTGCTGAAACAGACAGACGCCGCGCTGAAGCTCGACCCAAACTACGCTCCGGCGCACGTCGAACGTGGACGGCTGCTGCTCATCCTCGGCTCGGCTCCCGACGCCCTCTCGTCGCTCGAACGCGCGACCGCGCTCGCGCCGGACGACGCCGAAGCCCAATCGGCCTTGGGCGTGGCGTTGCTCGCAACCGGTAAGGCGAGCGAAGCCCTCACGCATTTCAAACGCGCCGCGGAGCTCGATCGGGACAACCCCGACCGACTCACCAATCTCGGAACCGCCGAGCTGATTCAAGGTCAGGTCACCGATGCAATCGCTTCCTTTAGCCGCGCGGCCACGCTCGCGCCCGACGATCCGCGCGTGCACGGCGATCTCGGCGCGGCGTATCTGGCCAATAATCGGCCGGATCAAGCGCTGCCCGAGCTCAACCGCGCCGTGGCGCTCGCGCCGGAGCGCGCCACCTTCCTCTCGAACCTGGCCTATGCCTACTTCGCGACCGGTAAACTCGACGACGCCATCGCAACGGCCAAAAAGGCGAGTGAGCTCGATCCCAAGCTCGGCTCTGCGTTCATCAATCTCGGCACTGCGCTCGCCAAAAAAGGCGACCTCGACGGCGCGGAACGCGCATTCAAAAAAGCCCTCGCACTCGATCCCAGCGATCCCCGCGCCAAAGCCAACCTCTCCGACCTCCAAGAACTCCGCACCAAAACGCGCCCACCCGACAGCAAATAGCGTCGCATTACATTCTTGAGAATTTACAGGAAGGCGCGAAGACGCGAAGATTTTTTAGTGAGCGCGGCGCGACGTAAAACGACTCGGCAACGACAGTCGCGCGCTGAGCAAACCCCCACACACTCTCTCTTCGCGCCTTCCTGTTAACTCTCCCTCTCGGGGCGTTATTCGCCGCCCATGGCGGTGACGTAGTTTTCGATGACGGCGTGGGCGTCGGGGGGGAGTGACGCGAACTGCAGACCGACGGCGCCGGTGCCGCGCGCCATTTTCACCCACTTGGCGGTGGCCGGAACTTCCAGCAATTTGCCGGTGAAAGGCAGCGCAAAATGCACGCGCACCTGTTCCTCACTGCCGAACTTCTGCCCCGCCAAGACGAGCAGGCCGCCGACGGAAATGTCCTCGCTGCGCCCCTCGAGCGTGCTGCCGTCCGGGCGCAGGATGCGCGCGGGCGTGACGTACGGTGCGCGCGCAAAGCGACGTCGCTGCGACGGCTCGTTCGGCAACGGCGGCGGCACGGCTCCCGAGGAGACCGCCTCCGCGGGCAACGGCGGCGGCGCCGCGCCTGCCGCAAGGGGCGGCCGCGGGCGCGGCGCGACGCTGACGTCCGGGCGCGGGACCTTGGCCGGGCCGACCACTAGCTTCGAGGTGGGCGACAGACCGACGGCGTTCGGCTTGCGGCGCAAACCGAGCAGAGAGCTCGGCTGCTCGTCTGAGACATTGCCCTTCACAAGCGCTTCGGCGAATTCGCGCGCGGTCGCGAAACGATCCGCAGGATCTCGGCTCAGCGCGCGCTCGATGGCGCGCGCAAGCTCGCTCGGCACCTCCTTGCAGCGCTGATCGAGCGGCGGCACGGGCTCGGTCGACACCTTGAGCAGCACTTCCCCGAAATTGCCCTCGAACGGCACCACGCCCGCGAGCGCTTCGTACAGCGTCACGCCCAGCGCATAAATATCGCTGCGCGCGTCGATCTCGTCCTTGGCCAGCAGTTGCTCGGGGGGCATGTACTCCGGCGTGCCGAGCAGCGCGCCTTGCTGCGTGAGCTTTTGCCCGCCCTGCACGCGCGCGATACCAAAATCGAAAATTTTGGCGACCTCGCGTCCGGACTCGGTGCGCGAAATGAACACATTGCTCGGCTTGATGTCGCGATGAAAAATGCCGTGCTCGTGCGCGGTAGCTAGGGCGTCACACAGCTGCAAGCCGATGTACACGGCGTCCGCGACGCCCACCGTACGACGCACGGCCAGGATCCCTTCCAGCGTGCGCCCCTCGAGCAACTCCATCACCAGATACGGCGTGCCGGACTCGGTCTCGCCCGCGTCGAGCCCGAGGACGATCCCAGGATGACGCGCGATCGAGAGCGCCTTGGCTTCTTGCAAGAGCCGAGCACGCGGCTCTTGCGACGGATGATCCTCGATCAAGAGCTTGATGGCGACCGAGCGGGTCGTATAGAGGTGCTCGGCCTCGAAAACCGCGCCGGCACCGCCGCGCGCGATCTCACGGCGCAGCCGGTAACGCCGATCGACCACGGTGCCCACTTCGAGCCGCGGGTTAGGCGCCGAAGACACCACCGCTGCCTGCCTGCCTGCCATTCTCCGATTGATACGGCCGAGACAGCGCGCTCTTGAGGGCCGCGCGCCGTTTGAAATAAAAATTAGTGATTATCACCACCTACACGCACCTGTTGGGCGGGCCCCGCGCCCATGAATGGCAGCGGCCCGCGGCGGATCCGGACGAAACCAGGCTTGTCCGAGGCCACGCGCCCGGTGAAGGCATGCAGGCCGAATTGGGAGCCGTCGCTCGCTGAGTCGAAGCGGGCGTGCACCATGTACAGGCCCGGCCGCGCAAACGTGTGAGCTGGACACATTTCCATCAGACGGCTGACCGCGGTAATTTCACCGCCGGGACGCAGGGTCGTGAACGCTTGCCGATCCGGCGAACGCAAATCCGGCTCCGGATCGCAGGTCGAAACGCCGTCGGGTCCGGCAACCTCGAAGGTGACGAGCTCCCGTCGAAAATAGAGGTCGAGCTTCGACTTCGAGCGGTTGCGCATGGTGACGGTGGCGGTGGCCGAGTCTTCGTCGCGCGAGTCGGAGCCCTGCACGGAGATCGATAGCTTCGCCTCACTCGGCTCGGCGGGCTTCGGCGCGAACTCGGCGCCGAGCTCGAAGGGCGTCCCGCGCAGCTCCTTCACGCGCCGCTCGGGCTCCGGTGTTTCCTTGCCGGCGGCGCGCTCGGCTGCGCTCTCCTTTTTGAGCGCCTTGCTCGCGCCGTCTTGATCGTCACCGCCGTCGGCAGTCGTCTTGCTCGGCAGCGAACCTTCTGCCTCCGCCGGCTCCGCCACGAACGGCGGAAGCTGATTTTCCTGGCTCTCGACGCGCTTGCCCGCCCGCCAGAGGACTTTGGTCTTGATCGGCCAGCCAAAACGCGGCGTGACCTTGGCGCCCGGCACGAGCAAGCCGAGCTTCGTGCTGGGCAGACAATACAGTCGCGGATCGAAATTCTGCACCAAGCCATCCCCCGGCTCGAGCTTGAGCATGACGCCCTCTTCTACGACCGTCGGCACGACGTCCGCGGGCAAGCGACACTCGTGGGGTTTTGGCGGTTTCTTCGGCAAGGCCTTCGGCTTTGCTTTCGGGTCGGGCGGCAGCTCCACATCGAATGCGAGCAGGCGCGCATCGAAGTCGACCAGCGCCGCCTCGGTGCCGCGATTGATCAGCGCCATCACCCAGGGCTGATCGGGACCTGGCGCCACGACTTCGAAGCGCAAGCCGAGCGGCGCATCCGCCGAGGACTCGCCGCTCTTGCTCATGGCCGAGCGCACCGCTTCGGGATCGACCGGCAGCGGGCCAGCGTCTGCTCCTTGCGAAGCACCGGGCCCGTCCACACCGGCATCCGGCTTGAGGATTACCGGCGCGGGCGCAGGCGCGACGGGAGCCGCGGCGTCAGGGTCGTCCATGATGCTCGAGCCGACCGGCTTTTGCGGCGTCGCTGCGCAGCCGGCGAGCAACGCGAGCCCGAGCGCGCTTCCAGCAACGCCGCGAAGAACGGCGCCGCGAAGAAGGGAAACCAGCGATGGCCTCGCGAGAAGCATGCTGGCGACGTAACATATTCGCCGTGCGCGGCCTATACCCGATCGTCGACGTGGACTCGCTCGAACAGCGCGGGCTCGACGTGCTCGAGTTTGCCGAGCGCGTGCTCGCCGCTCGCCCCGAGCTCTTGCAACTGCGAGCCAAGCGCGTCGGCGCTCGCGACACGGTCGAGCTCTTGCGCGAGCTCTTGCCGCGCTGCCGCCGAGCGGGTGCGCTGTTGTTCGCCAACGATCGCCCTGACCTGGCGCTGCTGGCGGGCTGCGACGGCATCCACGTCGGGCAGGACGATCTCGCGATCCTAGACGTGCGCGCCATCGCGGGCGAGCTTCGCATCGGCGTCTCGACGCATGATCTCGGGCAACTCACTGCGGCCATCGCCGCGCGTCCTGACTACGTCGCGCTCGGACCGATCTTCACGACCGTGTCCAAAGAGCGCCCGGACCCGTTGGTTGGGCTCGAAATGCTCGCGCGCGCACATGAGCTCACGCGCGCAGCTGGGATGCCACTGGTGGCGATCGGCGGCGTCGATCTACCGCGCGCCGCGACGCTGCGCGGCCACTGCGAGCTGGGCGCCGTGATCGCCGCTCTACTGCCGGACGATCGAGACCTAGCAACGGTTACGAGCCGTGCACGAGCATTACACGTCGCGCTGAGTTGAGGCGAGGGCGCGGTACTGAAGCGCCGGCGCGCGGAGCCACCGAGCTGCTACGCCTTGCGCGCCTCGAGCTCACGCAAACGATAGACCATCGCCTCGAGCGCAAGCGCGGGCTGCATGTTGCGCTCGACCTGTTGCATGGTGCTCATGACGGTACGGTGCTGTTCGGCCAACTGCTCCGCTTCGTCCGTTGCTCCTGCCACGCAAGCGCGGGCCGCCAGCGCGAGCGACTGGCCGAAATACGCCAAGAGCCCCTGCAAAGTCTCGCGGTCGTAACGCTTCGAATCACCGAGCCGCGTTGCAGCCGCCAGATCCTTGGCCAGGATGGCCTCGCGCGCGGCGCGCGCGAACTCCTCACGCTCTTTCAACGACTCATCGCTGGCGAGCTCGAGTGCGAGGGATGCACTCCCTTGCGCGAGCGGCGCGACGGCAGGCGACAAGCCTCGCCGCTCCAGGATCTGCGCGAGCAGCGCGTCCGACAGGGGCGCGAAGCGCACCGGCAGCGTCCGCGAGCGGATCGTGTCCAGCAAGCGATTCGGCCGGCTCGTGAGCAGCACGAAGTGCGTGGCTTGCCCCGGCTCCTCGAGGGTTTTGAGCAAGGCGTTGGCGGCCGACGCCGTGAGCTCCTCCGCGTCTTCGACGATGAACACGAGCGCTCGTCCCTCGTGCGGCGTAAAACCGACGCGGCCGAGCACGACACGCCGCACCTGCTCGATGCTGATGCCGCTCGCTTCTGCGGCGCCGAGCGACTTCTTGTACAGGCCACGCTGGACGAAGACGAGATCCGGGTGCAGCGGGACTCGCGGCTCTTCTTCCGAAAGCGTGAGGGCGCGGCGACACGCGCTGCACACGCCACACGCGCGAGTCCCCGCCTTCTCGCACAAAAGGGCTTGCGCGAGTGCGAGCGCGGCGATCCGTTTGCCCACGCCGGAAGGGCCCTCGAAACGATACGCGTGATGAACTCGGCCCGAGTCGAGCGCGCGATAGAGCGTCGTCAGTGCCGGCTCTTGTCCTAGGATTTCGGCAAACATGGCGCGGGCTCGCGACGCGAGCGTACCACCGCGCGAGCAAGGCAGGCGCGCGCAAAAAGACGCCGGCCCTTTGCCAAGCCGATAGGGTCGTACTACGCCTCTTCTTCCGATCATGGCCGAAATTCCCTGCGCTTCGCTGCTCCGGCCCGAGCTCGGCGAGCTCACCGCGTATCTCCCCGAGCTGGCCGAATACCCAGTTCGGCTGGACGCCAATGAAGCTCCCGCCTTGCTGTCCGCCGGTGCTCGCGAGCAGCTCGAGCGCGCCGTCCATGACACGCGTTGGGAGCGCTACCCCGATCCGACGGCGAGCGCGCTGCGCGCCTCGCTCGCCGCGCGCTCCGGCGTGAGCCCGCAAGAGGTGCTGGCAGGCGCTGGCAGCGACGAGCTGATCACGTTGCTGTTGACGGCCCTCTCGCGCCCGCGCGACCGCACGGATGCCGCCGTGGTGCTGACGACCACGCCGACCTTCGTGATGTATCGGCTGGCGGCGCGCGCGCGCGGCATGCGCGTGCTGGAAGTTCCACTCGATGCCAACTGGGATCTCTCGCTCGACAGCATGCGCCGCGGTGCGGAGCTGGCTCCGCCGAACCTCGTATTCATCGCCTCCCCCAACAACCCAACCGGCAACCTGATGGCGCGCGATCGACTCGAAGCGCTGATCACGTCGCTGCCGGAGTCGCTGGTGGTGATCGACGAAGCGTACATCGACTACGCGCCCGGAAATCAACTCGAGCTCTATCAGCGCTTCGAAAATGTCGCCATTTTGCGCACGCTCTCCAAAATAGGCTTTGCTTCGCTGCGCGTCGGCTGGTTGATCGCCCGCGCGCCGCTGGTCGCCGAGATCGACAAGCTTCGCCCGCCCTACAACTTGTGCTCGCTGAGCCAGCGGCTCGGTGCCTTGGTCACGAGCGAGCTTGCCGGCGAGCTCGCCGCGCTGTGCGAGCTCGTGAAATCGGAACGCACCCGCGTGACCGCAGAGCTCGAGAAGCTCCCAGGTTTTCGCGTCACTCCGAGTCAAGCCAACTTCCTGTGGCTCAGGACACCCGGCCCAGCCGGTGAGCTCTTCGCTGCGCTCGCCGCGCGCGGTGTACTGGTCCGGAGCTTTCACCAGCGCGGTGGAAGGCTCGCGGAGCAGCTGCGCGTGACCATCGGCGCGCCGACCGAAAATGAGCGACTGCTCGACTGCTTGCGCGAGCTGACGTGAGCTTCGGTTGCCTGCGTTTGTTGACTTGCGCGCTGCTGTGCGCGTCCCTCGTGGCTTGCTTCGAGGGCGAGGAGCCGGTGATCCGCGTCTCACGCGGTGTGCCTTATGAAGGCCGTTTCATCAGTCCGGAAGCGTACGCCGCCTACGCGCGCGGCGCGGAGTGGGAGGCGCAGGGTGACCTGCCACGCGCGTTGGACGCCTATCGAAAGGCTCACGCGCTCGACGGCGAGAGCGCGGAAATCTGGGCGCGCATCGGTCGCATGCAGTGCCTGCTGGCCACGCCCGCCGCAGGCGTCGAGGCGGCTCGCGTCGCGTTTCAAAAGGCGCTCACTCTCGATGGCGATTGCCCGAGCGCCTTTTACGAACGCGCGTTGTGCGCCGAACGCAGGAGCAATTTGGCAGACGCGCTCGCCGACGCGCGCCACGCCGTAGACGGCAAACCCGACGACGAGGCCGCCAATCTGCTCGTCGCGCGCTTGCTGCTGGCGCTCGGGCAACCAGCGCAGGCACGCGCGTGGCTCGAGTCGTTCCGCGCATTTTCACCGACGCGCGCGGGCACACGAGCCCTGGACGACCTGCGCCGTGGGTCCACTGCGCGGCTCGATCCCGTCGTCGAGCGACTCAACGCGGGCGACGACGCGGGCGCCCTGCACGCCGCAGCGCGCGAGACACTGCGACCGAGCGCGCTCGCCCTGCTTGCCGCTCGCCACGGCCGAGCCCAACTCGCGCGCGCCCAGGCCGAACTCGAGCTCGACGCGGATCCGAGCAACGCCGACGCTTGGGTGGCGGCCCTGGCCGCCTGCGACATGCTGGGCGACGCAGCCTGCTTCTCTGAACGCATAGAACAACTGCGCAGCCCTACCCTCGAGCTCAGCCCGCTCGCGAGCACGCTGCTCGCGGAGCTGCTCGTCAGGCGCACCGGCGCCCAATGGCCGGCGCAACCCGCTCAATGACTGGCTGAGGGGCGCGGCGCTGGCTTGGCGGAAGGCGCTGGCAGCGTGCTCGGGACAGCGCTCGGCACAGCTCGCCCCGTGCGCGACGCTTCCCACTTCTGCGCGTCGAACGGCAGCTCGAAATTCACGTCCAGCGTTTCCCCTTCGTGGAGTTCGACCTCCCGCTCCACCTGCGCCATCGTGGCGGGCAGCAACGCCGAAACCTTCACCTTGCCGGCCGGCACATGGTGCACGGCATAGTGACCATCGAGACCGGTCACGTCGTGGGTCGAGAACTTCACGACCAGCACGTTGGCGCGCATGAACAGCCGCATGCTGTCGGTCAGTTCGTAGCGCCCGACTCGCTCCGGCCAGAGCTCTACCGGTGAGCCGTGCGCGACGGCCACGAGCTCGGCCGGCATGCGAGCCCCGAGCAGGCTCGGCACGTACGAGAGATTGTCTTTGCTCACCACGTCCAGGCGCTGCCCGAGCGTGAGCATGAGCGTGCGCGTACCGAAACTGCAGCCGTTCATCTCGACGGTCTGCGCGTTCTTTTCCTCCGGCACGTAGCCCGCGTAGCCCGTCACTCCGACGACCACGTCCGCCAAGCTACGCATCATGCCCTCGCGGAAGAGCTTTCCGTAGGCTTCTTTGGCCTGCACGCACTCGGCCGGGACCTTACTCAGCGCTTCGTTGGTGTCCGGCGCCGCGTCGCCCGTCGCGGTCACCACGCCGCGAATGGTCCCGCTCGGGCCGGTGTAGGGCGGCTCACCCTTGGGATTGACGATCTTGCTTACCTCGCGCGGATCGATGGGCAGCGCGGACGCGACGGCGGCGGGCAAGGTCACGCTGCCGATCGTGACGGGAGCGGGCGCTTTCTTGCGACACGCGGCGAGCGGGAGCAGAGCGGCGCACAGCAGCGGAATCGCTCGGCGAGCTTTCATCCGCCGTGCTGGATCCCGGCCGCGGCGGCCACGCCGAGCGAGCTGCCCGGCAACACGCCGAGCAAAATCACGAGCAACGCCGCGAGCACGAGCGCCGTAGCGACGAAACCCGAGCGCATCGGCGTCGCTACCGGCGCACCGGGCTCCGGCTCGCGCATGTACATGTAGACCATCACGCGCAGGTAGTAATACGCGCCGAGGATGCTGTTGAGCAGGCCAATCACCATCAACACGTTCAACTCGGCGTCGACGGCCGAGCTGAAGACGTACAGCTTGCCGAAGAACCCTGCCGTCGGTGGCACGCCCGCGAGCGAGAGCAGGAAGAAGGAAAACGCGAGCGCGGGCGCCGGGTGGCGCTTGCCGATACCGGCCAGATCCTCGTAGCTGACGGCCTCCGCGCCACGCCGACCGCACAAGATGAGCGCGCCGAAGGCGCCCACCGTCGAGACGGTGTAGCTCAGCATGTAGAAGAGCACGCTCGACGCGCCGGTCGGCGAGCGCATGGCCGCCACCACGCCGACCAACGCGTACCCCGCGTGGGCGATCGAAGAGTACGCCAGCATGCGCTTCACGGACTCTTGGCGACCCGCAATCAGATTGCCGACGGTCATGCTGAGCACGGCGAGCAACGCGAGCACCGGCGGCCAGCCGGTACCCCAGCTCACGAGCCGCGGATCGCCGAAGCTGACCAGCAAGATGCGCAGCAGAATCGCAAAGGCCGCGGTCTTGACGGCGGCGGCCATGAACGTGGTAGCCGGCGTTGGCGCGCCTTCGTAGGCGTCGGGCGTCCACATGTGGAATGGCACCGCGCTCACCTTGAAAGCGAGGCCGGCCACGATCAGCGCCATGGCGACCAGCACGAGCGCGGCGTTCGCTCCGCCGTTCTGACCGATGGCAGCGATGCCCGCGCCGATGCCCTGGAAATCCGTGTGACCCGTCGCGCCGTACAAGAGCGCGCCACCAAACAGCGTGAGCGCCGCGGCGAAGCTGCCGAGCAGGAAGTACTTCACCGCCGCTTCGCTGGCCCGCACGCTACCGCGACGCAGTCCGATCATGCAGTACACGCCGAGCGACATCGTTTCGAGCGCGATGAAGAAGCTCAGTAGATCGCCCGCGGCGGCGAGCGCCATTGCGCCCACGGTCGAGAACACGATCAGCGGGAAGAACTCGCCGCGGTCGATGCGGTGTTCCGCGAGGTAACCGCCCGCTAGCAGCGCCGACAGACCGCCGCCCAGGCACAGCACGAAGCAAAAGAAGAGCGTAAAGCGGTCGATGATCAGGTAGGGCGCGAGCGACGCGGCGCCCGCGAGGTTCTCGGGACCGACCTTCCACAGCGCGATGCTGGTGATGGCTCCCGCGAAGAGCACGACCGTGCTGACGAGAGCGAGCTCGTCCGAACGACCGGCGCCGGCGTCCGTGTTGCGTGTGCCGGCCGGCGCATCCGCCGCGAGCACGGGTTTGCCGAAGGCCTCGGCCAACATCAAGAGCAGGCCGCCGATACCGACGACCAAGAGCGGCAACGCCGCGAGTAAGGAGTTCATCGGGCCTCCGCGTTGTTCGCTTGCTGAGCGGGCGCGTCGTCCGCCTTGGGCTTTTCCGGGTAGCCCTTTTCGAGCGGACCGTTGGTGCGCTCGGCCAGCGTTGCCACGTTGGCGTCCGCCGCCTCCAGGTAGTTGTGCTTGCCGGCCTCGTAGCGCTCGAGGGCCGCGCTGACGCCGTCGCTCATGCGCGACAGGAAGATGTTCGGGAACCAACCGATCACGAAGATCAGCGCGACCAGCGGCGCGAGGGCAATCACCTCACGGGTGTTGATGTCCTTGAGGCCCTTGTTCTTGGAGTTGGTGAGCGGCCCGAAGAACACGCGCTGCACGACCGAGAGCATGTAGACGGCCGCCAGAATCACGCCGGCCGAGGCGAAGCCAGCCTGCATTTTGGCTTGAATGCCCAGCGAATGAGACACGAACGTGCCCATGATCACCATGAACTCGCCGACGAAGCCGTTGGTGCCCGGCACACCGACGCTCGACATCGTCACGAGCACGAACAAAGCCGCGTAGATCGGCATGACCTTGGCCAAGCCTCCGAACTCGCGCACGAGCCGGGTGTGCCGGCGGTCGTAGATCACGCCGACCAAAAGGAAGAGCGCGCCGGTCGAGATGCCGTGGTTGAGCATCTGCAAGACGGCGCCTTCGACGCCCGCCTGCGTACCCGCGAACAAGCCGAGCATCACGAAACCCATGTGCGCGACCGACGAGTACGCGACGAGTCGCTTCACGTCGTCCTGCTTCCAGGCGACCAGCGCGCCGTAGATGATGCCGCCGCCGATCGCGACGCCCGCGAGCGTCGCGCCCGCGGCCCAGGCTACGCCGCCCAGCATGCCCATGCAAAAGCGGATGTAGCCGTAGGTGCCGAGCTTGAGCAGTACCGCAGCCAAGATGATCGAGCCACCCGTGGGCGCCTGTACGTGTGCGTCCGGCAGCCAAGTGTGGAACGGGAACATGGGCACCTTGATCGCGAACGCCAGGAAGAAGCCCACGAAGCACAGCCAGGCCGCCGTGCGCGGCAACACCAGCCGGCTGAGCGCCAGGTAGTCGAAGGACGGGTAGCCCGCGAGCTTCGAGTGCGTCCAGACCATGTACAGAATCGCGGCCAGCATCAGCATGCTGCCGACCATCGTGTAGATGAAGAACTTGTAGGCGGCCTTGATGCGCTCGACGCCGCCCCACACGCCGATGAGGACGATCATCGGGATCAGCATCAACTCCCAGAACACGAAGAACAGGAACAGGTCGAGCGAGACGAACGCGCCCATCATCGCTCCGTGCAAGAGCAGAAAGGCGAAGCACAGGTCCTTGATGCGCGTCTTGATCGAACCGAACGAGACGTAGGCCGCGATCGGCGTGGTCAGGGTGGAGAGCAGGATCAGCCACATGCTCACGCCGTCGACCGCCACGTGGTAGCGAATGCCGAAGGCCGGGATCCACTCGGCGATGTGCTGAAAGTGCCAGCCGCGCGTCATGGGCGCGGAGAGCAAGCCGAGCGAGGCCAGAAAATCGGCGCCGAGGATGGCGAGCGTGACGCGCTTGAGCAGCGCCGGTGATTGACGCGGCAAAAACAAAATCGCCACCGAGCCGAGGATCGGCAAGAACACGATCAGGCTCAGCAAGATGCGCCATTCGTGCGGATGCTCTTCGCTTGGCGTCGCGCTCGGCCACAGGCTCTTCACGAGCAAGAGCGAGAGCGCGGCGACCACGCCGATCGCGAAGCGCTCGGCGGTCCCTTGGCGTCGTGGGATCAGCGCGCCCAGTACGAACAACAGCAGGTACGGCGCCGCTTCGAACAAGGCTTGGGCAAGCGGGCTCATTGCACGGCTCCATTCGCACCAATCGGATGCACGACGTAACCGCTCGGCGCTGGCGCTGGCGGCCGCATGGGTTGAGCCGGCTGCGCTGGACGGGCAAGCGGCTGCTGGATTCGACGCACGTTGTTTTCACCCTCGTCCGAGCCCGACTTGTCGGGTAGCGGCCGCGATACGGGGATCACGCGATCAGCGACGCGGCCAAACGCATTCCTCGCTTGCACGTGAACCTTGCGCGTCTGACCGGCGTCCAGGTTAAAGCTCACTTCTTTGCGATCGCCGAAGTTGTCGCTGTCCCACTTGCCGTCGTTGTTGAGGTCCCAGCGGTAGCTGTAACCGAAGCCCGGCGACGCCGCGATGCTGTACGCCCCGCCCGCTTCGTCGCCCGTCACCTTGGTGTTGACGTGCGGCGCCATGAAAAACCAGCCGACGCCGCCCAAGCCGAGCACCATCACCGCGGCGTAAGCTTGCACGCGCCCCGTCTGCACGTAGCGCAAGAGCGTGCCGGTCGTGGCGACCAAAAAGCTCGACGCGCGCGCGATGATACCGTCGACGATCCACTTATCGGCCCACACGAAGATGTCGGCAAAAAAGTCGATCGGGCCGATCACGACCTCTTCATACAGCTCGTCGACGCGCCACTTGTCGGCCACGAGCTGATAGAGGCCCGGTGCGGCTTGGACGAAGTCCGCGGCGGGCTTGCCCTTTTGCGCGATATAGACCCAGTACGCGCCGCCTGCGCCGGCAGCGAAAGCCGTGATGGCTAAGCCCATGAACGGCCACATCTTGCTCTCGGCGCCTTCGATCAACTTGACGTGATCGTGTGACGCGGCGGCGAACACGGGGTCTAGCCAATGCTCGAACGCAGTGAGTCCGAACGGCACCGCGTTCAAGAAACCCGCGACCAGCGCGAGCCCGCCGAGAATCGCGAGCGGCAGCCACATCTGCCACGGTGACTCGTGGGGCTTCGGGCCCTCGAGCTTTTCCTGTGGGTCGTGCGCGTGGTGATGATCGTGTGGGTCGTGCGCGGGTTCTTTCCAACCCTTGACGACCTTCCAACCCTTGAAGTCACCGAAGAACGTGCCGACGAACAGCCGCGTCATGTAGAAGGCCGTCATCACCGCCGTGATCAAGCCGAGCGCATAGAGCCAGCCGCCGGCCCAAGTCGGCCACGACCAAATATCGACGGTGACGTGCCCATCCGTGACGCGGTTTCCCTCGATCGGTGGAGCGATGTACGAGGTGTAGGCCTTGAGCAGGATCTCGTCCTTGGAGAAAAACCCGCTCGTGAGCGGCACACCGACGATCGCCGCCCAGGACGCCGCGAAGGTCCAGAACGTGTACGGCATGTATTTGCGCAGCCCACCCATGTTGCGCATGTCCTGCGAGGCATCGCCGTCGTGGATGCGCGCGTGCATGGCGTGGATCACCGAGCCTGCGCCTAGGAACAAACAGGCCTTGAAGAAAGCGTGCGTGATCACGTGGAAGAAACCGGCCGTGAACGCGCCCACGCCCGCGCCGAGGAACATGTATCCGAGCTGGCTCACGGTCGAGTACGCGAGCACCTTCTTGATGTCGTTCTGCGCGAAGGCGATCGTCGCCGCGAGCACGGCCGTGAACGCGCCCACGGCGGCCACGATGAACATCGCCGCGGGGCTGAGCACGAACACGAACGACATACGGCACACGAGGTACACGCCCGCCGTCACCATCGTGGCGGCGTGGATCAGCGCGCTGACCGGCGTTGGGCCGGCCATCGCGTCCGGCAGCCAGACGTAGAGCGGGAACTGCGCGCTCTTGCCGGCGCAGCCCAAGAACAGAGCGACGCCCACCATGGTGGCGGCGGTCATGTAGCGCGGCTCGTTCAAGAAATGCTGCGCGCCGGGCCAGAAGGACAAAAGATCCGCGATCGGCACGTGCGAACCGAGCGGCCACACCTGCACGGGCACGAGCAGATTCTGCGCGCCGCCCTGCATGCCCGACCAGTCGAGCGAGCCCGTGTAGTAGAGCAAGAGCCCCATCGCGACCAGCAGCCCGAAATCACCGATGCGGTTCGTGATGAACGCCTTCTTGCCGGCGGCCGCGTTCTTCTCTTCTTCGAACCAGAAGCCGATCAGAAGGTAGCTGCACAGGCCCACGCCTTCCCAGCCCACGAACAGGACGGGCAGGCTGCTGCCGAGGATCAACACCAGCATCGAGAAGATGAACAGGTTCAGGTACGTGAAGAAGCGGTAGTAGCCCGGATCCTCCTCCATGTATTTGCTGGAGTAGAGGTGGATCAGAAAGCCGACGCCCGTGACGATCAAGGCCATCGTGGCGCTCAGCGCGTCGACCGAGAGCCCGATGCTGAGCGTGGTGCTGCTGCCTTCGAACTGTTGGCTGAGCCGTAGCCAGTCCCAGCCCTTCCAGGTCAAGCGCGCGGCTTCCTCACCCTCTTGGGCGTGAGCGAGCATGACGAACGTGACGACGCTGAGCAGGAACGGGATGAAAATCGCGCTGAGCCCGAGCAGCGTGACCGCCTCTTTACCGAGCCGCTTGCCGAATACGCCGTTCACGGCCGCGCCGATCAGCGGCAAGAGCACGATCAGGGCGAGCAGCGTGAAGTCGTTCGCGGGAAACAGATTTTCGATCGTTTGGAGCATGATTCAATGCCTGAGCTCGTCCGCCTCGTCGCTCTCGACGGTGGACTTCAAGCGATAAAAGGAGAGCACGATGGCCAGACCGACGGCGGCCTCGGCCGCTGCCACCGCGATGATGAAGAAGGCGAACACCTGTCCGTTCATGTCGCCGGTGTGGACGCGGTTGTAAGCGACCAGCGTGAGGTTCACGGCGTTCAACATCAGCTCGATGCACATCAGCTGCACCAGGATGTTGCGACGAACCAGAAAGCCGATCGCGCCGATCGTGAACAGCGCGCCCGAGAGCAGCAAGTAGTGTTCGACCGTGTAGCCGAGCGCGTTCATCAGGCCTGCCCTCCCTTGGACAGCGGGCGCTGCGCGTCGCGCGCCATCAGCGGCCCGTGGAACATGCGCGCCGACGCGCTCTCGATCTTCTTCGGCTGTTTGACGACGTGCTTGCTGCGCGCGACGCCGATCGCGCCGACTACCGCGACGATCAACAGCACAGTCGTGAGTTCGAAGGGCACGATCTCCGAGCTGAACAGCGACTCGCCGACCGCCTTCACGCTGCCGTGTTCTTCGCTCACCTGCTGAAACACGGTGGGCGTCAGGATGCGCGAGACCAAGTGCGCCGCGGACAGACCGACCACGGCGAAGGCGATTCCACCGATCGCGCGGGCGATCGGCGAGCGCGCTGCGGCAGGATCCGCGGCGTCCGCGCCGAGCAGCATGATCACGAACACGAACAGCACGACGACCGCGCCCGCGTAGACAATCAACTGTATCGCGGCCAAAAACTGCGCATTGAGCAGTAAGAACAGCGCCGCGATGCCGACGATGTTGATGAGTAAGCTGACGGCGCTGCGGATCGGGCTCTTGGAGGCGACGGTGCCGATCGCGCCCAGCACGCAGATCAAGGCCGCGATCGCGAAAAAGACGTTGCCGACGGTCATAGCGCAAGCCTCCCAGTCTGCGATTTTCCACCGGTGTTGATGTAGTCCTCGAAATGCTTGCGGTAGCGCCGCACGAAGGCGAGCGCGGGCTGCGCCGCGCCGTCACCGAAGGCGCAGATCGTGTTGCCCGTGATGTTCGAGGCGATCTCGTGAACGCGATCGAATTCTTCGATGGTCGCCGTGCCGTCGATCACCTTGTTCAAAATGCGCTCGATCCAGCCGCAACCCTCGCGGCACGGCGTGCATTGGCCGCACGACTCGTGACGGTAGAAGCGCATCACGTTGTGCAGCGCGAGTACCGGATCGGCCGCGTCGCTCATGACGATCGCGCAGCACGTGCCGAGCATGCTGCCCGCGGAGCGGAACGTGTCGACGCCGAGCGGCAGGTCCAAAATACTCTTGCCCTGGTACGGCTCGTAACGGGGATCGTTCGGTAGCGCGGGCACTTCGTCCGGCAGGTGCACCGGGCACGACGAGCCGCCCGGGATCACGCCGAGCAACTTGTGATCGCCCAGGATGCCGCCACCCAGATCGTAGATCAGCTCGCGCAAGGTGAGCCCGACGCACGCCTCGTAGATACCGGGCTTTTTGACGTGGCCGCTCACGCCGAACAAGCGCGAACCACCGTCGTTCAATGCATGCAGGCTCGAGAGCTTGCTGAATTCGTCGCAGCCCATGTTGAAGGCGGTCGGCATGATCGCCAACGTCTCGACGTTGTTCACCGTGCTCGGGCAACCGAACGCGCCGTATTGCGCGGGAAACGGCGGTTTGAGTCGCGGCTCGCCACGACGCCCCTCGAGCGAGTTCAAAAGCGACGTCTCTTCTCCACAGATGTATGCGCCGGCGCCGGTGTGCACGTAAATGTCGACGGCGTAGTCTTTGCCGAACGGGCGCGCGCCGAGGTAACCCTTTTGCTTGGCCTCGTTGATCGCGTCCCACAGCCGCTGCTTGGAGAGATGCAGCTCGTCGCGCACGTAAATGTAGCAAGCGTGCGCGCCGATGCCGTAGCAACCGATGATAGAGCCCTCGATCAAGGAGTGCGGGTTCATCTCCATGATCGAGCGATCCTTGAACGTGCCCGGCTCGCCTTCGTCCGCGTTGACCACGAGGTAGAACGGCTTCTTCGACTCCTTCGGCATGAAGCTCCACTTCGTGCCGGCGTCGAAGCCCGCGCCACCGCGGCCGCGCACGTGCGCCTTCTTCGCCTCGTCGACGACTTGCTCGCGCGTCATGGCCAGCGCCTTCTTCACGCCTTGATAGCCGCCCGCGGCTTCGTAGGCGGACAGTGTCCAACTGTTCGGCTTACCGTAGGAATGACTGAGATAGTTGGTCGGCTTGAGCATGCGTCGTGTCAGTCCTTGCTCAGCGAATCGAGCACGCGATCGACGGCCTCGATCGTGAGGTTCTCGTAGTATTTCTTGTCGACCTGCATGACCGGGGCGGTGCCGCAAGCCGCCAGGCATTCGGCGGTGCGCAGCGTGACGCGCCCGTCCTTGCTGGTCTCGCCCGCGTGACAGCCAAGGCGCTTCTCGCAGTGTTCGAGCAATTTATCGGAGCCGCGCAGCGCGCAGGACAGCGTGCGACACACCCAAACCTGATGCTTGCCGGGCGGCTTCTGATTGAAGAGGGTATAGAACGTGACCACGCCCTTTACGTGGGCGGCGCTGAGTTCGAGGCGCTGGGCCACGAACTCGATCACCTCGTCCGAGACCCAGTTCGAGTTCGCGTCCTGACAGAGGTGCAGGACCGGAATGCACGCCGCCATCTTGTTGGGGTAGCGCGCGAGAATCTCGCTGAGCTTCTGCTCCTCTGCCGCACTGAGGGCGAATGCCATGAACTTTCCGGGGGTACGAGTGAGTGCGAGGCGCCCGTGTCCCGTTGGTTTCGGGCATCGGAGCCGCATCGACGAGGTGGTTGCTGGGCCGGGGGACCCCCGGGCGAGGCGAACCGTAGTGAGCTCGAAAGCGGGGTGTCAAGGGTGGAGCAAAACGCGCGGGAAGGCTCCGAGCCGCTTGAGAATTCCCCTAAAGCGCGTATAGGCTGGCGGCCCCTGAGACGCGAGCGTGTCCGAGCATCGTCATCCGCACGAGGATGACGGGAGGTGTCGAGTGTTTTGCCCGAATTGTGGGACTGAGAACGAGGAGGCAGCGACAACCTGCAAGAAGTGCGGGTTCAACCTGAAGGGCGCGGCAGCCCCGAAATTCAAGGGCACGATGCTCATGATGAATGCGCCTGCCGGCCTGTCCAAAGCAGGTGGGCCTGGTGCACCGGGAGCTCCCGGCCCAGGTGCTCCTCCAGGAGCGCCGGGCGCGGGTGGTCCAATCGCCTCCGCGCCACGGCCCCAGCTCAAAGGGACAATGCTCGGCGTTGCGCCGCCCTCGGTGGGCGCTCAGGCGCCGCCACCCGGTGCCCCGCAAGGCTTCGGTCCGCCGCCCGGCTTCGGCCCACCGCCTGGCGCACCACAAGGCTTCGGTCCACCGCCTGGTGCACCGCAGGGTTTCGGACCCCCGCCCGGTGCGCCGCAAGGCTTCGGTCCACCGCCTGGTGCACAACAAGGCTTCGGCCCGCCCCCCGGCACGCCGCAGGGCTTTGGTCCGCCCCCGGGCGGTCCCTATGGTCCGCCGCCCGCCGCGGCGCCGCCCCCCCACCACCAGCCAGTCAATCCGCTCGGCGGCACCATGGTTGCCGATCCGTCGGTGATGGGTGGCAATTTTCCGTACGGCGCCGCGCCTGGGCAGCAACCCCCACAAGCCGATCCTTATGGAGGTCCGCCTGCTGGTGCGTACGGCGCTCCTCCGGCAGCTCCCGCTGGCGGCTACGGCGGTCCTCCGCCTCCTGCGGATCCCGGTAGCGGTTACGGCGGTCCACCCCCCGGTGGCGGCTACGGTGGTCCACCCCCCGGTGGCGGCTACGGTGGTCCATCCCCCGGTGGCGGCTATGGCCAGGCCTCGCCCTCTCCTTATGGACCACCCGCTGCGGCGCCAGGTGGCGGCTTTTCTCCACCCGGGCAGGGCTACGGCATGCCGGGCGGCGGTGCACCGATGGTCCCTGCCGGCCAACGCGGCCCAATCGGCAAGATCCGAAATCCGGTAGTGACTCTGATCCTGGCGATGGTTTGCTTCGTGTACGCCATCATCGCGATCTGGGGCATGACCAACGAGCTCAAGGCCTTCCGCGGCAAGGACGACATCAACCCCATCTTCTTTTTCATTCCGATCCTCGGTTTGATCGAAATGTGGAAGCTGCCGGCCAAAATGTTGGAAGCCAAGCAAATGGCGGGCGTGCCGAACGCTCAGGTCGTACACCCGATCCTGTACCTGCTCCTCGGGCTGTACTTCATACCGGCCGACCTCAACGAGTGCTGGCAGGCCGCCGGCGGCGGGCAACCGCAGCCCGGCTGAAGAAACGGCCCCGAGTTTGCGACAGCAAGCTGGGGCTGTTTTACTTTGCTCGTGACTGCGCGCGAGCTGCGGCGAACCCTAGTCGTTTTGCTGGTTCTGCTGCCGCTCGCGTTTGTCGTCTGGGCGGGCTTTCCGATCTGCCCAACCGCGGCCGTGCTCGGCATTCCGTGTCCGGGCTGCGGCCTGACGCGCGCGACGCTCGCGCTCTTGCACGGGGATCTACGCGGCGCGCTGCGCTTTCATCCACTCGTGCTCGTGATAGCGCCGCTTTACATCGGCGTGATCGTGCAAGCCATCGTGAGCTACGTGCGCGTCGACCGACCCGCACGGCGGCAAAACCCTCGTCCCTGGCTGGCGACCCGCGCCGCGTCTTACGCGGGCGGCGCGCTACTTGTCCTGATCTTGGGCGTGTGGAGCGCGCGCTTCCTCGGCTACTTCGGCGGTCCGGTGCCGGTCGAAACGATGCGCGAATGGCTCGCGCTGCGAAGTCAGACGTTGAACCGGAAATGAATCACGTCGCCGTCGCGCACGACGTAGTCGCGCCCTTCAATCGCTAGCTTGCCGGCCTCGCGGCACTTGGCTTCGCTGCCGAGCGCTACCAAATCCTCCCACCAGATCACCTCGGCTTTGATGAAGCCGCGCTCGAAGTCCGTGTGAATCACGCCAGCCGCTTGAGGCGCCGTCGAACCTTTGCGCACGGTCCAAGCCCGACTCTCTTGCTTGCCGGCCGTCAAGAACGTGATCAAACCGAGTAACTCGTAGCCCGTCCGGATCACGGCGTTGAGTCCCGGCTCGCTCAAGCCGGCACTGGCCAAAAACTCCGGGCGATCAGCGGGATCCAGCTCGGCGATCTGAGCCTCGAGCGCGGCGCAAATCGGCACCACCAGCGCGCGATCTGCCGCGGCAAAGGCCTTGAGCGCTTGATAGTGTTTGTTCTGATCGAGCTTGCCGAGCGAAATCTCTTCGACGTTCGCCACGTAAAACATCGGCTTGTCGGTGAGTAGCTGCATTTCGCGGAGCAGCGGGCGCTCCTTGTCGTTCACTTCCAAAGAGTGCGCCGGTCGCCCGGTATCGAGGTGCGCGACCAGGCGTTCGGCCATGCCGAGCGCGATCTTCTCCAAGGGATCGCCGCCCTTGCTTTGCTTGCGCGCGCGATCGAGGCGCTTGTTCGCGGTATCGAGATCCTTGAGGCAGAGCTCGGTTTGAATCGTGGCGACATCCGCGACAGGGTCGACCTTGCCATCGACGTGCGTGACGTTCGAATCTTCGAAGCAACGCACCACGTGTACCACCGCGTCGACCTCGCGAATATGTGAGAGGAACTGATTGCCTAGCCCCTCTCCCTTGGACGCGCCGCGCACGAGCCCGGCGATGTCGACGAAACGAATCGACGTCGGCACCTCACGCTCGGACTGAAACACCTTGGACAGCGCGTTGATGCGCGCGTCCGGCACCGCCACGATCCCCACGTTCGGTTCGATCGTGCAAAACGGAAAGTTTGCCGCTTCCGCCTTGGCGTTCGAGAGCGAATTGAACAACGTGCTCTTGCCCACGTTGGGCAGCCCGACGATTCCACAGGAAAAACCCATAGCGGGGCGCGTATAGCATTTCTTTTTTGTTCTTCCTGATTCTGGCGCAAAGAGCCGGTTCCCGGTTCATTCGCCAGCCTTGGCCGGCGATTGCCGCAGCCCAGACGGCGTTCTCGCGCCTGTTTTCGCGGCGCGCGCCGTTGGCACGCCGATCGCTTCGCTGCGAGCAGCCATGCCGCCGCGCCGCTCCCTCGATCCGAAGCTCGACGTCGTGTTCAAGCTCTTGTTCTCCGAGCCGCGCAATCGCGGCTTGCTGCGCGAGCTATTGAGCGCGGTGCTCCGTCCGTCTTCTCCCATCTGCAGCATAGAAATACTGAACCCAACACCCGGCAAGCAGCACCCGACCGATCGCGGCTCCGTCATGGACCTCCTGCTCAAGCTCGACGACGGCCGGCGCGTCCACGTCGAAATGCAGGCGCGCAAGCGTCCGAGCTTCGTCTCCCGCGGCCTATTTTACTGGGCTCGCGCGTATGCGGGACAACTCACCTCCGGCCAACCCTATGAAAGCCTCGCGCCCACCACTGGCATCTTCATCCTGGACTACCTCGAGCTCTCGACCCCGCGCTACCACAGCGTCTACAAGGTCCTAAGTACACACGACGGCTCGGCGCTAAATGACGACCTCGAGTTGCACTTCTTAGAACTGCCGAAATTCCCAAAAGACAGCGCGGAGCGACCTCCGCTCGACAACGTGGTAAAATGGGGACAGTTTCTGTCGGCGCAAACCGACGAACAACTGGAGCTGCTGGCCGTGACTGATCCGATCCTGCGACAAGCCAAGGAAGCCCTCGACCGTTTGTCGGATGACCCGATCGCCCGTGAAGAAGCGATCAAGCGTGAATACGAGCTCGGCGACTACGAGTTCCACTTCAAGCGCGGGATGGCTGAGGCGCGGGAATTGGGGCTCTCTCAAGGGATCGAGCAAGGGATCGAGCAAGGGATCGAGCAAGGGCGCAAAGAGGGCGAGGCCACTCTGCGTAATGCGATAGGCCAGGCATGCTCGGCTTTTGCGATTCCGCTCGATGAGCGGCGCTCAAAGATTCTTGAAAGCGCTTCGCTCGCCGAACTGGGCGGACTGCTGGCGGCGATTCTCACGCAGCAGCGCTGGCCGTCTTGAGCGGACTCGACTCACGATACTAGAGCCTGTCTAGATGCGTGCTAGCGCCCAAGCACGCTGTGCTCGATGAAACGTCGCAAGACGGACGCCCCGCGCGGCGCGTCCACCACTGCTTCGAGGATGGCTTGACCATCGAGCCCTTCCGCATCGATCAGCTCGCGCCGCGCCTCGACGTATCGTTTCATGATCTCGCCGTCGATTTCCGGATGAAATTGCACGCCCCAGGCGCGCTCGGCAAAGCGCACGGCAGCGTGCGGCTCGAGCTCCGTGCGACCGAGCACGCGTGCCTCGCGCGGTAACTCGAGTACGGTGTCGACATGCGTCATGTTCACGGCAAAGGCCGGTTCGCCGCCAAACAGTGGGTCGTCCGTCACACGTTCGAACAAGACGGTACCGATCTCGCGCCCGCGCGGGTTTTGACGGACCTGGCCGCCGAGCGCTTGACCGAGAAGTTGGTGACCAAAGCAGATTCCGAGCACGGGCACGCGCTCGCGGACAGCGCCCGCCAGATATTCTTCCGTGTGCAGGATCCATGGCTCGCGGCTCGTCACGCTCGAAGCCGAGCCCGTGACGATCAACGCCGACACGCGATCGAGGCTCGGCAACTCACCCTGACGCGCATCGGCGGTCAGGTAGTCGTTCGGCCACAGCTCGCCGATCGATAGCCGTACGATCTCGGCCCAACCTCCCCGCGTGCGGTGCACGGTCTCCACGGGATCCCCGGTGATTACGACCGCAATAGGGAGCATCTTCGCTGTCTCGCCATTCTACCACGCACCGAGCTACCCCGCGCGCTCGGTCCCCGCTACGCTTCGCGCGTGCGCATCGCCGCCCTCGACGCCGCTCCGCTCGATATCACGCTGCGCGAACCATTCGGAATCGCCACGGGCGCTCAGCTCGCCGCGCACAACGTGCTGGTTACGCTGCGATTGGAAGACGGCGGCGAGGGCATCGGCGAAGCCGCGCCATTTCCGGCCGTGAATGGCGAGACGCAAGCGCAGGTTCTGGCGGCGCTCGGCGCGGCGCGTCCGGCCTTGATCGGACAAGACGCGCGCAGCTTCCGGCGCGTGTCGGCCGTCGCGCAGGAAGCCATGGCCGCGACACCCAGCGCGCTGTGCGCATTCGAGTCCGCCCTGCTCGACGCGCTCACGCGCCACGCGGGGCTCTCCTTGTGGACATTTTTCGGCGGAGCCGACACAAGCCTCGTGAGCGACATCACGATCCCGACGGGGACCGCGGCGGACGCCGAACGCGCGGCAAAGAGCGCGATCACGCGAGGCTTCGACACGCTCAAGATCAAAGTCGGCGGAGCGCCGTTCGATCATGATCGAATCCGGCTCGCCGCCGTCGCACGCGCCGCGCCGCGCGCCAAGCTCGTGCTGGACGCGAACGCCAGCTTCGATGCCGCCACCGCCGTCGAATTGCTGCTTTCGCTCGGCGACGCGCGGAGCCGCGTGGTGCTCTACGAACAGCCAACCTCCAAATACGATCGCGACGGCCTGCGCCGCGTGCGCGAACTCGGCAAGGTGCTCGTAGCCGCCGACGAGAGCGCGGGCAGCGCCGCAGACGTGATCGCGCTCGCCCGTGAGCGCGCGGCGGACGTCATCAATATCAAGATAATGAAGTGTGGCGTGCTCACCGCGGTTGGGATGGTCGAGGCCGCACGCGCGGCCGGACTCGGCCTGATGGTCGGGGGCATGGTGGAGTCAAAGCTCGCCATGTCGGTGTCGGCCTGCCTCGCCGCGGGCTTCGGTGGCTTTTCGTTCGTGGATCTCGATACCCCTTGGTTCATGCAGGACACGCCATTCCAGGGCGGCTGGCAAGAACGAGGTGCAACGCTCTCGGTCGCCGGTATCGAGCGCGGCCATGGCGTCTCGTTGCTGCGCCCGTCTGCTATCATTTAGCTCCGTTCCGAACCGCGAATGCCGATCTCTGAAACGAGGGCGAGCGCCCTGTCCGATCCGCGCCAACTGGCACTGCCGCTGGTCGGATCCAGCCCGAGCCCGAATGGGCATTCGATCCCGCGCGGCGATCGCGTGTTCGTCAACCGCGATCTGCGCATGTCGAGCATCGATTGGATCGGTTTCGACATGGACTACACGCTCGCCATCTACCGCCAAGACCGCATGGACGCGCTCAGCGTCGAGCTGATGGTCGATCGCATGATCGCTCGTGGTTATCCGAGCTACTTGAAGAACCTGAAGTTCGACACACGCTTTCCGATCCGCGGTCTGCTCGTCGACAAGCGCTATGGCCACGTGCTCAAGATGGACCGCTACAAGGTCGTGAGCCGCGGCTATCACGGCATGCGCCGACTGACGCGCGCGGAAATCGTCGAGCTCTATCACGACAAAAAGATCCGCCCGCACACGCCGCGCTATCACTGGATCGACACGCTATTCGCACTGAGTGAAGTCACCAGCTACGTCGCGATCATCGAGGCACTCGAAAAGAACCAGGAGAAGATCGACTACGACAAGCTATTCTCCGACGTGCGCGCGGCAATCGACGAGGCGCACGCGAACGGCAGCGTGTACAAACACGTCACTGCCGACATCGCGCAATACATCGAGCACGATCCGGAGCTCGCGCGCACCCTGCACAAGCTGCGCTCAGCAGGAAAACGGCTATTTTTGCTGACGAATTCCCCGTTCGGCTACACCGACCAAGTGATGAGCTACCTGCTCGGTGAAGCCATGCACGAGTATCCGTCTTGGCGTCACTACTTCGAGTTTGTGATCTGCTCGGCCGGTAAGCCTCGGTTTTTTCAAGACGGCAGACCGCTGGTCGAGCGCGACGGCGACGTCTTGCGGGCTGTGCGCGGCAAGCTCGAGCGCGGCAAGGTCTACGAAGGCGGCAATCTCGAAGAATTCGAGCGGCTGGTCGGCATGCGCAGCTCCAGCGTGCTGTATGTCGGCGACCATATTTACGGCGACATTCTGCGTTCCAAGAAAGAATCGTCTTGGCAGACCCTGATGATCATTCAGGAGCTCGACGACGAAATCGCCGCGCACGAAGCGTGTCACGACGACCTCTCCCGCCAGCGCGCGCTGGAAGAGGGGCGCGACAAGCTGGAAGACGAGCTGCGCTTCTACCAGGCGCGCATCAAGGAGCTTTCGCGCGCGGTAAAAAACCACGACGAGGAAGCGGAGCGCGTCCGCGTCAAGCGCAGCCTCGAGCGCGTGCGCGCTGAGCTACGCGCGCTGACGAACGAACTCGACCTCTTGGTCGAGCGTATCTCCGATCGCTTCCATCCTTATTGGGGCTCGCTGCTCAAGGAACAAAGCGAGATGAGCAGCTTCGGTCTACAAGTCGAGCTCTACGCCGACATCTACACCCGGCGGGTCTCCTGCTTGCGGGCCTACTCACCGCAGCAGTTCTTTCACTCGCCTTACGACCTGATGCCGCACGAGCTTTGACGCATCCCGGCCATTGAGCCGGCCGCGGCGAGATGGGCCTCGCAGCCGGAATCTGCGGATTGTGCTACGTCGTGGCCGCCGCCCGGATGGAATAAGTCGTGGCGGCGACTGTCGATCGACACGGGCCCGCACTACGGATCGCGCCCAAAAGGACTTTACGGATGAATCTGGTCGAGTGGCTGCAGGGTTTGATGACGAGCTTCGGGGCGGCTTGGGTCATGTGGATGATGATCGGCCTGAGCGTGATCTCGGTCGCCATCATGCTCGAGCGCGGTTGGTTCTACTTGTCCCTCCGCGACGACGTTGCGCGCCTGGCGGCGGAGCTGCGCAACTTGCTGCGCGACGGTGACATCGACGCTGCCATCGGAGCGCTCGAGAAATCGCCGAGCGCAGAAGCAGCGGTCGTGGTCGCCGGCCTGCGTGAATCGGATCGCGGCATGAAGGCCGCGGACGAGGCCATGCAAGGAGCATCGGCGCTGCAGAAAATGAAGCTCGAGCGCTGGCTCGCCTACCTCGGCACGCTCGGCAACAACGCGCCGTTCATCGGTCTGTTCGGCACGGTCATCGGCGTCGTGCAGGCGTTCGAACAGCTCGGCAAGCAGGGCATGAGCATGGCCCAGGCGCAATCGTCGGCCGCCCCGCAGCAAGTGATGGCCGCCATCGCCGAAGCGTTGGTCGCCACGGCCGTGGGCCTCGCAGTCGCGATCCCAGCGGTGGCCATGTATAACTTCTATACGCGCATCGCGCGCGCCAAGCTCGCCAACACGGACGCCCTGAGCCACGTGCTGCTCGCTTACCTGGCGGGCGTCGAGGCCGGCACGGCGCCCGCGCCCAAATCGGGCAGGTCGAAGCCGCGCGCCGGCGAAGGCAGCGAGGGCTGATGGCTGGCGGCTCGAGCAACGACGACGACGGTCTGATTGCCGGCATCAACGTGACGCCACTCGTGGACGTCACGCTCGTATTGCTGATTATCTTCATGGTCACGGCGCGCATCATCGTGTCGCAGGGCTTGCCCATGGATCTGCCCAAAGCCGCCACCGGCGAGGCGTTGCAACAAGTGTTTTCGGTCGAGCTCACCGCCGATGGCAAGACCCGCGTCGACTCCGAGAACCTACCGAACGACGAAGCGATCGGCGGCCTCGCCAGAGCCGCCAAACTAAAGACCCCCGATTTGCGCGCCGTGATTCGCGCGGATCGCAAGGTCGAGCACGGGCGCGTGATCCACGTGCTCGATCTGCTCAAGCGTTCGGGCGTCGCCAAGATCGCGTTCGCAGTCACTCCAGCGGATGTCCAGCCTGTGCCGGTAGAAACGGCACCGGGCAAGTAGCCGACGATGACGAGCAGAGCCGAGCGGTTGCTGCCGAACGAAAGCGAAGGCCCACTCGCTTCGGATCCACTCGGTCCGATCCTGCGCCTGGGTGGACGTGCGGCACGCAGAGGCGCGTGGATCGGCCTGCTCGGTGCGTTGATCACGCACGGGGCCGTTGCCGCGCAGGCCGCACACACCCTCGGAGCGGTACTCGCGTTCACCGTCGAGATCCGCGAACAGATCCGCGAACGACTGCACCAGCAGTTCGACATCGATCTGACGCCCCCGCCGCTCCCGCCGCCACCGCCCGCGCAGGAGCCCGAGCCCGAGCAAAAGGCGCCACCGCCAGCCGCGGCGAACGCTGCGCCGCCACCGCCGCCCGCAGCAGCGCAAGCGGGCAAGGTCCTCGCGCAAGAAGCCGATCCCAACGAGCCGCTCGATCTGACGGGCAATACGTTCGTGACGGGTAGCGGCGACCAATACTCGGGCGGTGTCACTGCTTCGACCGGCACATCGAAGACGGCCGTGCGCGATATGCGCGCCGAGCCCGCGGGCGTCGGCAAGGCGCCGCCGGGACCGGTGGCGAGCACGGCGAGCGCAATCGATTTGTCCAAGCCCGCGATGCCAGTTCAAGGCGGCTCCTGGAACGACTGCGGATTCCCGCCGGAGGCCGACATCGAGGACATCAACTCAGCGGTCGTCCAGCTCGTCGTGACCGTCGGCAGTGATGGCTTGCCGAAGGCCGTGACCGTCACACAAGATCCCGGAAACGGCTTCGGAAAGCTCGCGCGCAGTTGCGCGTTCCGCAAGCAGTTCAGCGCCGGCCTCGACCGGAACGGGCACCCCGTCAGCGGCAGCACCCCGCCCTTCATCGTGCGTTTCAATCGTTGAAGAGCCGCGCTCGCCGCGGGTCCCACTCGCCATCGTGTATTGCTGGGTCGATGGGCCTAATCTAGAGTAGTGGTCTCAGTGTGGGTCCAATGAACGAACGCCTCGAGCAGCTCGCCAAGATCGACCTCTTTGCCGGACTGAAACCGCAAGCGCTCGATCTGATCCTGAAGGTGGCGAGCGAAGAGACCCACGCGCTCGGCACCAAAATATTTCAGCATGGAGACGTCGGGGACAAGCTCTACCTGATCTTGGAGGGCCGAGTGCGCATCAGCCGCGACGTGCCCGGCATGGGAGAGGAGGCGCTCGCCGTGCTCGGCCCGGGTCAGGTCTTCGGCGAAATGGCGCTGCTCGACGAGTCACCGCGCTCCGCCGACGCGCGCGTGCACGAGCGCTGTCGGCTGCTCGCCATCCCGAAGGACGGCTTCGACGACCTGCTTTTTTTGCACAAGGATCTCGCGTACGAGGTGCTCTGGAGCATCGTGCGCATGCTGGTCGGCCGCTTGCGTGAGACCACCGACAAGCTCACGTTCCTCTCGGTGAGCGGCAAATTCTGAGGGCTCCGGCCCCTGCGCAAAAGCGCCGGCGAGCGGATGGGCAGCTATGGACAGCGTGTGGAGCGCCTGGGGAGCTGCGGACGAGCTCCCCGCTGAACCCCTGAAATATCGAGGTTTTTTAGCTAATCTTCTGTGCACGCATCACGGAATTTGACGTCTTCACACCCGTTCAGTACTCTCCGGCGGCCATGCAAGGGCTTACCCAACGCCAAGAGCAAACCCTCGACTACATCCGCAAATCGATCGAGGAGCGCGGCTACCCGCCGACCCTCCGCGAGATCGGCGAGCACATGGGGATTCGCTCCACCAACGGTGTGAACGATCATCTGCGCGCGCTCGAGCGGAAGGGCTACCTGCGCCGCGAAGACATGAAGAGCCGAGCCCTCAAGCTCGTCGAAAACATGCCGAGCTCGAACCCGGTCAAGGTCGCAGACGACGACTTGATCGAGGTACAGGTTCTCGGCCGCGTGGCCGCGGGTCTGCCGCTGCTCGCCGAGGAGAACGTCGTCGATACCGTGCGCGTCGACCGCATGCTCGTGCGC